>DASWRC010000031.1:0-104684 GCA_036403375.1 Pyrinomonadaceae bacterium
TATTTTTTCAAGCCCGAAACCGGTTTTAATATGATTACCGACTCGGAAGCTCCGGCAGGCGCCGGGCTCGCCGGGTCTTCGACGCTCAATATCGCCTGCATCGGCGCGCTTAACCGGCTGGTCGGTAATCGTTACACGCCCGAGCGTTTTATTCCGATTGCGGCGGCGGTCGAATGCCAGGTGATAAAAGTGCCGACAGGGTTTCAGGATTATTATTCGGCGCAGTACGGCGGTGTTTCGGCGATTCATTTCGCGCCGGACGGAATGACGCGCGAACATCTTTCGATTGATACGGAAACCCTGCAAAAACGCATCGTCGTCTGCTACACGGGCGAACCGCGCAATTCGGGGACGAATAACTGGGAAATCACCAAGCGCCATATCGACGGCGACAAGGAGCTCTACGACATTTTTGAAGGCATCCGCGACTCGTCTTTGCAGGTTCGCGAAGCGCTGCTCCAAAACAATTGGAACGCGGTCGGCGAGCTTCTCAAAGCGGCGCACCCGCATCGCAAGCGCCTTTCGCCGAAAATCACGACGCCGCAGATGGATTTGCTGATTGAAAAGGCGTACGCGAACGGCGCGATTGCCGCCAAAGTCTGCGGCGCGGGCGGCGGCGGCTGCATCGCGTTTTTCTGCGAAGAAGACGCGCGCCCGGCGGTCGAAAAATCAATCGCCGAAGAAATCGGCGCGGAAGTTCTCGACTGGAAACTCTGCGAGCAAGGCTTGGTCATCAACGAAGTCGCCGCCGAAGCGGTGTAAATGAATGAGAGGTGAGAAATAAGAAGTGAGAACTGAAAATGTGGCTTTCAGTTCTCACTTCTTATTTCTCACCTCTTTTCTATCTTTTAGCCGTGTGCGGCGATGGCTTTGGTCAGCGAGCGGAAAATGTTTCGCCCGTCGTTCGAGCCTAAAAGGTTTTCGCAGGCTCTTTCGGGATGCGGCATCATGCCGAGCACGTTTCTGTCCTGATTGCAGATTCCGGCGATGTTCGCGCGCGCGCCGTTCGGATTGGCTTCGTCCGTAATCTCGCCCGATTCATCGCAGTATCGAAAAACAATCTGGTTGTTTTCTTCCAATTGATGAAAAGTTTCGTCGTCGCAGACGTAATTGCCTTCGGCGTGTGCAATCGGAATCGACAGCACCTGACCGGCTTCAATCTCGCTCGTGTAAGGCGTCTGATTGTTTTCAACCTTTAAGTTAACGTGCCGGCAGATAAAATGCAGATTTTTGTTGCGAATCAATGCGCCCGGCAAAAGCCCGACTTCGCACAGAATCTGAAAACCGTTGCAGATGCCGAAGACGAATTTTCCGGCGGCGGCAAAATCTTTAACCGCTGCCATGACGGGCGAAAATTTGGCGAGCGCGCCGCAGCGCAGGTAGTCACCGTAAGAAAATCCGCCGGGCACGATGACGGCGTCGTAACTGCTCAAATCGGTTTCCTTGTGCCAGATAAAATCGACCGGCTGACCGACGTGTTTCGAAATTACGTGATACGCGTCGTGGTCGCAGTTTGAGCCGGGAAAAACAATAACTCCGAATTTCATAATCAGTTATCAGATGTCAGTGGTCGGCGGTCAGTTGGATTTTTTCTGTCCACTGACCGCCGACCACTGACCACTAATTTGCAATCTCTACCCGATAATCTTCGATGACGGGATTTGCCAAAACGTCACGCGCGATTTTTTCCGCCGTTTCTTTTGCGTCGGCTTCGGTCAAGGCAGAATCGAGCGCGATTTCAAAATATTTGCCCTGCCGGATGTCGGTGATTTGTTCAAAGCCCAGAAGCTCGACCGAATGATGAATCGCCTTTCCTTGCGGGTCGAGCACGCCGGGTTTCAGGGTAACATAAACTTTTGCTTTCATATTTTTATCGAATATTACTTAAATTCTTACGCAAAATCTTGTTTTAAGCAATGTCTTTATGTTAAATTCACTACGAGTTTTTGACTTCCGATAAGGTTTAAATTTTTAAGAAACAATAAAATAGGAGATTCTTAACACTATGCAAAATATGTCTGGGTCTGGAGATAAGTCTGCGCTGGGACTTGATGGAAACGTTACGGCTTTAATCGGCTATATCGTGGGAATTGTCGCTCTAATCGAAATTTTCATTGAAAAAGATAATAAATGGGTTCGCTTTCACGCCATCCAATCGGTTCTCTATCACGTCGCGGCTTTCGTGGTTATCTTCGCGCTGATGATTGTCGGCGGTATCGTCGCGGCGATTTTAAGTCAAATTTCTGCGGTTTTGAGTCTGGTCGGCATCTTGATTTACATTCTCGGATTACTGCTCTGGCTGGGCTGGCTCGTCGGCATGATTTACGGCGCGCTTAAAGCCTATCAAGGCGTAACCTTCAAGTATCCGATCGTCGGCAACATGGCGGAAAAATGGTCAAATTAGGTTAGCCGAAAACCCTTTTGAACACTTTGTCCACATTACGCAGGTAATGTTTCACATCAAAGACGCGGGCAATTTCTTCCGGCGAAAGCCTGGAAGAAATGTCCGCGTCTTTGATTACCAAATCCTGATAATCGCCGCCTTCGTCCCAAACCTTCATCGCGTTTCTTTGTGTATAAACATACGCGTCTTCGCGCGAAACGCCTTTTTGCGTTAAAGCAAGAAGAAGCTGACCGCTGAAGACCAGCCCGCGCGTCAGGTTCAAATTCTTCAGCATATTTTCGGGGTACACGACGAGATTATCGAGCAGCGAAGTCGTTTTCGCCAGGATATAATCGAGCGTCGCGGAAGAATCCGGCAAAACGATGCGTTCCGCCGACGAGTGTGAAATATCGCGTTCGTGCCAGAGCGCGACGTTTTCAAGCCCGACAATCGAGTTGGCGCGAATAGTGCGCGCCATTCCGCAGATGCGTTCAGATAGAATCGGGTTGCGTTTATGCGGCATCGCGCTGGAGCCTTTCTGCCCGGTCTTGAATTTCTCCTGCGCTTCGCGAACTTCCGTGCGCTGCCAGTGGCGAACCTGAAGCGCGATTTTTTCTAAGCTCGAAGCGATAATCGCGAGCGTGCAGAGATATTCGGCGTAACGGTCGCGCTGAATAACCTGCGTCGAAACGTCCGCCGCCTTGATTCCGAGGCGCGCGCAGACGCGTTCTTCCGTCTCCGGCGCGAGGTGCGCAAAGGCGCCGACCGCGCCCGAGATTTTGCCGACCGAAACCGTTTCTTTCGCCTTTTCGAGCCGCTTTCTGTTGCGTTGGAATTCCGAATACCAGAGCGCCCAGACCAATCCGAACGAAGTCGGCTCGGCGTGAATGCCGTGCGTGCGACCGATTTGCGGCGTCTCTTTAAATTCAAAAGCGCGGCGTTTTAAGACTTCTAAAAGCGCGTCGATTTTCGGCAGGAGCAAGTCGCAGGCTTCCTTTAAAAGCAGCGCGTTTGCCGTATCGACAACGTCCGACGAAGTTAATCCGTAATGCACGAAACGCGCCGCGTCGCCGATGTTTTCCGCCAGATTCGTCGTAAAAGCGATGACGTCGTGGTCGGTCGTCTTTTCGATTTCGTTGATTCTTTCAACCGAGAAAAAGGCTTTCGATTTTATTTCCGCAAGCGCCGCCGGCGGAATAATCCCGTCTTCGGCGTGGACTTCGCAGACAGCAATTTCCACGTCGAGCCATTTCTGAAACTTGTTCTGAAGCGACCAAATCGCGCCCATTTCGGGCAAAGTATATCTTTCAATCATAAATTCGGAATTTAAGAGCGCAGCCATTCGATGCGGGCGGCGCTCTCCCAAATAATTAGAATGCCCGAGACTTGAAGCCAAAGTCAAAAGCCGGATTTCCCCGCTTTTCAGAGTCGGCGCGGCGAATGAAATTGATTTTTTAGGTTTTCGGGGAAATTCGTGAAGCCGAGAGTTAGTACGCGGCGCTTTCAGTGAAGCGCCGCGTGAATAATGATGTGATTCGCGTCCCGCTACTTAGCGGCAGGCGGAGGAGCTTCGATCGTTACCGGCGATTGCGAGTCGAACGTCGTCGTGAGTGTTTTGATCGGACCTTCGCTGTATTCGACAAAGCACTTCACCGGAACACCCGAATCCTTGTCGACCCAGATCCTTTGCTTCGCGTGGAAATTGCCGACCTTTGTGACGAGGTTGTACGAGAAGATGCGCGTTTGCTTGTCATCGAGCGTCTCGTCGCCTTCGTACTGCACATCAGAGATCGAGCTCAGGACGTCATCGGTGAATGAGTTGCGCATCGTCGGGGTAATAGAGGTTTCACTGTCTAAATCAGTCCAGGTATCTCCCGATCGGAGATAGGTCTTCCCGGCGCTCGTGATCATTTCCAGTTCGCCCCCCGTGTCATCGTGATACCACACGTGATATTTGTCCGGCGCGATGAACTCGACCTGCTGCTTGTACGGAGTCTCCGAAACTGCATCGATCCTTCCGGTGAGCAATTTCAACTCGGTGAGCTTGTGCGACGCGTCGATCACCGCCGCCTTCGGGTCGGGGACATCGTTCTTCGCCATCTGCGACCGCCGCGCGCAGCCGAAAGCGATTAATGCAATAAAAATAAGAACAAGTGCTGGTTTTTTCATCGTCACTCCTTAGCCGGGCGTCCTTGCCGCCGCAAAATCACTACTGAAACTCGAGGTGGGCGAAATGGTTTTTAAAAGTTATGACACCAAGATTATCAGCCGGATAATGGCGAGTGATACTGTCAGAATTTACAGGTGGCTGCAAGAGTTTAGTCGAAATCGTTTCAAAGTTTTTCATCCTTTACTCAATCGGCGTGACGACCGGGATTTCGGGCACGATGTCGGCATCGGGCGGAACGGACGCCGGTTCGGTAATTTCGCCGCGGTCGAAAATCAGAAAAGTTAAAAGCGCCATCACGGCGACCGTCACGGCGAGCGAAAGCGGCGTCCGGTTATAAAATGCGCCGACGCAGAAACCCGTCAGCGCGCCGCCGGCGGTTTGCAGGCAGCCGATTAAGGATGACGACAAACCCGCCAGATTCCCGTGCGGCGCCATCGCGGCGGAAGTCGCGTTCGGCTGCACAAGCCCGAGACCGAACATGTACAAAATCATCGGCACAATCACGCCCGCCAGACCGCCGGCGTCGAACCACACGAGCAAAACAATCAAAACGCCGCCGGCAAAAATCATATAAACGCCGACCCGGAGAAGCGCGGCGGACGAAGTTCTTTTGATAAAAAAGCGATTGCAGCTTGCGCCGAGCATGACGGCGAGCGCGGTTATCCCGAAAAAGTAGCCGAAATTCTGTTCGCGGATTTGATAAACTTCAATCAAAACGAACGACGAGCCGCTGATGTAGGCAAACATTCCGGCGTAGGAAAACGCCGCCGTGAGAGTATGCCGAAGACTCGCGCCGTGCGCGAGAATCGTTTGGACGTCGCGGCGAAAAGAGCCTTCCGGACGGTTTTCCGTCTCGTTTTTTTGGAGCGTTTCGGGCAGATTCTTCCAGGCAATGGAAAGCAGCAGCGCGCCCGCCGCGCCGAGCACGATAAAAATCGAAAACCAGCCGAGAGTAACCAGCAGATAACCGCCGGCGAGCGGCGCGACGAGCGGCGCGATAATCATTACCTGCGTGATGCGCGAAAGCACGCCCGACGCCTCGCGGCTTTTGAAACAGTCGCGGACGACGGCGCGCGCGATAATCGGTCCGACGCTCGCGCCCAAGCCCTGAATAAACCGGCACGCGACGAGCATCGCCAGCGAAGTGCTCGCGGCGCAGGCGATTCCGGCGACGGAAAAAACCGTCAGTCCCGCGAGCAGCACCGGGCGGCGACCGAAGCGGTCTGAAAAAGGTCCGCAGATGAGTTGTCCGATGGCAAACCCGGAAAGAAAAAGGCTGAGCGTCAGTTGAACCGTCGAAACGCTCTCACCGAAAACTTCCTGCAATTTGGGCATCGCGGGCAGGTTCATGTCGATAGAAAGCGCCGTTAAGCCGGTCAAAGCAGCGAGCAGAATAATGGAAGGTCGTTTAACGGATAAAAAATTTTCTGACATTTT
Organism: Pyrinomonadaceae bacterium; assembly: GCA_036403375.1. Lineage (GTDB taxonomy): Bacteria > Acidobacteriota > Blastocatellia > Pyrinomonadales > Pyrinomonadaceae > JAFDVJ01. Next base: position 5,991 of record DASWRC010000031.1, read on the forward strand.
CAAGTATTTTAAGCGCCGCGCAGGAACCGGTGCTGTTTGCGACCTGACAAAAGAAGCGTGACCGGAAACCGTTCAAAAACTTAATTTTTGTCGTTCAGCCGTCAAATCGGTTCCGAATTTTCCGGCTCGCCGTCCATTCCTTCGTCGAGATTTTTTTCCTCGACTTCCGTTTTCCGGTCGCCGAGCACGTCGCCGATATAAACCGATTGGACGATAACGACGACGGCTGCCAGAAGCGGCGTCGCGAGAATCAGACCGACGCCGCCGATGAGCACGCTCAGGGCAAGCTGCGCAAAAACCGTCAGCGCCGGCGGCAGCTCGACCGTCTGGCGCTCGATGTACGGCGTCACCAGATTCGATTCGATTAATTGAACGACGACGAACAAAATCAACACATAAACCGCTTTCCCCGGACTTTCGATAAAGGCGAGCAGAATCGCCGGGACAGCCGAGAGAATCGGTCCGAAATTCGGGATGAACGACAAAAGCCCGGCAATCAAACCCAAAGTGAGCGAAAGCGGCACGCCGAGAATCCATAATCCGACCCACGTCAGCAGACCGATAAAAAGCATCGAAGCCGATTTGCCGATCAGCCACCAGCTCAGAGTAGTCCCGATTTCGGTTAAAACTTCCGTTACGCGCGGGCGCACTCTTCCGGGAAAAAGTTTGGTAAAGCCGCCCGCGTAAAATTTCGGCTCGACAGCGAGATAGATTGCCAGCAGAATCATCACGAAAAAATTTCCGACCGCGCCGACCGTCGAGGAAAAATAACCGCCGACCTGCGTTACAACCGTCGACGGCTCAACTTTTGTCATCACGTCGGCGGTGCTCGGCAATTGGTCAATAATCGTTCTGCCCAGACTGTATCGCGAAATATAATTGCTGACCTGCGCCGCGGATTTCGGCAGCTCGTCGCGCAGGTGTTTGACCTGTTCGGTAATCGAGGGCGCGAGCAGCGCAATCGCGGCGGCAAGCACCACGAGCAGCAAAAACGAAACGAGAAGCACTGCCATGCCTTCCGACATTCGCGAATTGCGCCGGATTAAATCCGCCAGCCCGCGCAGGAAAATCGCCAGCAAAACCGCGCCGAAAAAAAGTAAAACCACGTCGATGGCGTAATAAACAAAAAGCACGACCGAAATCGCCGCCAGCAGGATGCCGACGGCGATCAGCATTTTCTGAGTAAATTCCGTTGTTTTGTAATTATATGAATTCATTGCTAAGTTATAGCCGAATATAGCGTAAAACGACGCCCGCCGAAAGTCTGAAGGATGACATTGACAAGCGCGCCGGCACATTATAAAACTTTATAGATTCCTGCATGAGCAAAATCACCTGCCCGGCGAGTCTATAAAATTATGGGAGACAGACAGCAAGTTGATTGGTGGATCGATTTCGGTGACGAAGCCGTGCCGAAATCGACCAAAGGCAGAGCAATCTGGCACGAAGGTCGTCGCCAGCGCGTGATTGTTTCGATTTTATTGGAAATTCACCTGATGGCTTTGACCGAGATAATTCCGAAAAGCTGTAAGACCTTCAAGGTCGAAAAAGCGTCCTGGCAGGACGACGCGGGCGACGCCGATGATGAAACGCAAGCCGCGCACTGCGTTCCGCGCCAATTGGTCATCAACGGCAAGCACCCGCACGATATTCTGGTGAAATATTCGCGCGACCGCCGCGATTTTATGCAGGGATTCTTCGGTAAAACCGACCTTTTGCCCGCCAATTTCAACAAGTGCGACTCGCGCGCCGAGCGCGTTCCGCTCGTCAATATCGCCGACGGCTTCCGCAAAGCGTGCCGCGCCGCCATCGCGAGCGGGCAAATCGGCGGACAAGTGACGCCGCACTCGGTCGGCACGTCGGTCGCGGGCGCCTACGGCACATACACGGCGGCGGCGAGCCAGTCTTACACGCTCTGCATCCAGCGGCTCAAATTAAAGCTGACGCGTCCGAACATTAAGCCGAGCGACAAGGAAAGATGGAAAGAGCAGCTCACAATCACGCAGTTTTATGCGCAGGAAGTCAATAACCACGCGGCGTTTGTCGAAAATGTAAGATTGGCGGAAGTCGAAAAGCTGCTCGAACTTTACAAGAGCTTCTGAGGATTTTGGATTGGAAAAAATTTAGCCGCCGATTGACGCGCGGGAATGCACGCCGGTTAAACCCAATAAATTCTTATCCGCGGCTAAATTTTTCTAAATAATTCCTTTATCAATCAGCAGTTCCGCATTCAAAACGGCGGAACCCGCAGCGCCGCGCACCGTGTTGTGACTTAAAGCGACAAAGCGGTAATCGAAAATATTGTCGGGAAAAACTCTGCCGACCGTGATGGTCATGCCGTTGCCGCTGTCGCGGTCGAGTCGCGGCTGCGGGCGCGAAGGCTCGTCGCAGACGTCGATGAACTTCTTCGGCGACGAATGGAGATTAAGCGACGGAAAGCTGCTCATCGCCGCGACGACTTCTTCCAAAGTCGCGGTTTCCTTCAGATTAACACGCGCCGAAACCGTATGACCGTCAATGACGTGGACGCGAAAACACTGCGCCGAAACCGGGAAATCGGCTTTTTCAATCACGCCGTTCGCGAATTTCCCTAAAATCTTCTGCGCTTCGGTTTCGACTTTCGGCTCTTCGCCCGCGATGTACGGAACCACGTTGTCGGTAATGTCGAGCGACGGAACGCCCGGATAACCCGCGCCCGAAATCGCCTGCAAGGTCGTCACGATAACGGATTCGACACCGAATTTCCCGTGCAGAGCGGCGAGCGGCGGCGCGAAGCTCATCACCGCGCAGTTCGGGTTCGTGACGATAAAACCGGTCGTAAAGCCGCGTTTTTTCTTCTGCACTTCGATTAAATCGGTGTGCTGGTGATTGATTTCCGCAATCAGCAGCGGCACGTCTTCGTCCATCCGGTACGAAGACGAATTACTGATGACCGGATAACCGGCGCGCGCAAACGCTTCTTCGGTTTCGCGCGCGACCGACGACGGCAAACTCGAAAAAACGATGTCGCAATCGAGCGGCGGCTCGATCGGCTGAACGGTGATTCCTTTAACGTAATCGGGCATCGCGCCCGCGAGTTTCCACGCGCAGGCTTCCGCAAACGGTTTGCCCGACGAACGGTCTGACGCGCCAAGCGCCGTGATTTCAAACTGCGGGTGATTTTCCAGTAATTGAATAAATCGCTGCCCGACCGTGCCGGTGGCGCCTAAGATTCCTACTCTGTATTTCCTCATAAAGAGATAAATGCTAGGCGAAACCGCCGGTGAAGTCAATTTGAAAACGCGCGCCCGGGCGGCTATTTATTATTGGTTATTTTATCGAGTAATCTTTATTTTTACTGCCTCGCGCCAAACGGTAAACGAGCCAGCCGAGCGCGACGAGCGGCGCGACGAAAGTCGCAATCACGAAAAGCAAGCCTCTAAATAAACCTTCCATAATTTCCTCCTCAATAATAGTTTCTCCTTTTACACAATCGGTCTTTACAGTTACCGCAGGCGATGATGAACGACAAAAAGGCTCGAAAAATTATGATATTTTTCGAGCCTTTTTCGGAGCTGATTTTTAGAAGATTTGAAGCTTCTGAAATTTTTGATTTTTAACGCCGCGTGACCGTAAAATTTCCGCTTTGCGTTTTCAGTTTCGAGTCGGCGATGCCGTAGCCCGCGCTGATTGTGTCGCCGCGCACCGTGCCGTTAACCGCGCCGCTTTTCCCGTCGTCCAAAGTTCCGCTCAGGATGAGCTTCCCGTCGCGGCTGATGGTGCCTTTCATCGTCGCTTTGCCCTCTAAACCGTTCGACGCTTCGAGATAGGCTTCGACATTCCCGTCGGAATCGACCGAATCAATCCGCAAAAGGAAATCGCCCGACTTGTTGTAAGTCGCATTTTTGCCGCGCCCGGTGTAAGTTCCGGTTCGCAGAAGCGAATTTTCGCTCGAAGAAGTAGAATCATCGCTCGAAGAAGTAGAATCATCGCGGCGCCGGTTGCGGTTGTCCGGCGTGGACGAAGCGGAAGGAGTCGGCGAAGGCGTCACGAGCGGCGTCGGAGCGTCACGCTTTTTGCCCAAATCCAGTAAATCCGACTGGCATTTGCAGCCTAAGATAATGAGTAGACACAAAACAATAATTAGAGACGTTAAATTTTTCACTTTAATTTCCTGCCTTTGGAATAATTCGATTTTGACTTGAACCGGATGAATTTTGCGCGCGGCTCTAGCAAAAAACCGCGCGGCTTAAATCTTACACTTTCGAGCCGCCTTTGCGCCAGTTTTTAATCGGGGATTTTAATTAACTTTGCCGTCCCGCCGGGCGCGCGGGCGTCTTTAAGCGTTAAAAAATTCCCGGGCTTAAAGCTTCCTTCATCCGCCGCACGCCTTCCGCCATGCGCTCTTCCGGGTTGCAGAACGAAACGCGCAGGAAACCTTTTGCTTCCGAGCCGAAGGCGATGCCGGGAACGGTTATGACGCGGTTTTGCAAGAATTTTTCGGCAATTTCCAAATCGTCGCCAAGCGGGCGCACGTCGAGCATCGTGTAAAACGCGCCTTCCGGCTCGGTGGCGTGCAAACCTAATTCCTGCTTAAACAAATCAATCAAAAACGCGCCGCGCCGCCGGTAGATTTCGCGCGCTTCTTGTTTCGCCCGCTCGGCTTCCTCCGTCCAGCCGAGAAGCGAGGCTTTCTGCGAAATCGTCGAAGTGCAGACGGTCAAAAATCCGTGAATCGTCAGCGCGGCTTTGATGACATCGGTTTGCCGGCTCGCCACCCAGCCGACGCGCCAACCGGTCATGCTGAGGGATTTTGATAAACCGGAAACGATGATTGTTTGCTCATAAAACTCAGACGCCGAACGCGGTTTTTCGCCCGTAAAATAAAGGTCTGAATAAATTTCGTCCGATATTAGGTAAATTCCCGTGTCTTTCAGAACTTCGGCGATTTGCCGCAAATCACTTTCCGTAAAAATCTTCCCCGTCGGATTCGACGGCGAAATGACGACCGCCGCCCGCGTTTTCGGCGTTATCCCGGATTTAAATTCTTCAATGTCGAACGCAAAATCTTTTTCCGCCGGCAGACGGTAATAAACCGGCTCGCCGCCCGCCAATTTAACGCAGTTTTCGTACGCCGGAAACGACGGGTTCGGAATCAAAACCTCGTCGCCTTCGTCCACGAGCGCCAGAAAAGCGGCGGTCATCGCTTCCTGCGAGCCGACCATCACGCACACCTGGTTTGCCGCCAGATGAAGATGCGGGTAACTTGCCGCGATTTTTTCGCGTAAAGGCAAAAGTCCGGCGTGCGACGTGTAGCCGTTTTGCTCTTCGACGGCGACGCGCGCGGCTTCTTTGCGCATAAACTCGGGCGTCGGCAAATCGGGCTCGCCCAATCCAAAATTTATCGAATCGGGCAAAGCGCGTTCAAAAATCTGTCGAATCAACGTCGGCGCGACGCCTTGCAGGCGATGCGGAACTCGAAAACTTTCATTTTGCTGCATTGGTTTCATAATACCTGGATAACTTTCGCTAATTATAGTAACAGATTGAACAATCCGAAATAAACCGCCCGAAACCGTTAAATTTAATAAATTATCTTCTCGATTTTCCGGGTTTTCTGCTAAAATCTTCCGGTCTATGCCGACTCATTTTTTCTCGCTCACGACGCTGGTGCAGCATTTTGAGGACGAAACCTATCTAACCGAAAATGTGAATTTTCACGAAATTTCGCGATTTCACAACAACCCGGAAACCGCCGTTTCAAACGCGCGGCTCAATGCCGAGCAGATTTTAAAGGACGCTTACGCCAATGCGCTGCACACGCGAATTGCGCCCGAAGCGATTGAAGTCAAAGAGGTTTTTATCGAAGTCGCGCCGCCGAAAAAGAGCGCGGCGTGGCGCGAAAAAATAAGTTTGCGGTTTCACGTTCTCGAAACGACGCGCGAAGACGGTTATCTGTCGGCTTACGTGCCCGCGCTCGGCATCGCGGTGTTGTCGAAAAAGGCGACCGAATTTGAAGAAAAAATACGGCGCGAAATTCTTTCCGCCTTAAAACGCGGCGGCTATCTGAAATCTTTGCAGCGCCTGCGCTGGCTCGCGCGCGTCGAAAAAATCAGCCTCCAGCGGGCGGAGCTCGCCGTCAGGTTGCCGACGACCCGGCAGCGCGCCGTCGCCGAAGAAAACGACTCGCCGGAAGAAGAATCCGTGCTCGCGGAAACCGGCACGGATTTGACGAAAGTCAGCCTGCGCGTCGCTTACGAAACCGAAAAACAAACCGCCGTCTTAGCGGAAATCTTCAAAGCCAGCCAAAAATCGAGCGTTCTTCTGGTCGGCGCGTCCGGCGTCGGGAAAACCGCGATTTTTCACGAGCTGGTGCGCCGTCGCGCCGAGTTTGATTTAGCCGAAAACGAATTTTGGGCAACCGGCGGCGCGCGGCTGATTGCCGGTCAGACGGGTTTCGGAATGTGGCAGGAACGCGTCCTGCGATTGATTGCCGAAGCGAAAAAACGCAATGCGATTCTGCATCTCGGGAATCTAATCGAGCTTTTGGAAGTCGGCAAAAGCCTGTCTTCAACGCAGGGCATCGCTTCGTTTTTGCGCCCGAAAATCGCGCGCGGCGAAATGGTCGTCGTGACGGAATGCACGCCCGAACAGCTTCCCGTTCTCGAACGCCGCGACCCGAACCTGCTGGGCGCGTTTCAACAAATTCTGCTCGAAGAACCCGACCGCAAAACCGGTTTGCGGATTCTCGAATCGGTCGCCGGAGAATTTGCCGAAAGCCAAAATGAAAAAGACCGGCAGACCGAAAATCAGGCAATCAAAACCGTCGATGCGATTCACCGGCGCTTTTCGACCTATTCGGCGTTTCCGGGCAGACCCGTCAGATTTTTGCGCAATATTTTTCAGGAATCGGACGCGGACGAACCACTGACAAAGGAAAAAGTTTACAAGGCTTTTACCAACGAGACGGGTTTGCCCGAAATGCTGCTCAGCGACGAACTCAGGCTCGATTCCATCGAAGCGGAAAAGTTTTTCACCGACCGCGTCATCGGTCAGGCGGAAGCCGTCAAGCTGATAACCAACTTAATCGCGACGGTTAAAGCAAAACTGACGCGACCGCGCAAACCCATCGCTTCCCTGCTTTTCATCGGTCCGACCGGCGTCGGCAAAACCGAATTGACGAAAGCGCTCGCCGAATTCTTTTTTTCCGACCGCGAGCGCCTGATTCGCTTCGACATGAGCGAGTTTTCAAACCCGCTCGCGGTGCAGAGGCTCATCGGCGGGACGGGCGAGGCGGAAGGACAATTAACGGCAAAAGTGCGCGAACAGCCGTTTTCGGTTATCCTTCTGGACGAGTTTGAAAAAGCGCATCATTCGTTTTTCGATTTGCTTCTGCAAATGCTCGGCGAAGGACGTTTGACGGATTCCGCCGGGCGCGTCGCCGATTTTACGAATTCGATAATCGTCATGACTTCAAACCTCGGCGCGAGCGAGTTTCAGCGCGGAAAATCAGGCTTTACGCGGAGCGCGCGCGAACGGCAGGCGGCGATTAAACATTTCGACGCGGCGGTTAAAAACTTCCTGCGACCGGAAATTTACAACCGTCTCGACCGCATCGTGCCGTTTGCGCCGCTCGACGAACAAACGGTGCTGAAAATTGCCGGTTTGGAAATCGAAAAATTACGGCGGCGCGACGGTTTGCGGTTTCGCCCCGTAAAGCTGGAAATTGAAAGCGAGGTTCTAAATTATCTGGCGGAAACCGGTTACGATATTCGCTACGGCGCGCGCCCGCTCAAACGCACTATCGAACGCGAGCTGCTCGCGCCGCTTTCGACCGAACTGAACGGGCGCGCGGCGGATGAAAAACTGACGATTAATGCGAGCCTGAAAACGGGCAAAATCGCGCTTCGCTTTACGACGCAGGACGAGCCTAAAAAACGTTTTGTCATCAGTCATGGGCTGGCGACAAACGCTGAAAGAATCGCCGTTCTGCGACGCCGGATGCAGAAATTCTCGGCGAGTTATAAATTGACCGAGCTTTCGGACGAGCTTTATCAAATCGCGCGCCTGCAGGCAATCCTGCTGCGCGGCAAATGGCTTCCGGACGAAGACCGCGAACGCATCGAGCGCAAGCCGAAAATCGAAAGATTTCTTGAAAACGTCCGCGCCTTCAGCGAAAACGTCAACGCCTTTGAAGACGAAATTCTGCTCGAAATCTACGGCAAAGCAGCGGAGGAAAATCAAAAATACGGGGCGCTTCTGAAGGAAAAAGAAACCGTTTTGCAAAAATACCTGTTTGAGCTTTTAAGTTTGCAATACCGCAACCCGAACGCGATAAAGTTCACGTTTTTCAGCGAAAATCAAACGGCGCTGACGCGGCTTTGGCGTTTATATTTCGCTTATTTCAAAGAATTTAATTGCAAAATGACGAGAGTTTTGATTTTTACGTCCGACCGCCAGCCCGACCAGGAAACGGAAAAGAAAACGCTTTTCGACCGCAAAGTCTGGCGCCGGGAAATTCTCGAAATTGATAAATTCACGAAAAATTTGCCGGCTAATACAATCGGCATGATAATCGAGATTGAAGGCAATCTCGCGCTGCCGCGATTCGGCGCAGAAAGCGGAATCCACCGTTTCGCCGCCGGGCTCAAAAGCGACCGCGTGCTGGTCGGGGCGACCGATGCGAGTTTTGAAAAATATCAACTGCCGGACGATTTGGCAAAGCGCGATTCCGTCAAATTTCAAACCGAACGGCGCGTTTACGATGCGCCGCAAAATCAAGTGAAGGATTTGATTTTGAACAAAATTTATTCGCTCGAAAATACGGATTTACAGGATATTTTTATAAAAGCGATTGACGAAAATTTGATAAAAACCTCGGAAAATTTAATCGAATAAAATTCAATGTTAATCTCAATTCCCGTTTTAGCGACTGAATATAAACAATCCAACCAGCCGGCGCCGACCGTTTACGTGCGCCCGCTGTTTGCGCTTCGACCGGTCGAGCAAGCGGCAAGCTTACAGCGCGCGCTCGGTAAACTTGCGCAAAGTTTGCGCGAGGTTTTAATGAATTTGGGCGCCGAGGCGCGGCACGATGAAATCGCGAATTTCACGTTTTCGCCGTATCTTTCGCAGAATTTTCTTAACTTCCGCCTTTTTTTGAGCAATCAATCCTTCGACTGCAAGTATCTTTTCGTGACGTTTGACGCCTTCGGCAAAAAAATCGCCTACACGCCGAACGTGCCGGATTTTTGGTTCGAGATGGAACGCGGCGAAGATTTGCAGCGCCGCGCCGAAGACGCTCTCGAAGAACACTTCAAAACGCTCGAACGCCGCGACGGCAAGGGTTCGCAAAATCCTTCGGCGCTTTCTTTTACTTCCAAAGCGTTTGTCACGACGCTGGATTTTAATCTGCCGCTGCCGCAGAAGTTCGAAAAACAGGAAGTAAATCTTTTTGCGATGCTCGGCGGCGATGAAAAACTCGACGGCGACGCCGAGCTGCGCCGCGTCGGGCGCTGTCTGGATTGGCTTTACCCGGACGAATTGGAACGCGCCGTCGGACGCGCGCCGTCGGCAAAAGAACTAACGCAGCTGCTCGGCGCGAAAGACCGCCGACCCGTTGTCGTTATCGGGAAAAATCAGGTCGGCAAGACGAATCTGATTCATGAATACGTTTTCGGAAAGATCAAAAACCGCCCCAATGCGCCGTCGCACGAAAATCAAACCTGGCTCGTTTCGCCGCAGCGCCTGATTTCGGGGATGTCGTTTGTCGGGCAGTGGGAAAATCGTCTGACGGCGATTTTGAAGGAAGTCGCCGAGCGCCGCCACCTGCTTTATTTCGACGATTTGCTCGGGCTTTTTTTCGCGGGCGTTTCGGCAAGCTCGGATTTATCGGTCGCGCAGGTTTTAAAGCCTTACATCGAGCGCCGCGAGGTTCGCGTGGTGGGCGAAATCACGCCCGAAACGTGGCGCGTTTTGAAGGAAAAAGACCGCAGCTTCGCCGAGCTTTTTCACGTTTTTCGATTGGCGGAAACCGACGCGGACGAAACGCTTCGTATCGTGCTTTCCGTCCGCCGCGAGCTGGAATACAAATTCAACTGCCGGTTTGAATTGGATGCGCTGCCGACGGCGCTCGATTTACAGCGGCGCTACAATCGCGAAGCGCATTTTCCCGGCAAAGCGGCGAGCTTTTTGAAACAAATCGCCAACAAATTTCAGGACGCGCAATTAAAACGCGACGACGTTTTGCGCGAATTCGAGGCGAAAAGCGGGATGCGCGTCGCGTTTCTCGACGATAAATCGAAGCTCGAACGCGCCGAAATTACGCGCCGGATTGCGGACGGCGTCATCGGTCAAAAAGCGGCGGTCGAATCGGCGGCGGACGTGATTTCAATCGCCAAAGCGCGGCTCAATGAGACAACGCGTCCGATTGCTTCGTTTCTTTTTCTTGGCGCGACCGGCGTCGGCAAAACCGAAGCCGCCAAGCAGATTGCGGCGTACCTTTACGGCAGCGAGGAAAAACTTTTGCGGTTCGATATGAACGAGTTTGTCTCCTCGTTTGACGTGGCGCGGCTCGTCGGCACGTTCGACCAGCCCGAAGGAATTCTGACGAGCGCGATTCGGCGTCAGCCGTTTTCCGTCGTTCTGCTGGACGAAATCGAAAAGGCGCACGCCGACGTTTTCAATCTTCTCCTTCAGGTTTTGGGCGACGGACGCCTGACGGACGCGCACGGGCGGACGGCGGATTTTTCCAATGCGATAATCATTCTGACTTCAAATTTGGGCGCGCGCGAAGCCAACGTGAAGCTCGGTTTTCGCGAAACGAACGAATCGAACGCCAGCATTTACCGGCAGGCGGCGGAAAAATTCTTCCGTCCCGAATTTTTCAACCGGCTCGACCGCATCATTCCGTTTGAAAACTTAAGGCGTGAGGACGTTGAGCGCATCGCGCGCATTCAGCTGCAAAAAGTCTTCGCCCGCGACGGCTTCCAGCGGCGCAATTGCCGTCTCGAATTAGAACCGTCGGCGGTGCAGAAAATCGTGGACGAAGGCTATCATCCCGAACTCGGCGCGCGCGCGCTCAAACGTGCGATTGAACGAAACCTGACGCAGCCGGTCGCGGCGCGGCTTTCCGCGCTGCAAACAACTTCGCCGACGATTATCAAAATCTCGCGCGCGGACGATAAATTCTTAACGGAAGTCGAAGAAATCAAACTGCTCGCGGCGGAAAACTCCGTCTGGCTGACGCACGAGTTTTCGGATATTCAAGGTGAATTAGACAAGATTGAAGACGTGCTCGACCGCATCGAAGACGAAATCGAGCCGCTCAAACCGCGCGGCGAAATCATTTCGAACGACGAGCGGCAAACGCGCTATTTTCTGGTTCTGGAATATATCCGCCGCATCGAGCGGATGATTGAACGCGCCGACAAGTGGAATGAGTCGCGAGCTCAGAGTCCGAAGTCCGGCGTCCAGAAACGTCAGCTTGTTTCTTTACGCGAAGCCGGCACTGATTTTTCCGGGTTTTTATCAAGCCCGAATCTTTCGTTTCGTTTACGAGAAATGGCGCAGGAAAACCGCGCATTCGGCGCGAGCGCACAAGATTACGTGCAGGATATCTGGCGCGAAACGGCGCTTTTGCAGGCGGTTTCGGAAAATCTCGCCAAACCCTTGACGACTCAAAGCGTGATGGCGTTTCGGTGCTCGGATTTTACTTACGGAAACATCGAAATTCCCCAGATGATCGAAAGATATAAAAGATTTTTCGGGCAGGAGCTGGGCTTGAAAATTGCCGGTTTGAATGCCGACAATATCGAAACCGATTATTATCAGAAATTTATCGCGCTCGAAGGAATGTTCGCCTTCGATTTGGCAAAGGCTGAGAGGGGCAATCACGTTTTCGTCTCGAGACGCGGCGATTTCACGCCGATTGAGATTGAAGTTTTTGAACTCGGCGCAAATCAAACGCTCGCGGATTTTCCGCAAATTTATATGGAAAGCGTGCAAAATAAACGCAAACAGGATTTTAACGTCGTGCGCATTTATAACGAACGGCTGCTCGCGCTCGATTTCCGCTCCGCGCTCGCGACGCGCGAAAATCTGACCTTGCGCGAGCTCAGGACATTTATTTTGAGCGGTTTGAAGCCGCCTCAAGAATTGATTTAACAAAATGGCAACTTTTCGCATACCGGTTTTAGTCTGGCAGAATTTTAACGGCTCGTTTAGCGCACAAGCCGTCGGCGGCGAGGATTATTTTCCGCCGTCGGCTTTCGCGGCGCGCAAAGACGAGGCATTATCGGAGCTGAAAGAGTTTCTGCAATGGCATTTCGAGCAGCATTGGTGGCGCGAAGCCGCCGCCTTTGAAGAACTGAAAATGCTGGAATTCCGCGTCGAGATTCGTCCCGAATATGCGGTCACGACGACGGAAGACGACGAAAAGAAAAAGCCGAAAAAGAAGCCGCGCGAAACGAAAAAGCGCGTCTTTACGAGCGACGAGCTTATTGCGCTGCGCGTCGCGTGTGTTTCGTGGAAGACGGAAAACGGCAATTTTGCGGCTTCGATTCCGCTCCTTGACATCGAATTTTTCTATGACCGCGAGGGCGAGCTGAAAAATCTGGTCAATCTCAAAGTGCAGGAAGCTTTGCGCGGCTCAAGCCCGCTCGATTTGCTGCGCCATCTGCCGCCGAAGGAAATTTTCCTCGAAGAAATCGCTTTCCAGGCGCGGCAGAAAACGAAACAATCTGAATACGTCAAGGAAACGCCGAATCTGCCGGCGGTCGCCGAACCGCTCGGCGCAAAGGATTTTACCCGCAAAAGCTCAAAGGCTTACGAGCGCGAATCGGAAACGGCGGATTTAATCCGGCGACTGACCGGGGAAAAAGCGAGCGTCATAATCCTCGGCGAACACGGCGTCGGGAAAACGACCGTACTGACCGAAGCCGTGCGCCGGATTGAAAAGGATTTATTGAAAAATCCCGACAGGGACGAAGATTTCGACCCGGAAACGGACGAGAAAAACCCGCGTTATCGGTTCTGGCAAACGAACGGCGGGCGGCTGATTGCGGGAATGAAATATCTCGGGCAATGGGAAGAGCGGCTCGAAGAGGTTATTGCCGAAATTTCGGACATCGAAGGCGTTTTGTGCGTCGAAAATCTGCTTGAATTGGTGCGTTACGGCGGGCGTGAGCCGAATGAAAGTCTGGCGGCTTTTCTCGTCCCGTATTTGCAGCGCGGCGAAATTCGCATTGTCGCCGAAGCGACTCCGACAGAGCTCGACGCGTGCCGCCGCCTGCTGCCGGCGTTCGCCAATCTTTTTCAAATCGTCCGCCTGCCGGAATTTACGCCCGATAAAGCCTTAACGGTGCTGACGCGGATTGCCGAAATCCGGAACCGGAATCTGAAAATCGAATACCCGGCGAGCGTCACGAATCTCACTTTACGGCTTTTCACGCGCTTTATGCCGTATCAGAAATTTCCCGGGCGCTCGACGCGTTTTTTAACCGAAATTTTTGAAAAAGCCGCCAAAATGCGACAAAAAGAAATTACCGACGGCGACGTGCTCGACGCATTTATCAAGCTGACCGGATTGCCCGAGCTTTTCCTGCGCGACGAAATAACTTTGGATTTTGAAGACGTGGTCGCGAACTTCGAGGCGGGAGTCATCGGGCAGACGGCGGCGTGCCGGCAGGTCGCGGGTATCGTCACGACTTTCAAAGCCGGTTTGAACGACCCGCAGCGCCCGCTCGGAGTTTTCCTGTTTGCCGGACCGACCGGCGTCGGCAAAACCGAACTGGCAAAATCCCTCGCGCGTTTCTTTTTCGGCGCGGAAGACGGCGGCGAAAAACTGGTGCGGCTCGATATGAGCGAATACAATCTGGCGGGTTCCGCCGCGCGGCTTTTGATGCGTATCGACGGCGAGCCTTCGGATTTAATCCAAAAAGTGCGCGAAAAGCCGTTTTCGGTCGTCCTCTTCGACGAAATCGAAAAGGCGGACGCGCAGGTTTTCGACGTGCTGCTCGGGCTGTTTGACGAAGGACGCCTGACCGACCGTTTCGGGCGCGTGACGAATTTTACTTCAACGGTCGTGATTATGACTTCAAATCTCGGCGCGGAACGCTTCGCGCGCGGCGAAATCGGTTTCGGCGAGGCGGAAAACATCTCCAACGAAAAGGAAATCAAGGCGTTTTTTCGTCCCGAATTTTTCAATCGCATGGACGGTGTCGTGCAATTTAAACCGCTCGACAAACAATCGCTCCATAAAATCACGGAAAAGGAAATCGCGGCGGTTTCGCGGCGTGAAGGGTTGGCGCAGAAAGGCATCAAGCTCGGCTGGACGCCGGAAGTTGTAAAATTTTTAGCGGAAAAAGGCTTCCACCCGCGCTTCGGCGCGCGACCGTTGCAGCGCACCGTCGAAACGCTTCTGACCGCGCCGCTCGCCGAATTTCTACTCAAAAATCCGCTTTTTGAAAATTGCGAGATTTCGGTGAACCTTGAAAACGAGCAGTTTAAGTTTTCAGTTAATCAATAAACATTCCGGCAAAATTCTGCGTCGACACTCTCTCTCTCTGTGGTGTTGAAATTTACCGCAAATAGTCTTCCAGCTTTGTCGAAGCGTCGGTTTTCTCGTCGCGATATTTGACAATAACCGGCGCGTAGAGCGAAAGTCCGTTTTCCTTGCCGAAGCCGCTCGTAATTGCGCGCGAGCCCTGCACGACGACGGCGCCCGCCGGGATTTCGAGCGATTTTTCCGGCGTCGATTTGAGAATTTCGCCTTTTACGAGGTCGAAAACCGGCGTCGAGCGCGTCAGGATAACGCCCGATGCCAACACGACCTTTTCGCGCACGATGACGCCTTCGTAAACGCCCGTGTTGCCGCCGATCAGGCAATCGTCCTCGATAATCACGGGATTGGCGTTGACGGGTTCGAGCACGCCGCCGATTTGCGCGGCTGCCGAGATGTGGACGCGTTTTCCGATTTGCGCGCACGAGCCGACGAGCGCGTGCGAATCAATCATCGTGCCTTCTTCGACGTACGCGCCGACGTTGACGTAACAGGGCGGCATCAGAACGACGTTTTCGGCGACGTAGGAACCGTCACGGATGGTCGAGCCGCCGGGAACGATGCGGATTTTATCTTCCAGCGCGGTCGGTCTGAGCGGGTAAGTTTCCTTATCGAAAAACTGAAACGTCTCGCTTTCCTTAGACATTTCGACCATTTTGCCCATCTTAAAGCCGAGCAGAATTCCGCGTTTGACCCACGCATTCGTCTGCCACGCGCCCGCCTCGTCTTTTTCCGCCGCGCGTATCACGCCGCGCCGCAGAGCGGCTTTAAATTCTTCAAAAATAATGCGGTCAACCCCTGTGAATTCAGATTTATTAGCCGCCACGAGGTCTTCAATTTTCTGTTTCAAATCCATCTTCAATAACTTCCATCCTGTCGGTTTCGATTGCCGAACCGGTTATTAATTATCGGCACGCTTTTACACGCTTCGAGAGCTTTTCATTTTTCCAAATCTTTCAAAATCTGCTTTAATTTTTTCTGCGTCGGGTCGGTCGCGGGCACGAGCGGCAGGCGCAGGTTTTCTTCGAGCAAATCCATCTCTTTCATCACGAATTTACACGGCGCCGGACTGGCTTCCGCAAAATTTGCTTCCATCAGCGGCAGCAGCCGGTAATGAATTTTCCGGGCGGCAGTCCACGCGCCGTCGAGCGCTTTTTCGACCATCGCGGAAGTTTCTTTCGGCAGCTCGTTTGCGATGACCGAAATCAAACCGTTTGCGCCGACCGCGATCAGCGGCAAGGTGGTCGCGTCGTCGCCCGAAAAAACGGCGAAATGTTTCGGACGATGGGCAATAATCTCCATAACCTGCGAAAAATTGCCCGATGCTTCTTTGGTCGCGACGATGTTTTCGTATTCTTCCGCGAGGCGCAGACAGGTTTCGGCGGAAATGTTCGAAGCCGTGCGCGACGGCACGTTGTAGAGCATTATCGGGAATTTTTTGACCGATTTCGCGATTTCGCCGAAATGCGCGAGCATTCCTTCCTGCGTCGGCTTGTTGTAATACGGCGCAACGACGAGCGCGCCGTCCGCGCCGAGTTCGCGCACTTTGCGTGTCATCGCAATCGTTGCGGCAGTGTTGTTGCTGCCCGTTCCGGCAATTACTTTCGCTTTATTTTTATGTGCGACCTCGATGCACATTTTGATAACGTGCAGCTTTTCCTCGTCCGACATCGTCGCGGCTTCGCCGGTCGTCCCGCACGGAATTAAAATTTTTACGCCGCCCTGTATCTGGCGGGTCACAAGTTTTTCGAAACATTCATCATCGACCGAGCCGTCCGGTCTGAAGGGCGTTACGAGCGCCGTTCCGCAGCCGCGCATCCAATCTAATTTAATCGTCATAAAATTATAAAAAAGCTTTGCTGAAATAAAAAGAAAGTATATGATTTTAAGTCACTAAGTTACAAAAACGCATCGCCCGAATTTATGAGATTTATAAGATTTTCTTTAATCGCCCTCGGCTTATTCACTTTGTCGGGCTGCCCGCGAATATCGGAAGCGCAGCAAAACCGAAACACCGCAGCCCAATCGACGGCGCCGCGAATCATCGCCGAAAAATTCGCTTATCCGGTCGGCAAAACCGAAACTTTAACGCCGGCAAAGGATAAAAAAGACGAATGGTACAACGCGCTCGATTTCGGCGAGAATAATCACCTGGGCGAAGACTGGAACAAAAATTCGGGCGGAAACTCCGATTGCGGCGAACCGGTCTTTGCGATTGCCGACGGTCGAATAGTTTACGCCGCAAACGCCGGCGAAAGCTGGGGAAACGTTCTTATTATCGAACACGAGCTCGCCGACGGCACGCGCATCGAGTCGCTCTACGGACACCTGCAAAAAATCCTTAAACTAACGGGCGAAATAAAGCGGCGCGAGCAAATCGGCGAAATCGGCAACGCCGGCGGCAAATATCTTTGTCACCTGCATTTTGAGATTCGCGCGGAAAATTGTCCGATGTGGAATCAGGCGGGCGGCGGTTATTCGACGGAGAGAAAAGGCTGGCTCGACCCGTCGGATTTCATTGATAAGAGGCGTTAAAATCAGAAATTTAGCCGCGGATTAACGCGGATTTCGCGGATAAAAAATTATTTGATTTAATCCGCGTATTCCCTGGTTAATCCGCGGCTAAAATGCTTTCAAAATTTCGTCCATCACGTCCGTAAATTCATAAAAACCCTTTTTCCCGGCAATCCATTCGGCGGCGAGAATTGCGCCCGAAGCGAAGCCTTCGCGTGACCGCGCCGTGTGGATGAGTTCGACGGTGTCCGCCGCCGCGTCGAAACCGATGGTGTGCGTGCCGGGAATGTTTCCGGCGCGCGTTGCCGTCACGGAAAAATCCGCGCGGATGTGACGCGCCGCAATGTCTTTCAATTTTAGAGCCGTACCCGATGGCGCGTCTTTTTTACGCGAATGGTGGCGTTCTTCGATAAACGTTTCGTAATCGTCGAATTTTGAAAACAACTCCGCCGCAAAATCCGTGATGCGGTAAAAAAGATTGACGCCGACCGAAAAATTCGCGCCGAAAACGAATGCGCCCTGTTTTTCTTCAACCAACTTTTTGACGGCTTCGCGCTCGGCATTCCAGCCGGTCGTGCCTTCGACGAGCGGAACGCGCGCCGCGAGACACGCCCGGACGTTTCTTCCGACGGCTTCGGCGACCGAAAAATCAATCGCGGCGTCAGCGCCTTTCAGCTTTTCGGCTAAATCTTCCACCGCCGCCGAAGCGTCCGATTCGTCGATAATGACGGCGATTTCGTGATTTTTATTTTCGGCTAAAGCATGGATGAGCCTGCCCATCGCGCCGAAACCGATTAGTGCTATTTTCATAACGCCAATGATAGCCGAAAATTATTTATTGTTAAATTCACCGGCGAGCCTTTTAGAAACGCGGGACGGTTATAATTCGATGCAGAACAATTAAGCCGAGCGCGGCTGCCGGTTTGTGCCGTTTGATTTGTCCGGTGAAATGAAGATTCGTTTCGTCCGTTTGTCCGGGCGCGCCGCCGTCGCCGCCCGTCGGCTGCAAAACCGAGCCGGTGTTTTTATTATTCGGGGTTTGCGCGCTTTCCGTATCTTTTCCAACCGACGGATTTTTCCGCAAATCCTTTAAATCCGCCAGAAAACCCTTTATCGTCTGATAGCGCTCGTCGGCTTTTTTGCGGAGCATTTTGGCGACGATGCACTCCAGTTCATTCGGTATATTCGCCGAAAAGCGCGCCCCTCGGACGGCTCGTGGTGGTATCTGCAATCGTCCGATCAGCAGTTCAAGGTTTATCGTTTCGGAGTCGGCACGGACAAAACCGTACAGGGCGATTACACGGGCGACGGCAAATTCGACGCCGCCGTTTTTCGCCCGTCAAACTCGACGTGGTTCGCCAATCGAACATCGGCGGGAATTCTGATTGTCACTTTCGGCAGCGGCGGAGACGTTCCGGTTGCGTCGGCATTTGTTCGTTAAAAATCGACGGTTGGGCAGAATTCGTTTGTTTGTTTTTTGTCCGCTTATTAAAAAGAGCCGCGAGTTATTGAATATCTCGCGGCTCTTTTTTTGTGAATCTAATTTTCGGCATTCAACAATTTCCTGACTAAATTGACATAAAGCCCGACCGCCGCTTCCAGGTCTTTTTTGAACACGAATTCGTCTTTCGTATGCGCGACGAGAATCGAACCCGCGCCCAAAAGAAGCGGTTGTCCCCAATTCGGCAGGTGCGGAATGTCGGTCGTAAAGCGCACGACTTTTTGATTGAAACCGTCAACCGCCAGCATTTTCACCGGCAAAGAAAAAGACATGACTTCGAGCTCGCCGCGCGCGCCGATCGTTTTTTCCAGAATTTCCTGAACCGGTTCGCGCGGCGTCGTCAGACGAATTGCGATGCCTGCTTCGGCGTGCGGAGGAATCACGTTGAGCGCCAGTCCGCCTTCGATTGTTCCGATGTTAACGGTCGTTTCGCCGAAAAAATCGTCGTTCGGAAATTTTGTGCTGCGGATGTCTTGCAAAATGTCGAGAAGTTTTTCGACTGCCGATTCGCCTTCTTCGGGATAAGCGGAATGCGCTGCCTTTCCTTCCGTCAAGATTTTCAAGCGAAATGTTCCTTTCGAGCCGATTGCCAAATCGTTGTCGGTCGGCTCGCCGTTAATCAGATATTCGCATTTTGCCGCCAAAGGATGATTATTTGCCGCCTTCGCGCCGGTCGAAGATTGCTCTTCGTCAATCGTGTACAGAAGTCCGATATCCTCGATTCCCTGCCGTCTTAACTCTTCCGCCGCAAAAATCTGCGACGCAATAATTCCCTTTGCATCACACGCGCCGCGACCGTAAATCTTCTCGTCGTCTTCAGTCGGCGGAATAAACGGCGGCACGGTGTCCATATGCGTCGAAAGAAAAACGCGCGGGCTCTCATTCAGATAAGCGATAACGTTGTTCTGATTTTCCGTCACCGCTTGCAGCTCGACCGTCCAGCCCAAAGATTCGAGATAATCGCGCAAGTAGAAGCCGACCGCTTCCTCGTCGCCCGAAACGGACGGAATGTTCATTAAATTTTTGGTTAATTCAAAAAGATTCATTTTAATTTTTTAGGATTCAGAGATGATTTTCAGATTTTTGACGTTTTCAAAAAGCCGCCGGTTATTTGTTACCGGCAGAACGTCGAACAAAAGCGCGACCGCCGCCGCCCACGCATCAGCCGTTTCAATCGGATTGCCGTATTTATGCGCGTCCGTTTTTATTTGCGCCCGAATTTCACACAAATTTTCGTCCGGGTAAATGACAAGGTAATCTTTGAGAAATTCTGTAAAATTGTTTTTTCTTTTATCGCCCCAATTATTCTTTAAAGCCCAAAGTTTCACTTCAGCTAAGGTCATAAAAGAAATAATCAAAAAATTCCCCTGAAGATGAGATTCGTACAAAACGGAACGAGAATCTTTTTTATAGGTAAAGGAAAGAACGTCCGTATCAACCAGAAGATTCATCGTTCGCGCTCCAACGACAATTTTCGGTCGTCTTCCAGCATTTGCAGAAATTCATCCACCTCGGCGCGAATTTCTTCCGGCGTTTGCCCGCTCTTATCCGAATGGCGATACAAATCCTCCACGGTTTACGCGGCTTTTATTCCCTGTTCCTTAATCATTTGCTCCAATCGCTTGCGGTATTTCTCCCGTATTTCGGGCGTGATGCCGTAAGCGTTTTCCTCTGTCATTTTTTCTTCAACCAGTGTTTCCGCCATTTTCTTAAACTCATCTGGTTAGATTATTCTAGCCTTTGAAAAACTCATCGTGCAATCTTTTTATTACTTCCTGCACAACAGATTCCTCGACAACAAATGTCATATTGACGCTCGACGCGCCGTGTGAGATGAGCGAAATGTTGAAGTCCGAAATCGCCGTAAAAATCTGTCCGGCGACGCCCGACGTGTCGCGCAAGCCCGAGCCGACGACGCAGACAACCGCTTGCCGGGGTTCGATTTCGACCGCCGCGATGCGCTGTAAATCTTTGACGACCGGGTCGAGCGAATCCGTGTTGTCGAGCGTTAAAGAAACGGAAACTTCCGAGGTCGTAACGACATCAATGACGGTGCGGTGGCGCTCGAAAATCTGGAAAATCGCGCTCATAAAGCCGTACGCGCCGAGCATTCGCGCCGAGGTGATGTGCAGAATCGTGATGCCTTTCTTGTAGGCGATTGATTTGACGAGGCGCGGCGTCGTTTGCGAGGACGGCAGAATCATCGTGCCTCTTTCGGCGGGCGAGTGCGAATTGCAGACGCGCACCGGAATCTGCAAATCGACCGCCGGTTGAATCGTTTTCGGGTGCAGGACTTTCGCGCCGAAATAGGCAAGCTCGGCGGCTTCTTCGTAGGAAAGTGTTTTCAGCGTGCGCGCTTCGGGGCAGATTCGCGGGTCGGAAGTTAAAACGCCCGTCACGTCCGTCCAAATCTGGATTTCGCGCGCCTTGAGCGCCGCGCCGACGAGCGCCGCCGAATAATCCGAGCCGCCGCGCCCTAAAGTCGTCGTTTCGCCGCTCCGGCTGGCGGCGATAAATCCGCCCATCACCGGAATTTCGCCTTTGTTTATCAAAGGTTGGAGTTCCAATTGAATCAGTTTTTCGGTTTCGTCCCAGACGGGCGCGGCGGAGCTGTATTCGTCGTCCGTCACAATCAGGCGGCGCGCATCCGAGTGGCGCGCGTTTAAGCCGTTCGCCTGGCAGACAAACGCCAGAAGCCTTGAGGAAAGCTGCTCGCCGTATGAAACAATCGCGTCCTTTAACATTTGCAGGGGCAGGCTGCGGCGCGAAGCTCTCATCAGAAGGTCGCCGAGCTCCTTTTCGGCAAAATCCAGCTCGACCTGAAAAAGCCGCTGCGGCGCTTCGCCCGTTAATTCACGCGAAACCGCTTTGTGCCGCTCGAAATGCGGTTCGAGCGAGAGAACAGCGTTTTCGACGTCGCCCTTTTTCGCCAAATCAAACGCCGCGAGCAGCGCGTCCGTCACTTTCGACATCGCCGACGTGACGACGACCGGCGAATTGCCGCGCTCGCCCGCGACAATCGACGCGACGCGCGCAAACGCCTCGGCGTCCTGCACGCTCGTGCCGCCGAATTTCATGACCGTTGGTTTAATATTTTCACTCACCATCAAAAAACTATTTTAGCCGCGGATGAACCGAGGATAACGCGGATTAAATCAAATTATTTAAAATCCGCGAAATCTGCGTTAATCCGCGGCTAAAATTCTTACCGACAATAAAAAAAAGCCAGTCGTAGAAAGCACACGACTGACTTATTTTCCGATTAAAATCTTCGCAAACAGTCGTAGCGCTCCAACGAAAATTCGTTGACAGTTTAACGGATTTAGCCGTTATAACCAACCCGCTTGTGTTGAAGGCAGCAAAGCGGATTTCGGCGGTTTGTCCCTTTCGTTTTGCGCGGCGGACGAGAGCCTTCAACTCTTCCGCGCAAACTACTCTTGAAAACCGCGCCTCTACTTCAATTGTTAAAAATCTGTAGCCTGCCGAACAGACTCGCGCAAAAGGCTTAAGCTAAACTTCTGAAATATTTTTGTCAAGCATGCCGTCAGAATATTTGAACTTTAAAAAGCGTTTCGCTTATGCTTAAAAACAAAAAAGTCTTAAATTTATGGCTAAAAAATCTGTCAGCACTTACGAAAAAATCGCGCCTTTCGACGAAGAAAAAGGCGAGCTGAACGTGATTATCGAAACGCCGAAATCCAGCGCCAACAAATACGCTTTCGACGATGAGCTTGGTGTTTTCGTCCTCAAAGGCGTGCTCGCCGCCGGGCACAGCTTCCCGTACGATTTCGGTTTTATCCCGCAAACTCTGGGCGGCGACGGCGACCCGCTCGACGTTCTGGTTTTGATGGATGAACCGGCGTTTGCGGGCTGTCTCGTGCCGTCGCGGCTCATCGGCGTCATCAAAGCCGAACAAACCGAGCGCGACGGCGAAAAGGAAAGAAACGACCGTTTGATTGCCGTTTCGAGCCGCTCGCACACGCACAGCCACGTCAAATCAATCAACGATTTAAATGACACTCTGGTCGATGAAATCGAGCATTTTTTTGTTTCCTACAACGAGATAAAAGGCAAGCAGTTTAAATCGCTCGGACGTTTCGGCGCAAGAAAGGCAAAGAGTCTGGTCGATGAGGCAATTGCGCTCTACAAACGCAAAAAATGAAAAGCCGCTCCTTTCGAAAACGGCTTTTCTCTTCGATTGTATTATTGCTTTACGGAAAATTATTTCTTTCCGCCTTTCTTTCCTATTTCAGCCATGTGCTCGCTGCTGTGCGATTTACCGCCTTTGCTCGCGGCTTCCGAACGGCTTCCGCCGCCGCCGCCGCTTTTTCCCTGACCGCCTTTTGATTGGCTGCCGGCTTTAGCATGGTCTTCCGATGAACCGCCGCGTTGTTTTCCTGCCATAATCTAACCTCCTTGTTTTACCGAAAGCCGTCCGAAATGATGCTAAAGAGTTTGAGTCCCGTCCGAAGGAGACAGGACTCAAGGTTTAACGCCATCGAAATGACTTTCATACTTAATTCTGCGATTATTTCTAACCGCAGGATTTATGCTAGCAATTAAAAAACCGGCTTTTTGTCGGCTGTCGCACATAGCGGCGAAAAATTTTCTAACCGCAGAGAACCGAGCCGCCGTTGATGTTTAAAATCTCGCCCGTGATGTGGCGCGACCAGTCCGAGAGCAGAAAGCAAATCGAAAGCGCGACGTCGTCGGTCGCCGCCATTCTTTTTAAGGGAATCGAATTGATGACCTGCTGTTTATATTGCTCGTCTTCAAAAACCGGTCTGACCATCGCCGTTTCAATCCAGCCGGGCGCGACCGCATTGACGCGGATTTTCGGGCAAAGCTCGGAGGCGAGCGCTTTTGTGAAACTGATTTGACCGCCTTTCGACGCGGCGTAGTTTGAATAATTCGCTTCGCCGCGCTGTCCGGCGGTTGAGCTGACGAGAACAATCGCGCCGCGTTCCTGCTTTTTCATCGACGGGACACACGCTTTGGTCATCGCCCACGCCGCCTTGAGATTCGTATTTAAAACCCGGTTCCAGACCTCTTCCGACATTTCCTCAATCGGCGCGCCTTCCCAGATTCCGGCGTTGAGGACAAGCAGGTCAATTCTGCCGAATTTCTCAATCGCTTTTTGTGCCAGATTCTGCGCCGCCTGCCATTCGGAAACGTCGCCCTGCACCGCCAGCGCATCGACGCCTTTTTCGCGGCAGAGCGCGACGACGTTGTTCGCCTTTTCTTCTTCCTTGAAATAATTGACGACGACGTTTGCGCCCGATTCCGCCAGACGCAGGGCGGTCGCGCGACCGACGCCGCGCGAAGCGCCCGTGACAATCGCGGTTTTGCCTTCAAAAAGATTGGCGGGCAGTTTTATCTCAACCGGTTTTTCGCTCATAGGTTCTATTTTTTTATAAACTTTTACGCCGGAATTTACAAAACCCGCGCCGTTTAAGATGAAATTTTTCACTGCCGCGCGATACTTTTTTCCGCTTTTTCACGCGTTATCAGCAGTGGAGTCTTTTTAATTTATCGGAGAAATGCAAGTGAAATTATTCAACTTTCAAATACGCGCCAATTTACTCATTTATCTTTTACTGTTCGGTCTTCTAAGTATCGTCCCGGCTTGCAGTTTAGCCAATCTCGCCGAGAGCAAAAACGTTCCGGCGGCGCACTCGGAAAATAACGCGCCGAAAACGGACGCCGAATCGAGCGCCGCCAATCAAGTCCAAACGGAAAATAATGCGAACACGGACGCGGCGGCGGACGCTGCCGGAACTTACACCTTCAACAATCATCGCGAAGGACGCGGCGGTTATGAAAACTCGCTCACGGTCGAAACGTCCGGGAAAGGCAAAATTCACGTTTTGTTTGAAGGAACTTACTTTTTCGAGGCAAACGGCGCCGAAACTTTTCACGAGACGGCGGCGGGCGGAAATTTGACCTTCAACGGCAATGTCGCGCGCGGGCGTCTGGCTGAAGAAGGCAGCGGCAACGGCTGCACAATCGAACTGAATTTTGCCGGAGAACGGGTTAATCTTAAATCTTCAAACTGCGATTTGAACGTGACGCCCGACGGCGTTTACAAAAAAGGCGCGGGCAATGAAACGCGCGCCGATTCCGATGATTCGAAACGCGAGCAGGAACTCGAACAGGGACGCGTTAAAGCCGACGAATATTACGACCCGTTTATTCAATACGACGCGGGCGCGCCGAACGGCATCGTTAATTTAATGGAACGCGAGGGCGAGCGCGAGGGTTGCGGCGAAGAGGTTTTAAGATTTTCGGGAAAAGCGCTCACGGTCGTCGAAGACGGCGATTACATGTTTGAGTTCACGCTTGTGAACGGCAATCGCAAACGCCAGAAACTTTCGCTGGTTCTTTCCTCGGAAGACCGTCTGCCTTTCGACGACGTCCGCGCGATTGTCCGCGAAGGCAACAACCTCGACGTAACCTATATCAACTGCGGCAACGCGCCGATTGCGACGCCGACCGCCATTTATAAGCGCTAAAATGACCACTAAAGTTTAAGCAAAAAGGACGGATTTTCATCGCCCGTCCTTTTTGCTTAAACTCAGAACGTTCGCCGCGTCCCCGTTAATCTTCCATATAATAAATCTTCTGGTATTTTTCGCTCGTAATCTTCCAATCCTTGCCGTTTTTTTGAAATCGCAGCTTGTAGCGAGCCTTTCCTTCGCGAAGGTCTTTGGCGGTGTGATAAGACCATTCCTTGTCAAAAACGGCGGTTCCCTGCGTGCCGTCCGGGTCAACGGCAACGCGCACGTTGGTCAAAATGATGTCAATGTCGTCGTAAGTATCGAACATTTTCTGTGCTTCGATACGGATTTCCGCAGAACCTGCGCCGGTTTTGCTAAAGTAATCAACTTTTTCGGCATACCGGCTTAAATAATCCGGCACTTTCCGCGCCTCTATCGCTTGTCTCCAAAGCTCGACTGCATCGGCAATTTCCTTTTTGGCAATCCCCGAACCGGACAACTCGGAATTTGAATTTGACGGCTGGCTCACTTCATTCAAAACAGTCTTCGGAGTTGAGCTATCGGCAGGCGGAGTTGTCTGAGCAATTTCGGGCGTTGCGGCGTCGGCAAACCGCACCGGTTCTTTATTTTGATTTTTGAGGTAAATCCAACCGCCCAAACCAATGGCGACAATTGCCAGGAGAGCGGGAAAAACCGCCGCCCAAGCCATCCGCGAAGATTTCGATTTTTTCGTTTCCTGTCTGAGCGCGGTTTTCGGCGGGTCGGGATGCCATTTTCGGGTTTTGTCCCGATTTTCCGGCGGCGAATGAAGCTTCATTTCCGCAGTTTTCAGAATATTATCGGCGGTTACCGGGTCGCTGAACGAAATCGTATCTATCGTGCTTTGTTTGACTTCGCTGTCTTGCAGCGCGGCGCCGTCCTGCAAACAAAAACGAAGCGTAACGTCGCTGTACTGGCTGCGGCAAGCGGGGCAGTATCTCATAATTTGTTTTCTCGAAAAAGGGTTTGTCGGTGTTTTACTTTGAAATTTTGAGGAAACTCGGAAAACTATACTTGCGAATTTTACATCGAGCAGGTTTCCCTCTAAATATGATAATGGATTTATAATAGTTTGTTCAATATTTTATTTCTTAATCATGAACGACCAAAACACTTTCGAACATCAGCCAATCGCCTGGACACCGACCGCCGAAACAATCGAACGCGCCCAATTAACGCGCTTTATGCGGCAGACCGGCGCAAAGAATTTCGCGGAAGTTTATCAAAAATCCATCGCGAACATTGAAGAATTCACCGGAGAAGTTCTCAAATTTTTAGACATTCGGTTTAATCCGCCTTACGAGAAACTGCTCGACACGAGCGATGGAATTGAATGGTCGAAATGGTGCACGGGCGGCGGTTTGAACATCACCGAAATGTGCGTTGACCGTTGGGCAAATAGTGAAATCAAAGACCAGCCCGCAATAATCTGGGAAGGCGAAGAAGGAAAGGTGCGAACCTTAACTTATGCCCGATTATTGAACGAAGTAAAAGAGTGCGCGGCAAGTATGCGAAACATCGGTTTAGGAAAAGGCGACGCAGTCGGAATTCATATGCCGATGGTTCCCGAAACGGTCATTGCGCTTTTAGCTATCGGACGAATCGGAGCAATCGGAGTTCCTGTTTTTTCGGGTTACGGCGTTGAGGCAATCGTCAGCCGTTTGAAAGATGTTAAGGCGAAAGGCTTATTTACGACCGACGGTTTTCCGCGTCGCGGCAAACATTTTGACGCCTTATCTGTAATTGATGAAGTGCTAATGAAAGTTAGGACAATCAAAAGAGTTTATCGAATTCCGAGAGCTATCGAACGATGGGAATGGAGTGATGGATGGAATGATGGCGAACCTGATGTTAAAAAACTTGGCGGCGTTGAACCGACGCTCGCCGAAGACCCTTTGATTATCCTTTACACTTCGGGCACGACCGGCAAGCCGAAAGGCATCGCGCACACGCATTGCGGTTTTCCTATCAAAGCGGCGCAGGATATGGCTTTCGGCACAGATGTCGGCACGGGAACGCGCATCAGCTGGGTGACGGACATCGGCTGGATGATGGGACCGTGGCTGATTTACGGCGCGCTGATTAACGGCGCGACGATTGTTATCTACGACGGCGCGCCCGATTATCCGCAAGCCGATAGAATGTGGGAATTTTGCGCGCGCCATAAAGTCGAGATTCTTGGCATCTCACCGACGCTCGTCCGCGCACTGGCGACGAAAGGCGACGATTTGCCGAAAAAACACGATTTATCTGCTCTGCGCGCGTTTGCTTCGACGGGCGAGCCGTGGAATCCCGCGCCGTGGTGGTGGCTGTTCGAGAAGGTCGGTGATTCGCGCCTGCCGATTATCAATTATTCCGGCGGCACGGAAATTTCGGGCGGGATTTTGATGGGCAATCCGCTGCTGCCGATAAAGCCGTGTTCTTTTCCCGCGCCGTGTCTCGGAATTGACGCCGCAATCCTGGACGAAACCGGCAAACAGGTTGAACGCGGAAAAGTCGGCGAGCTTGCAATCCGTCAGCCATGGATTGGAATGGCGCGCGGATTCTGGCAGGAGCCTGAAAGGTATCTCGAAACTTACTGGAGCAGATTCAAGGACATCTGGGTTCACGGCGATTGGGCTTTGCAGGACGCGGACGGGCATTTTTATATCTTGGGACGCTCGGACGACACGCTCAAAGTCGCGGGAAAGCGCGTCGGACCGGCGGAAGTCGAAAGTTTATTGGTCGCGCATCCGAATGTCGCGGAAGCCGCTGTTATCGGCGTTCCCGACGAAATAAAGGGTACGGCGATGGTCGCGTTCGTCGTTTTGAAAAATGGCGAAACAGAAAATCTTGCAGCGGAATTAAAGGAATTAGTCGCCAAAGACATGGGCAAACCGCTCGCGCCGTCAAAGATTCATTTCGTCGCCGCCCTGCCGAAAACGCGAAACGCCAAAGTGATGCGCCGCGTCATTCGCGCCGCCTACCTCGGCGAGGACGCGGGCGATCTGTCGGCGCTGGAAAATCCGCAAAGTGTTGAGGAAATCGGGCAGTTACGCGTAAAATAAAATCGGAGTTTGAAACAGATGAAGCGTAGTTTGTTTTTTATTAGCACGGGTTTGATTATTTTTGCGGTCTGCTTTTTGACGAGTGTTTTGATTCGCGATTTTTTTTACGCGCGCCATTTGCGAGCGAATATCGGCAAAGTTAAAGTCGGGATGACCGGCAAAGAGGTTATTAATCTACTGGGAAAACCGGACAATATCCATATGTCGGACATCGCGGGAACGTACTGGTGCTACAACCCGAATTCGATTGCGCAGACGCTCGCTCCGCAGCCTGAAATTATTTGCGAGCATTTATTATTACAGATGGACGGCAGCGACATAGTTGATAGAGTTTATGACTTCGACCGGTAAATTTTAAGGTTTGCGAAACCTTATAATTTATCGCCGAACGGGTTTTATTTATCAGGTGATTGAAGTTTACACAATCGGACACGGACGGCACGCGTGGAAGGATTTTCTCGCGCTGCTGCAAACGCATGAAATCGCTTTTCTGTGCGATGTCCGCAGCGTCGCGCGCTCGCGCTGGGTGCAGTTTAACGGGTTGGTTTTGGCGGCGAATTTAGAGGAAAACCGGATAGGTTATGAACACTTGCCGGAATGCGGCGGGAAGAAAATTGCCGCGCCGGACGAATTAAACGCCGGTGTCGAGCGAATCCTGGAAATCGCGGCGGAAGTTCGCACGGCGATTATGTGTTCGGAATCAAAGCCTTTGACGAGTCATAAAGTGCCGCGCGCCAATTGTCACCGCGTCGGACTGCTCGCGCCGCTTCTCCGGGCGAAAGGCGCGTCGCGCATCATTCATATTTTGCCGAACGGCGACGCGGTTGAATTTGACGAATCAGCTATTCCCTCAATTTGGTAAGGTCGCAGTCGCGGAATCCAGCAGCGCACATTCTTTTGATATTCTTCATAATCAGCGCCGAAGTTTTTCAATAAATCGTCCTCTTCGAGCGGGCGAAAAATCATCTGCCAGATTGCTCCGCCCATCAGCGCGTAAAGCAAAACGAGCGGCGAGCCCAGAAAAAGCCCGACCGCCAAGCCCTGCCCGATGCCCGAAATCGCCATCGGATTGCGAACGAAAGAATAAATTCCCATGACGACCAGCTTGCTCGCCGTGTCCATCGGCAAAGGCGTGCCGCGACCGATTTTCGCCATCGTGTACGCGCCCGAAACGCCGAGCGAACTTATCGCGCAGAATAGAATCACCGACAATGTTTTTTGCGTCGGAAACGAAAATTGCGGAATGCCGAGCCGGGCTTCAATCTGCGTGATAAAAAACGGAAAGACGAATAAAATCAAAGTCCAGACGACAACGATTTGCGTGAATGTTTTCGTTAAAAGCCAGCCCGTCTTCGCTTCGGTCGAACGGCGAAACATCAATCCGGTAAACGCGGGTGAGAGTCCGACGGCAAAGTTTCCGCTCAAAATCATCGCCGGAAACATCAACGTAACGCCGAGCCAACCCGAATCCGTCAAAAGCGCGAACGCGAGACAATAAAGAGAGGCATAACTGATTGCACCGGCGACGAGCCACTGTGCAACCGTTAGAAATTTGCTGTCAGTCCGGCAAAACGCGCTGACCACGAAAGAACCGGCGGCGATAAAAGCTAAATCAGGAAGCCAGAATGCGAGCAATATATTTTCAGAACCGCCCATCTGAAAAAACGAACGCGAAGCAGGCACGAAAAAAAGCAAAATCCACCAAGCGACAACCGCTAACCCCTGCAAAGCAAAATAAATCGAAGCCGTCTGCCGAATTTTCATAACTTCAGGTTTTACGCACACCTTTTGCCAAACGCGGTTAATTGTATAACAAATCGCTAATTTGCCTGAAGATTAAACGGGTTTTTCAAAATGATTTTAATATTAAGTAATCGAGACGGACGCGAATTTGTCGGCGAGGACGAGGCAGAACGCGCCCATTAAGGTCGGGTAAGAGCCTAACGTCGAAGGCATGATGTTGACCGACGGATAGCCCTGGCAAATCGCGCTTTCGGCGGACGCTTTGATTTCGTCGGCGATTAGTTTCCACGCGCTGACAATCGTGCCGGTGACGACCGTGACTTCGGGCGATAAGCCCTGAATCAGGTTCGAAATGCCGATGCCGATGTAATGCGCGGTTTCTTTGAGCGCGGCAACCGCTTTTTCGTCGCCGTCGAGAGCGATGTTGACGAGCTCGATAAAACTTATCTGCTGACCGCCGTTGCGCTTTCCCGAAAGGTTGGCGTAACGCGCCAGCGCGGCGCGCTCCGAGGCATACGCTTCCCAGCAGTTGTGGCTTCCGGCGGCGCACGCAATCGGCGCGCTGTCGCCGATGGTCATGTGCCCGAATTCGCCCGCCACGCCGCCTTTGCCGCGATAAATCTGCCCGTCGAAGACGACGCCCGTGCCGATGCCGTTCGTGATGTAAACCAGTATAAAATCGCGCACGTTGCTGATTTCCGGACGCCCGAACCACAATTCGGCGAGCGCCGCGGCGTTTGCGTCGTTCTCGATTTTGACGGGCAAACTGGTCGCCTGCCGGACAATTTCGGCAAACTTCGGGCGGTGCCAGTCGAGATGCGGAATCAGCAGCACGTCGCCCGTCCACGATTCGACCATGCCGGGCAAACTCATGCCGATGCCTTCGATCGAGCCGCCGTTTTTCTTCTTGAAGTGGTTCGCGATTTCGATGACGCGGTCAATCGTCTTGTTAAAATCCTTGTCGGTCGGAAATTCTTCCTGTTCGAGAAGTCGTCCGCTCAAATCGGTCGTCGCGACGATGGTCGTCTTCTTGCCCAAATCGACGCCGATAGCAACGGCGTGCGAAGTTTTTAAGGAAAGAAGCTGCGGCGGACGACCGCCCGACGATTCACCGTAAATCTCTTCGATAAGCCCTGTATTTAGTAATTCTTCGACAATCAAGGAGACGGTCGAGCGCTGCAAAGCGGTGACTTTCGCAATGTCGGCGCGCGAAATCGGACCTTCTTCGCGGACGTAATTTAATATGATTTGACGATTAATGTCGCGAATCGTGTTCGACCGTGCAACATTAGCTCTTTTTAGGTTTATTCGTCTTACCATAATTTGTTCTTATCTTAAAAGCAATCGCCGACTATGGCAAGCTACTAAATCGATTTAGTACGAATTTTAGCAGATAATTTCACTTGCTGCGGAAACAAAATATAATTTTTGCCGGCAGGCTGTAAAATCCATTCATCGACCGAAATCGTCTTCGAGACGGACGATGTCGTCTTCGCCCAAATAACCGCCGCGCTGAACTTCGATAAAAATCATCAATTCATCGCCCGGATTTTCGACGCGATGTGCCGCGCCGACAGGAATATCCACGCTCTCGCCCGCGCGCTT
This sequence comes from Pyrinomonadaceae bacterium, assembly GCA_036403375.1. Taxonomy (GTDB): domain Bacteria; phylum Acidobacteriota; class Blastocatellia; order Pyrinomonadales; family Pyrinomonadaceae; genus JAFDVJ01. The sequence continues at coordinate 37,476 of DASWRC010000031.1, forward strand.
TATAATTTCTTCGCCGTTTAAGGTAATGCGCGCCGTGCCCGCGACGACAAACCAATGCTCGGCACGCTGCGCGTGTTTCTGGTAGCTCAAGCGCTTTCCCGCCAGCACTTCGATGCGCTTGACCTTAAAGCCCTCGCCTTCATCCAAAACCGTAAAACTGCCCCACGGTCGCGCGTCGTATTTCGGTGAATTATCCGTCTCGCCTGCTTCTTTCATAATGGTTAAAATTCTATTTCGTTTTTAACTTAATTAAAAGCGTCAACCAGCGAGCGAACTTTCAAGTTGCGGCGAAACTCTTCCGCGCTCATTTTCTGTCCGGGGCGAAATTCGACTTCCAACGGCTTGCCCGGAATCAGATTGAAATAATTGTCCGCGAAAAAGCCTTCGGCAAAGCCCGAAAGATAGACGGATTTTGCCAGCCGGTCGGTTGAGAGCGTGATTTTGAAGCCGTTTGCCGTCGGCGCGATTTCGGTTTTGATTGCGGGACGCGAAAGACTCAATTCCTTAAACGGCTTGAAGAAATATTCGTTTTGCGAAACGGTTTTACCGCCGATTTTCAATTCAGCCAGTAAAAATGCATTTTTATCGTCTGCGCCGTTTAAGAATTCACTCGCGTTTTCGGTGAAATAAGATTTCCCTTTGAGCGGTTCGATCGTAAAATCAACCTGTTTTGAACCCAAAACCTTGCCGCTCAAATCCATTAAAGTCAAAACCATCTGCGCCGCTTTCGGTTCGGGCGAATCGCTGACGACCGCGACATTTAAACTGCCGTTGTCGTCAACAAACGGCGAGATGAGCACGGGCGCGTAAAATCTTCGCGTGTAATACATCAAAGCCTTCCAGCGTCCGAAATAATCCATTCCCGACCACGACGCGACCTGCCAGCAATCGTTCGCCTGCCAGTAGAGCGAACCCATATTGCGCGGCATCAAACGGCGAAAATGCTCCGCGCCGATTTTGATTCCCTCTGCCTGCAAAACCTGGCTGACGTATAAAAACGACTCGAAATCCTTCGGTTCGTTGTATTCGCGCAGCATGTAGGCGCGCACCAGTTGATTGCCGCGCGGGTGGCGTTGATGCGCGAGCATGACGGGCGTTTCGATTGATTTGCGGTCTTCTTCCGCAGTGTAGGTTTTGACGGTTTCGAGTTCGGGAAACGACTGAAAACCAAACTCGCTCATAAAGCGCGGAAACTGTTTTTCGTATTCCTTGTACGGCTTTTCGGCGTGCCAAACCTGCCAGTAATGCGTGTCGCCGATAGATTGAAACTCGGAATCCGCCTGAAAATTCGAGCTCGGGCTGCTTTGCCAGTAAGGGCGTGACGGGTCGTATTCGTCCAGAACTTCCGGCAAAACCCGCAGGAAAATCTTCTGGTAATCGTCCCACACGAAGCTCGGATTTTTATCTTTCCAGCCCCAATGCTGCCACGCGGTTTCGATTTCGTTGTTGCCGACCCAGATGACGATTGAAGGATGCCGGCGCAGGCGCTTGACGTTATCAATCGCCTCGTGCCGGACATTTTCGAGAAATGCTTTATCGCCCGGGTACATGCTGCACGCGAACATGAAATCCTGCCAGACGAGAATGCCCATCTCGTCCGCCAAATCGTAAAAATAATCGTCCTCGTAAATGCCGCCGCCCCAGACGCGCAGCATATTCATATTCGCGCTGCGGAGCGATGCCAGCAGATTTTTGTACTTTTCCTGCGTGATTCGGGTCGGGAAAATATCCGCCGGAATCCAGTTTGCGCCGCGCCCGAAAACCGGGACGCCGTTGACGACAAACTCGAAACTGATGCCGTATTGGTCAGGCTTTTGCCGAAGCTCAAGCGTTCTTAAGCCAGTTCTTTTCGATTGCTCGTCAACGGCTTTTTTATTGATTATCAATTTTGCTTTGAACGTGTAAAGCGCTTGCTCGCCGAGACCGGCGGGGTACCAGAGCTTTGGGCTGGCAAGCGCGAAATCGAGCGCGATTTTATTGACGCCGCTCGTTAATTTGACGGCGCGCGTCGTGACCGTCTTTTTGTCGGTCGCGTTTTCGATTTCGATTGTCGCGTCTGTCGCATTCGCGGCGACGACTTCAACAACCGCGCTCAAATCCGCTTTTTCTTTCGACAGATTGTTTTGCTTGATATGTAAATCTTCGATTCGCGCGTTGTCCCAAGCCTCCAGCCGGACAGGCTTCCAGACGCCGCTCGTGACAAACCTGGGTCCCCAATCCCAGCCGTACTGATACGGCGCTTTGCGCGTGTAAGGCGAAGTTTTTTCGCCCTGGTCGTTGACCGCCGGCAGTTCATATTCGAGCATTTTCATGCGCGGCAGAATCTCGTTTATGGGCGAGCGAAATTTGACGCGCAGAACATTTTCGCCCGGTTTCAGAGCATTTTTCGCATCGACGCGCCACGTCCGAAACATATTGTCGGCGTTTAGAACGGGCGTGTCGTTCAAAAAGACTTCGGCGTAAGTGTCGAGCCCGAGAAAAACGATTTCGATGTTCCGGCGTTTCAGAATATCGGCGGATGCATTAAAGACGGTTTGATATTCCCAATCGGTCTTGCCGATCCATTGCTGCGATTTCTCGTTGTCGCGGTAAAACGGGTCTTCGATTAACTTGTTAGCCAGTAAATCCGTGTGAACGCAGCCCGGCACCATCGCCGGAAGCCATTCGGTTTTGTCCGCCTGACGAAATTTCCAGCCGGAATTCAAGGAAATTTCGCTCCGCGCCGCGCCCGTCTGCGCGTTTATATTTTCAATCGTAAAAATACTTAAAACTAAAATCAGCCAAAATATTTTCATTCGTCGCTACCTCAAAAACCCAAAATCTACCGACAGATTTCGGCTTTGCACAAAAATTAAGAAAAGCGCATATGACAAATAAAATCGAGCGTTCGGAGTTCCCGGTTTATCCGGCTTTCCTTAAAAAACAGCCAAGTGCGTTCCGCGTTGAAACTCCGAACTGATTTTTGTGCAAAGCCGACAGATTTTAGATTGAAAGCTGAATAAAAATCCAAAATCTAAAATCCGAAATCGGTTTACCGTTTATAAACTCGCACATAATCGACCAGCATCGTCTGCGGAAAAACGGACGTCGTATCGGGACTTCCGCCCCACGGTCCGCCGACGGCGAAATTCAGAATGATAAAAAACGGGTGGTCGTAAACCCATCTTGCGCCCGGCGGCAAATCGGCGGGCGTGATGGTTTTGTAATGCGTGCCGTCAACGTAGAAACTGATTTTGTTTTCGCTCCACTCGGTCGAATAAACATGAAAATCGTCGGCGAACGCCGCGCCGCCGCCGAGAGAAAACGGCGCGCCGATGCCGTTTGCGCCGGAATATCCCGGACCGTGAATCGTGCCGTGAACCGTCGAAGGCTCGCGCCCGATGTTTTCCATAATGTCGATTTCGCCGCACGTCGCCCAGCCGACTTTATCGATGTTGTTGCCCAGCATCCAGAACGCGCCCCACATTCCCTGCCCGCGCGGGATTTTAATGCGAGCCTCGAATTTACCGTATTTCTGGTCGAATTTTCCTTTTGTAATCAGTCTTCCGGAAGTGTATTGACACGGTCCGTACCAGCAGTTTAAGTTCAGCGGCGGCGTGAGTTTGACGGCTTTGATGACGAGCGAGCCGCTGCCGTCCGTGTAGGCGTTCGCGGTCGAATTCGTGTAATATTGCAGCTCCTGATTGCCCCAACCGCCGCCGCCGGTTTCCGCCGTCCATTTCGACGAATCGACCCCTGCGCCGCTCGCGCCGTTAAACTCGTCTTTGAAAGTCAATTTACGGTAACTAACCTGCGCCTGCGCCGCCGATTCGGCAAAAAACACGGCGAGAAATAAAAATGCGATTAAGAATTTAAAGGATTTTTCGCGCATATTTTTTATCAGTGGTCGGTGGTCAGAGTTTTGTTGAATGTTAATCAAGAAATTAGATTATATTCGTCTTTAACTGACCACCGACCACTGACCACTTAAACCAAAAGTTTCAGACAAACCGGCGCGGGAACGTTTGCCGAGATGCCGGTCGATTGCAGTTTTCCGGTCTTTTCGTCGATGCGGAAAACGACAATCGAATCCGAATCCTGATTGGCGACGAGCAAAAAGTCGCCGGCGGGCGCAATCACGAAATTGCGCGGTTTTTTGCCGCCGGTCGGCGTGTGCTCGATGTATTCGAGCCGTCCCTTTTCGTCAATCCGGTATGAAACAATGCTGTTATGCCCGCGATTCGAGCCGTAGAGAAATTTTCCGTTCGGCGAAACGTGAATATCGGCGCAGGTCGCGCCCGCGCGCGGCGCGTCTGCGGGCAGCGCCGGCACGGTTTGAATTTCCTTTAATGTTCCCTTTTTTTCGTCGTAGGCGAGCGACGTGATTGTTAAATCAAGCTCGTTGATTAAAAACGCGAATCTGCCTAAGGGATGAAACGAAAAATGACGCGGACCCGCGCCCGGCTTTGTCTGATAGAAGGGCTGCGTTTCGCTCAGCGTGAGATTGCCGGTTTTATCATCAAATCGATAAATCATCAGCTTATCAATGCCTAAATCAGCGGCAAACGCGAAACGATTACTGCGGTCTAATGTAATCGAATGCGCGTGTGCCGCTTCTTGTCGGTCTTTGTTTGGACCGAAACCCGTATGCTGCGCCAAATCGACGGACGTGCCGAGCTGCCCGTTTTTTTCAATCGGAAAGACGGAAACGTTTCCGCCTAAATAATTGGCGACCAGTGCAAATTTTTGGTTTTCGCTCGTGGTGATAAAACACGGCGCGCCGCCGAGACTCAGCTGGCGGTTCAAAATCTTCAAATTACCGGTCTTCTGGTCAATCGCAAACGCGCTCACCAAGCCGGTTTTCTGCCCTTCGTATTCTAATAATTCATTGACGGCATAGAGATATTTCCGGTCTCGGCTAACCGTCAAAAAAGAGGGGTCGGTAACGTATTTAACCGTCTGCAGAGCCGTTAATTTTCCGGATTGCGGGTCGAATTTATAGACGTAAATTCCCTCGCTTTTGCCCGTCGAAGTGTATGTGCCGATGTAAAGCAGCATTTCTTTTGATTCCGCGCGCGCCTTTCCGGCAAGCACCGCGGAAGCCGCGCCCGCCAGCCCGATTCCTAAAAATTCGCGTCGTGTAAATTTGTTTTTAATAGACATTTTCCTGTGTTTTTTGAGCCGCCTGGTGCGCCAGCATCAGCGCGCCGAAAACTCCGCTCTCGCTCAAAGAAGCCTGTAAAATTTCGACTTTTTCAATCGGGAGCATCGAAACGTTTTTCGCCATTTCCCGGCGCAGCGGCGCTAAAAGCAATTCGCCGGCTGCCGAAACGCCGCCGCCGATAACGACCGCTTGCGGGGCGATTACGGTAATCGCGTTGCCGATGCCGATTGCCAAATATTTAATCGTTTCATCCCAGATTTCACACGCCGCCGGGTCGCCCTGCCGGACTCGTTCGACAACCGTTTCCGCGGTGATTTCGTCCGTGTTTTCCGCCGCTTTGCCGTTGCCTGCCGCGAGCTTTTCGCGCAGCCTTCGCGCGATGCTCAAGCCCGAAGCGATTGTTTCCAGACAGCCCATTGTGCCGCACAGGCACAGCCGACCGTCGGGTTTGACAATCGTATGCCCGACTTCGCCCGCGCTGGCGCCGACGCCGTGATGAATTTGACCCTCGCAGATTATCGCGCCGCCGATGCCGGTCGAAATAGTAACGTAAAGAATATCGCGAAAGCCGCGTCCGGCGCCGTGAAAAAATTCGCCGAGCGCGGCGGCGTTGGCGTCGTTGTCGAGAACAACGGGAACGCCGAAGCGGTTTTTAATCGTTTCGACGAGCGGAAAATCAATCCAGTCGGGCAGATTGGTCGGCGACAGCGCCAGCCCGCGCTCGATGTCGATAGGTCCCGGGCAGCCGATGCCGATTGACATCAGCCTGGTTTGCGATTCGCCGAGCATTTCTTCAATCGCGAGCGCGACCTGCTCCAGAATCCTGTCCGGTCCGAGCTCGACTTCGGTCGGCAAACGTCGTGCGGCAACGCGCTCGCCTTGAAAAGTTTCGAGCGCGACGGCGATTTTCGTGCCGCCGATATCGATGCCTGCCACAACTTTATCATTCATTTCGGGTTGTCCTATCTCTTTCAAAAAATTAATTTCCGGCAGTCGCATTAACCAGAATTTTCATCGAGTCGATGACCTGAAATTCCACGCCCGCCTTTTGTTTCGCAATTTCCGCGAGGTTTTTCAGTCGTGCCTCGCGCCATTCGGCGGTCGAGCTTTTTCCGCGGCGCAGGAAATCGGCGGCTTCCGTGCCCGTGTCTCCCAGGCTCTCCAAATCAACGGCGAGTTGTTTTGCTTCCGCTAAAGCCGGCGCGTTTTCGATTTGTTTGTTCAGTACGGCGCCGCTGTTTTTCCAGTTTGCGAAAAATACGCTCAAAGGAATCAATGCATTCCGGAAATCCTTATCTTTGGAGCGCGATTGGATTAATTTATTAAATTCGCGCGCGCCCGGCGCATCAGCCTGCGCCGCGTCGATTAAGCCGGTCAGCGGCGAAAGCATCGTTTGCGGGCGGACCTGGTAGCGGCGGTATTCCTTGACCGGTTCGATAACCGAAACCAAAGTTTCGAGCGCCGAAATGTCCTGATTATTCGCCAGCCGACGAAGCATTATCAGCTGATTTTTGCGATGCGTTAAGCCTAATTCTTCGAGACGCGCGCTCGCAACGTCAAGCCGCCGGTACATATCTTCAACGTCCCTTACCTCACGCGGCGACCAGAGCCGTTCGGCAATCGCGGCGGTGCGCGTCCAAATGCGCGAATCAATCGTTTCGGGCGAAACCCATTCGCTCCACATCGTCGCTTCGCCGCCCAAAATCCGCTTTTGTTCTTCCGCCGAAAGGGTCGTATCCGCCGGAATCGGGTCAACCGCGTAATGCTGCGACGCCGGAAAATTCAGGTCGATGTAGAAGCCGTTCGACAAAACTCCGGTGTAGCCCTGCCGCGCGGCATCCGCCAGGGCTTTCTGCCCGCGCCACGAATGAATGACCACGTCTTTCGGCAAATCGGGTTGAAAAATTTCATCCCAGCCCATCATAATTTTGCCGTTTTTCTGCAGGAATTTGAGCAGGCGTTTATTGAAATAAGTCTGCAGACCGTGATTGTCCTTAATATTGTTTGCCTTCATAAAGGCTTGAATTTTCGGGTTCGCGTTCCATTGTTTCCCTTCGTTCTCGTCGCCGCCGATATGCATGTAGCGGTCGGGAAAAAGCGTCGCCATTTCGCGGAAGAAAACTTCGAGCAATTTGTAAGTCGCTTCGTTGGTCGGGTCGAGCGTCGGGTCGAAAATTCCCGGCTCGCGCTCGATTTTGTAAGGTCCGGGCGCGCTTGCGATTTCGGGATGACTGACAACCCACACGGTCGCGTGTCCCGGCATATCGAATTCGGGCACGACGCGGATTCCGCGGTCGGCGGCGTAATTGATAATTTCGCGAATCTGTTCCTGTGTGTAAAAGAGCCCGTCCGAACCCATCCGGTAAAGTTCGGGCTGCTTTTTGGTTTCGACGCGAAATCCCTGGTCGTCCGTCAGATGCCAGTGTAGAACGTTCATCTTGACCGCCGCCATCGCGTCCAGATTACGCTTTAAAACTTCCATCGGCTGAAAATGCCGCGCCGAATCAATCATCAAACCGCGCCAGACGAAACGCGGCTTATCTGAAATCGAAACCGCCGGAAAATAAAAACCGCCCGCATCGCCTTCGAGCAATTGCAAAAACGTTTCGAGTCCGCGCATTGCCCCGACGGTCGTCGGCGCGGTCAGTTTCGCCTGCCGTTCGGAGATTTCCAGAGTGTAGGATTCGTCGTCGCCGAGCTGCGGAATTGGGCTGCCGGTCGACGAGGTTTCAATCAACAGATTAGCGTTTGCCGTATCGCTTGATAAATCGCGCGAAAATTCGACAATGGTGCGACCTTCGAGCCGCCGCATAATCCGGAAAACGTAATTTTTCAGACGCTCGTCGGTTTTGCCCGTGACGGCGACCGTGAAATTTTTCGTCACCGGCAGCCTGCCGCTTTTCCACGCGACATTTGCCGGGACCGGCATCAGATTGCGCCGCGCCGCCGTTAAATCCTGCGCCCGGCTTCCCCAAATCGTCGATAAAACCACCGCTGAAATAAAAATACTCTTGATGAAAAATTTACTCATATTATTTTTGCACGTTGTAAGAATCAATTGCTTTACGCATACAACCGGAAATTTCGGTCGTCCCTTTTTCGAACATATTGAAGCCGCCGTCCCATTCCCACCAGGCGTTCGGAATTTTCAAGCGACCGAGCGCTGAATAGACGGTTTCGGCGTGGCGACAGCGTGAATCGGGCGCGGCGTATTTCGTGAAAGAACCGAATTCGCCTAAAAAGATCGGAACTTTATTCTTTTCCGACCAATCTTTTGCCGCCTTCAAATCGGCAAACATTTTCTCGCTTTCGGAATCCGTCGCGTAATTTTTTATAAGCCCCTCAATCCATTTTCCTTTCGCGGTTTCAGGTGTTTTCAGCAAATTGTTTTTGTCGAAAGGAAACGGAACGCCGCGCAGTTCGGGCAAGCCTTCGCCCGCCCACGTCGCGCCCTGATGCGTGAAAATAAACGGGTCGTAATAATGAAACGTATAGATTATATTTTTGTCCGCAAACGGCTCGGAATCGATTAACGCGCGGCGCGAATTCCAATCGTGAAAGCCGACAACCAGCGTATGATTCGGCGCGATTCGGCGCACGGCTTTGATGATTTCCGCGGCTTGCTCGCGCCATTCTTCCGCCCGTATATCGTGCGGCTCGTTGCGAATTTCAAAGAAAACTTTTTCGGGATTCGTGTTTTTATAACGCGCGGCAATTTCGCGCCACAGCCAGACGACTCTCTCGGTCGCCGCCGCGCCTTCGACCTTGCCGTCAAACTCGACGTGATGCAAATCGATAATCGCGTTCAGGTTGTTATCCGAAGCCCATTTAACGAACAAATCCGCCGTTTTCAAGCCTTCCTCGTTTTCCCATCGGTAAGGCTTTTCAAGACTCGCCCACGCGCCGAAATTAATCGGAATGCGCACGGTTTTAAACCCGGCGCGCGCGATGTCGGCAAACATTTTTTCGCGCTTTGCGGCTTCTTTTGCCTTCACGAAATCGCCGTAATTCTTCGCTTTCGTTCCCGTCCACCAATTTTCGAGATACGAAAGATTCATCCCCAGCCCGAAGCGTTCGGCACGCGTCCGGGCAACCGCCTGCGCCGCCGTTGACTGCCAGCCGGAAATTAAAATCAGGAAAACAAAAATCGTTTTTCTCATTAAAACCTTTAACAAAAAATTGATTTAGAAAGGCAAAACCGGTTTCGCCTTTCTAAATCACAAAGGAGTTTATTTGAGCGAGAACTTTTCCGACAAATTGCCGACCATCACCGTAAAATCACCCGGCTCGACCAACGGTTTATTGTTCGTCCCGATAAACGAAAAATCGTCGCTACCGAGCGTGAACTGCAATGTGCGGCTTTGTCCGGGGTCGAGATAGATTTTCGCAAAGCGCCGGACGCGTTTTCCCGCCGGCGAAAGCGTCGCCACGTCGTCGCGCAGGTAAAGAATTGCCGTTTCCTTACCGGCGCGTGTGCCGGTGTTCGTGACCTTGAACGAAACGTTGACCGAACCGTTCGCCGGAACGCTTTTCGAGCTTAACGTCAAATCGCTGTAAGCGTAGGTCGTGTAGCTCAAACCGCTGCCGAACAAAAACTGCGGACTGTTTGCCGAGTTGCCGTAAGACGTTTCTTCGACCTCGAACAGCTTGTGGTCGTAGGTCATATAATTATTCGTCGAGCGCGGGTAGGTAAACGGCAATTTTCCGTTCGGGTTGTAATCGCCAAAGAGCACGTCGGCAATCGCCTGCCCGCCTTCGTTGCTCGGGTTCATCGCGAGCAGAATTCCCGAAACTTTATCCGCGATGCGATTGATGAGGCGCGGACGTCCCTCAACCATCACGAGAACGACGGGCTTTCCGGTCGCGATAATCGCCTCGGCAAAGCGAAGCTGCGTTTCGGGCAGCGTCAAATCCGTAATATTGCCCGGCGTTTCCGTGTAAGAACCTTCGCCGAGACATAAAACGACGACATCGGAATCCTTCGCTTCGTCAACCGCGTCCTTAATATTGACTTCTTCATCGACATTCATCGTGCCCGGACCGTTCGGCAGGCGAGCGATGCGCGTTCCCTGCCGGAATTCAAAATTCTTTTTGCCGATTTTGGCTTCGATTGCCTGCTGGACCGTCATTTTATTAGTCGGGTAAAGCGACTGTTCGGAGCCCTGCCACGTCCACGTCCAGCCGTTATTCAAGGAAATCAGCGAATCGGCGGTCGGTCCCGTGACGAGAACTTTTTTGTTCTTTGCGAGCGGCAGAATGTTGTTGTCGTTCTTTAATAAAACAAGTGTTTCGCGCGCCGCCTGCAGGCTGACCTGCGAATATTCGGGCTTCGCGAAATTGTTTTTCACCGCCGCGTCCGGCATCGGCTTGTCGAATAATCCGAGCTGATATTTTACGCGCAGGATTCGGCGGACGGCGTCGTCAATACGGGTCATCGGAACTTTTTTCTCTTTGACGAGCGCGATTAGATTGTCCGAAAAACTATAGCTCTGCGGAACCATGCTCATATCGATGCCCGCCATAATCGCCATCCGCGTTGCTTCTTTTTCGTCCGCCGCGACTTTCCACTGCGTGACGAGCTTTTGAATGTCCTGCCAATCGGAAACGATAAAGCCGTCGAAACCGAGTTCGGTTTTCAAAACATCCGTCAGCAGATATTTGTTGATGTGCCCGGGAACGCCGTTGATTTCCGCCGAATTGACCATCACGGTGCGCGCGCCGGATTTGACCGCCGCGTCAAACGTCGGCAGAAAATACTCACGCAGGTAATTTTCGGGAATCCACGACGACGTGCGGTCGCGCCCGTTGAGCGGAAAACTATAACCCATGTAGTGTTTCAGACTCGACGCAACGCGGGTCTCGCTCGCGACGTCCGTGCCTTCGAGCCCACGGATGAACGACGCGCCCATTACTTTTGCAAGATACGGGTCTTCGCCGAAAGTTTCCCAGAAACGTGCCCAGAGCGGCTGGCGTCCGATATCGAGAACCGGCGAAAAGCTCCAGGGAATCGCCGCCGCGCGCGTTTCGGCGGCGGTAATTTCCGCCGCGCGGTGCATAAGCGCCGGATTCCACGACGCCGCCATCGCGATTTCCTGCGGAAAGAGCGTCGCGCCGTGCACGTAGTTTGCGCCGTGAATCGAATCGATGCCGTAAATATTCGGAATTTTCAGGCGCGTTCTGGCAGACGCCGCCTGAATCGCACCGATAATTTCCCACCATTTATCGACTGACAGCGCGTAATTGTTGACGTTCAGAATCGAGCCGACCTGATACTTCACAATCGCTTTCTCGAGTTTGGCGGAGTCAATCTGAATAGTTGAATTCTCGCCCGAAGTTATCTGCCCGATTTCGAGCTGCGTCATCTGACCGACCTTTTCTTCGAGCGTCATTTTTTTCAATAACGATTCGACCTGCGCGGAATAATCTTTCAGCTTCGGGTGCTGAACCGTCTGTTTGAAATAGGCGTCGCTGTCCGTGATTTCGGTCGCGACCAAATCCTGTTTGCCTTGCGCGAAACTTTGTTGCAGTTGTAGGCAAAAGGTCTGAAAACAAATGGCGACCAATAAAAATAGTGCTGTCTTTTTCATTAAATTTTAGTTTTCCTTAAGATAAAAAGAAGAATCTGAAAAGCTGTGAGTTCCATTCTATTACAATCCTTTCAAAATCTTCAAGAGCTATTTTAATTTTCCCGCCGGTTTTTCTAAAAACCGCTTTAAATCTAACAAATGAAACTAGCTTGTGCTCTTTAAAGAGCGGCGAATCGTGTTTTTTTGCAGGCGGACTTGTATTCGCCCGAAGCCTTCGCTTTTGCGAAAACGGGCACAGCATTGCCGGAGCCTTAAAAAGATTAAAATGAGAAATTTAATATTTTCTCTTGTCGGCAATCGTTTTTTTTCGCTACAATGCTGAAAAACCCTCGGCGATAATTGGTCTGACCAATTTCAATAATTATTCCATGGAAAAAAATTCTTTGTAGTTTCTTCTATTTTTATGAGGGGCTGACCGTTTTCTTGAAAATTGATTATCACCGAGACTTAGTTTTAGTTCCAGACAAAAGTTGTTGTAGAATGATTTTGACCAGAAATTTTACGGAGGAAAATATGAATCTTAGCAAGCGAAATCTCTATTTCGGAATTTTGTGTTTCGTTTTGACGGCGGCGTTCAGCGCGCCGGTCAAGGCTCAGAATAGAACAAATTACGAAGTTTTAACCGACGAGGCATTAACCCGGGTCGTGCCGGCGAGCTTTTATTTTGCGGGACAGAGCGCACAGACCCAGGTCAGAAACACGGCGGCGGCGCGAATCGGTAAAGACCGTTTCGTCATCGTCGGGCTGGTTGACACTTCCGGTTATTCGACCGAAATCAGCGGCAAATACGAAGGTTTTTTCATCACCGATTCGCCCGTTAGAATCGGCAATAAAATACTCGGCACCGGCGCTTACGGATTCGGCTTTGCGGCAAGCGGACAATTGAGAATTTTCGATTTGAGCAGCAAACAGATTCTTTCCGTACAGGCGCAGACCGATTCGCAAATGAAGCGCCCGCGCCCGCTGCAAATGACATCGGACGCGCGCGGAATTCGTCTTTACAAAGGCAAAAGCTATGTTTTGATTGCGCGAAATTAAACCCCGCGTCTCATTTTCTTGACGTTAAATATTTTTTTCTTCGGAATAGCTGAAAGCTGATAATTGATAACCAAAAAACATTATCAGTTATCAGCTTTTCGGTGTTAGTTATTCCGAAAAAATCATCTTTCCTTTATAAAAGTCTGCAATTTAGGTATTTAATCCTTTTGGAGAAGTCAAAATGAATTTTGTCCTAAAATTTCGGCTGCCGTGGCTCGCCGTGTTTTTGTTGTTAAATGCGCTTTTTCCGGCTCTCGCAAACGCGCAAAATAATCTTTCCAAAAATCAGGAAACCGAAAAAAGAATCGAAAAACTGCTTGAAGAATTATCGCTCGACGAAAAAATCTCTCTAATTTCGGGAACCGGCTTCGACACGGTCGCGATTCCGCGACTCGGAATTCCGTCCTTAAAGATGACCGACGGTCCGGTCGGCGTGCGGCAGGCTCCGGCGACTTCGTTTCCTTCAAGCATTGCGCTCGCGGCAAGCTTCGACACCGGTTTAATAAGGCGCGTCGCGCAGGCAATCGCCGAGGAAACAAAGGCGAAAGGAAAAAACGTGCTGCTCGGTCCGTGCGTCAATATTCAGCGCACCCCGTTCGGCGGCAGAAATTTCGAAAGCTTCGGCGAAGACCCGTATCTCGCGGCGCAGATGGCGGTCGCCTATATCAAAGGCATTCAATCGGAAAACGTCATCCCGTCGGTCAAGCATTTCGCCGCCAATAATCAGGAAATAAACCGGATGACAATCGATGCGCGCGTGGACGAACGCGCGCTCAACGAGATTTATTTTCCGGCGTTCAGGGCTGCCGTGCAGGAGGCAAACGTCTGGACGGTGATGGCGGCTTACAATAAACTGAACGGTTTTTACGCGTCGGAAAATAATTATCTGCTCAACGAGATTTTGAAAAAACGCTGGAATTTCCAGGGTCTCGTGATGAGCGATTGGGGCGCGGTTCATTCTACGTTACCGACCTTGAAAAACGGTTTGGATTTGGAAATGCCGACCGGCGAGTTTCTGAATGCGCCGGCTGTCAAAAAAGCGCTCGCCGGCGGAGAAGTTTCCGAAACTAATATTAATGAAATGGTGCGCCGCAGCCTGCGCGTGATGTTTTGGGCGGGTTTGATGGATGGCAAAAGCGCGGACAACGGTTCGATTGACACGCCCGAACATCGCGCGCTGGCGCTCGAAGCGGCGCGTGGCGGAATCGTTCTGCTGCAAAACCAAAGAGAGGTTCTGCCGGTTGATTTAACTAAAACGCGCTCGATTGCCGTCATCGGACCGAATGCGGATGCAGCCCGCATCGGCGGCGGCGGTTCGGCGCAGGTTGTGCCGTTTTATTCGGTCAGCCCGCTCGAAGGAATTAGAAAAGCTGTCGGGACAAGCGCCCAAATCAATTTTTCGTCCGGCATCGTGGCGCTCGAAGACACGACGCCGATTCCGACCGCGAATCTGACCGTTCCGGACGGGAAATCAAACGGCTTAGAGGGCGAATATTTTGCGAATATGACGTTTGACGGCGCACCCGCTTTCACGCGCGTCGATGCGCTGCTCGATTTTCACTGGGGAACCGGTTCACCGGCAGAGAATTACCCGTCAGACCTTTTTTCAAATCGCTGGACGGGAAACTTAACCGCTTCCGTCACGGGGCGTTACGCGATTAGTTTGAGCAGCAACGACGGCGGCAGACTTTATCTGGACGATAAATTAATAGTTGACGTCTGGGGCGACCACGCGAGCTTAAAAGGCGCGGCGACGGTCGAGCTAAAGCAGGGCGAGCCGCACAAAATCCGTGTCGAGCATTACGAAAATCGCGGCAATGCCGACCTGGTTCTCGGCTGGCGTTTACTCGAAGAAGACATTTTGCAGAAAGCGGTGGACGCGGCGGCAAAATCGGATGTCGCGATAATATTCGCCGGACTTTCCGATGCGTTCGAAGTCGAAGCGCGCGACCGCGCCGATTTGAATCTTCCGAAAGAGCAGGAAGAATTAATCGAAAGAGTTGCGCGCGTCAATCCGAATACGGTGGTCGTAATGACTTCGGGCGCGCCGGTTTTGATGAACAAGTGGATTGGCAAAGTCTCAGCGGTCGTCCAGGCGTTTTATTACGGGCAGGAAGGCGGCAGCGCGATTGCCGATGTTTTGTTTGGTAAATTCGCGCCGTCGGGCAAATTGCCGGCGACGTTTTTGCGGCGCTGGGAAGATTCCAGTGCTTTCGGTCGTTATCCGGGCGACGGCAAAACCGTCGATTACTCGGAAGGAATTTTAGTCGGCTACCGCTGGTTCGACACCAAAAATATCGAGCCGCTTTTTCCGTTCGGACACGGGCTTTCCTATACGAATTTCAAATATTCCGGACTCAAATTAATCAACGGCAAGAAGGCTGGTGCGACCATTCAATTTGAAATCGAAAACACCGGAAAAATGGACGGGGCGGAAGTCGCGCAGGTTTATGTCGCGGACGTGTTTGCGAGCGTTCCGCGCCCCGCGAAAGAACTCAAAGGTTTTCAGAAAGTTTTTCTCAAAGCCGGCGAGAAAAAGCCGGTCACGGTCGCGCTCAATCAAAATGCTTTCGCGTTTTATGCGCCCGACAGTCAAAATTGGATTGCCGAGAAAGGCGATTTTAAAATCCTGGTCGGCAGCTCGTCGCGCGATATTCGGCTGCGCGGCGATTATAAATTGAACGAAACAATTGTTCAGAAATAAAACAATCTAAAAAATGAATCGAAGAACTCTTTTAAACGTTTTAGCTTACGGTCTCGGAAGCGGAGTTTTGATGAATAATATAAAGACCGCGGCGGCTCAAAACAAGAAAAAATTGCCGAAAATCGGCTTGCAGCTTTATACTGTGCGACGCGATTTGGAGAAGGATTTTGAAGGCACTCTCCGGCAAGTTGCCAATCTGGGCATCGACGAAATCGAATTTGCCGGCTATTTCGGACAAAAACCCGGGCGCATAAAAGAGCTTCTTAAAAGTCTCAAACTCAAAGCCCCGGCGGCGCATATCGGCACGGACGAGCTTCGCGGCGGACTCGCCAAAGCGATCGAAGACGCGCGAACTATCGGGCATAAATATTTAGTTCTGGGATATTTGCCCGAAGAAGAGAGAAAATCGCTGGACGATTACAAAAGACTTGTCGAGCTGCTCAATAAAGCGGGCGAAGCGTGCCGCAAAGCGGGTTTACAGTTCGCCTATCACAATCACGATTTCGAGTTTAAGCGCGCGGAAAACCGGGTACCATACGATTTGATTCTCGCCCAATCGGATGCGGACAACGTCAAAATGGAGCTTGATTTATATTGGATAAGCAAGGCGGGTTTTGACCCTTTGCCGTATTTTGAAAAGTATCCGAAACGCTTTCCGCTGGTGCACGTCAAAGACATGGACGCGACGCCGAAAAAATCTTTCACGGAAGTCGGGCGCGGCACGATAGATTTCAAAAAAATCTTTTCTAAAGCAGGCGCGGCGGGCATCGCGCATTATTTTATCGAGCAGGACGAAACGCCCGCCGCGCCGCTTGAAAGCGTCAAAATCAGCCTGCAATACTTGAAAGCATTAAGATTTTGAGTTCAGCCGCCGGGAAGCCAAAAAAAATGCAAAATTCGTCGAATAGTCCGAACAATCAATTTTCCGCCAAAACGATTAATAAAGCTCGAAGAAAAATCACGCGGCGGCTGCTGCCGTTTCTGATTTGTCTTTTTATGGTCGCGTTTATCGACCGCGTGAACGTCGGTTACGCGGCGCTCGAAATGACGAAAGAGCTGCGTTTCGGTCCCGAGATTTTCGGTTTCGGCGCGGGCGTTTTTTTCTTCGGTTATTTTCTTTTCGAGATTCCCGGCACATTGCTCGTCGAAACGTGGAGCGCGCGAAAATGGCTTGCACGAATCATAATCTCGTGGGGAATTATCGCGATGCTGATGGGTTTTATTCGAAACTCGACCGAGTTTTACATCGCCAGATTTCTGCTCGGCGCGGCGGAAGCCGGATTTTTTCCCGGCGTGATTGTTTATCTCAGTCACTGGTTTCGCGCGCAGGACCGGGCGAAAGCGGTCGCGATGTTTATGGCGGCGATTCCGGTTTCAAATATTATCATCTCGCCGATTTCGGGTTGGATTCTCGGGCTTGGATGGCTCGGTTTCTCGGGCTGGCGATGGGTTTTTATTCTCGAAGCGGTTCCCGCCGTCATTTTGGGAATCGTGACCGTTTTTTATCTGACCGACCGACCGAAAGATGCGGCGTGGCTTGCGGAGGACGAGCGCGCGTGGATTGAAAACGAGTTGGCGCGCGAAAAGGAAATCAAAAAAGCGCGGCGAAATTATAAAATCTGGCAGGCGCTTCTCAATCGTAACGTTTTACTTTTAGCCGCCGGGTATTTTTGCGCCGTCACGAGCGCCTACGGTTTTAATTTCTGGCTGCCGACGATTGTCAAAAGCCTTTCGGGATACGGCAATATCGAGGTTTCGCTGATTTCCGCCGTGCCTTATTGTGCCGGGCTTGCCGCGATGCTCGCGGTCGGCTGGTCGTCCGACCGGACGGGCGAGCGGCGCTGGCACACATCGCTTTCGCTGCTCGCGGTCAGCAGCGGTTTATTTTTAAGCGCGATATTTTCGGAAAATATCTGGCTCGCGGTCGCGTTTTTCTGTCTTGCAGGTGCCGGACTTTATAGTTATCTGCCCGGATTCTGGGCGCTTCCGGCGGCTTTTTTGACGGAGACCGCCGCCGCCGCTTCGATTGGTTTGATAAATTCCGTCGGAAACCTGGGCGGTTTTGTCGGACCTTTTATCGTCGGTTATTTGAATCAAAAAACGAATTCCTTTTACGCCGGAATCATCTATCTTTCCTGCTCGGCGCTGATTGCCGCGCTGTTTATTCTACTGGTCCGGCATTCCGCTGAAAAGGTCGAAAATTGAAAGACCGTTTCTTCCGCAATAACCTGAAAGCCAGGTTGTAAAAAACTACTATTTCGTCAAACGAAGCATCACGACATCGTGCGACGGAACTGCGGTTTTGAAAGCCGAATTCGTATCGCCCAAATCTTTTTTCGCCCATAGGTCGCGAATTTTATATGTGGTCTTGGCGGCGTCGAGCTGTTTCCCGAAAGAATCGTCCTTGATAAGATTTTCCTTCCAGTCGAAATTGATTGTTTTTGCCGCGCCGCCGCGGTTCAGAAAGCAAACCGCCCACGATTCGTTCGACAGCGGCTTGACCCAGATTTCCAAACCCTCCTCGGTAATCGCCGAAAAACCCTGTATCCCGAGCGCGTCCTGGTTGACCGCGACAACTTCTTTATTCGTTAAAATTTCCCGCGTTTCTTTCGACATCCTGCGAACGTCGTTTCCGGCAATGAGCGGCGCGGCGAGCATCGCCCACATCGAAAAATGCGCGCGGTCTTCCGTCGCGGTCATTCCGTTGCCGACTTCCATCATGTCGGGGTCGTTCCAATGACCGGGCGCGGCAAAGGTGCGCAAAGCTTTCTGCTTGTCCAGAATCCGCATAATTCCCCAGCTCGACCAAGAGCCGTGATTTTCCTCGCAATCCCAGCAATGCGTGATGTCGCCGGTCGTCCGCCAGAGATGCCCGATATTTTTCGCCCATTCCCAAGGCTTATTGTCGCCCCACTCGCAAATGCTGAAAACAATCGGGCGTCCGGTCGCGTAGAGCGCGTCGCGCATCGTCGTGTACGCGCCGACCGGATTTAAGCCCTCGGAATTGCACCAATCGTATTTCAGGTAATCGACGCCCCAGCCCGCATAGGTCAAAGCGTCCTGGTATTCGTGTCCGCGGCTTCCCGGCTTGCCGCCGCAGGTTTTCGCGCCGACATCGGAATAAATCCCGAATTTCAAGCCCTGTTTGTGAATATAATCGCCCAGCGCTTTCATGCCCGAGGGAAAATGCTGCGCGTTCGGCTGGATAACACCGCTTGCGTCGCGCTCCCCGTGCCAGCAATCGTCAATCACGACGTACGTGTAACCGGCGTCTTTCATGCCGCTCGCGACAATCGCGTCTGCGGTTTCGCGAATCAGCTGCTCATTGACATTGCAGCCGAAACCGTTCCAGCTGTTCCAGCCCATCGGCGGCGTCAGCGCCAGATTTTCGCGCTTTTGCGCCGCCGCGAAATTTGCGAAAGCAAAAATTAAAAGACCGGCGATGATGATTAGTCGGTAAATTTTCATAGATTATTTGGCGGCGGCGGCGCGCGTCAGTCTCCAATTGATTTTTCCCTTTGAAAAATCGTTTTTCAACGAGTATTTGTTTTTTGAATAATTCAATTCCAGAGTTTGCAGTTTGTCGTCCGGCAAGGCGAACCGCGTCGTGACGGGCGCGTTTTCCGTGCTGTAAACGCGCAGCTCGACCGTGTTCCAGTCAATCTCGGAAGTGCTCTGCGCCGGTTTGACGAGCGGCACGACGGAATTATTTTTGACCAGCAGAACGACCGGAATTTCTCCCGCCGTAATCTCGTGCCAGCGCGCGCCCTCGTAAACCCTGCCGGTCTGGTAATCAATCCACGCGCCGGGCGGCAGATAAACTTTGCGGCTCGCCGATTCTTCCATGAGCGGCGCGACCAGCAAATCCGAGCCGAACATATATTCGTCTTCAACGAGCCACGAGGTTTCATCGTGCGGGAATTCAAAAAAGAGCGTCCGCAGCATCGGAAAACCCTTTTCCGACGATTCTTTCGCCTGCGCGTAGATATAAGGCATCAGCGAATATCGCAAATTCAGCGCGCGTCGAAAATCTTCCGTCAACTGCGCATCGTATTCCCAGGGCTCGCGCGGCGGCGCGCCGTGCGCTCTGGTGTGCGAGGTCAAAACGCCGAAAGCAAACCAGCGACGGTATAAATCGCGCGGCGCTTTGTCGACAAAACCGCCCGCATCGTGACTCCAATACGTAAATCCTGAAAGCCCGAACGATAAACCGCCGCGCAGGGTCGCCGCCATCGCCGAATTCGTATTTTCGGCATCGCCGCCCCAGTGCAGCGGATACCGCTGGCTTCCCGCCCACGCGCTGCGCGCCCAGATTATCGAGTCGCCGGTTGTTTGTTTGGTAATATCGGCGACCGCCTTGTTGTAGCGCAGAGGATAGAGATTATGCTCGTACAAACCGCTTTTGCCCGAAAAATACTGTCCCGTAATCGGCGCATTCTCTCCGAAATCGACCTTGATTGCGCCGACGCCCATTTTCAAAAGAGCGGCAAGCTTTTCCTGATACCAGCGGACCGCCGCCGGGTTGCTCAAATCCAGAACCGCGTCTTCAAAAGGCTGCGCGCCCGATTCGTTTTTGACCGCCAAGCCTTTTTCGACGATTTCCTTAAAAAGCTCGTTTTTCGGCGTGAAATAAGTGTACTGCCACAGGGAAATGTGAAAACCCTGTTTTTTCAAATCGTCAATCATCTTTTGCGGGTTTTGAAAACGCGACGCCGAAAATTGATAATTGCTGCGCCAGTCGGTTTCAAACCAGCCGGTGTCGAGATGAATAACGTCCGAAGGGATTTTATACTCGCGGAGTTTTGCCGCCACGTCGCGCACTTCCTGTTCGGATTTGTAAGTTATACGGCTCATCCAGAAACCGAACGACCAGACGGGCGGCACCGGACTTCTGCCCGTTAAAGCCGTGTATTCCGACAAAACTTCTTTCGGCTCGCCGAGAAAAATGAACAAATCAAGCGCGTCGTCAGCCGAGTAGATAGTGTTGTGCGCGTCGTAAAACTGCCCGAAATCGAAGGTCACGGGCGCGGAAGTATGGACGAACATCCCGTAACCCTGACTGCTCAGGAAAAACGGAATCGGCTTGTACATCAATTGTCCCTGAACGCCCATCCCGTCGCGCGTCGTGAGGTTGATTTTCTGCCCGCGTTTATTGAGTCGCGTAAAAGATTCGCCCGAGCCGAAGATTTTTTCGCCCGGCGCAAGCTCGAAAGTGGCGGCAAATCTTCGGCTTAAATCAGCGGCGCGGCGGACGAACGAAAAAGGCGTCGAGGCGAGAAAACTGTGCGGGTCGCCCAGATTCTGCGTGCGCGTCAGAAGTTTCCCTTTCGCGTCATAAAACTCGATATGCCACGGGTTTTTGATGATTCTGACCTCGCCAAAAGCGCTTGTATAAGTGATTTGCTCGGCGGATTCCGCGACTTTCCATGAATTGTCTTTTGACGGCGCGCCGTCGAGCATCAGCGAAGGATTATCCTCAAACCGGACGGCGCGTGAATTAAAACGAAGACGAACGGTGCGCTGGTCGATGAACGAAATGCTGAACGGCAGCGCCGGATTTTCGTCGTATTCCGTCGCGGGAAATTCCGTCGCCCGCCCGCGCGCGAAGCCCAAATCGATTTTGTTGAAATTAAGCGACGCGCTTCGCAAATACCTGTCCCAGACAATATTTCCCATCCCGCGCGCGGCATCAAAATCCGTCAAACGGCTGCCGATAAAATAGACGTTTTCCGCGCGTTGAAAATCGCGGCTGACATCTTCCGGGTCGCCCAAAACCTGCGCTTCGGCGGTCGTTAAACCAAAGACGAAAATTAGCAGGCAGAAAGCTGAGACTCGGAAGCCTTGCCCGCGACGGATTGGTTCAAAAGTTTGCATTTGCGTTGACAAGAAATTAACTAAAAGGTTTTACCATTTTTCGCAATTTTTATTCAAGCGCCGAACCCAATTTAAAAATAAAACCGGGACGCGAGAAGCTTGACGAAATTTGCAAAAAAAGCGATTTAAACTGCCCGTCTGGCTTTCTGCTCTAAGGTTAATCGCTCTTTGCGCGCCGCGCTTCGGCTTCACCGAGTTTTGCCGTATCGGTCAGTTCGACTCGCGGGTTGAGCAGCTTCTCGGCAACGACGGTAAACGCGCCGCAGTCAATCACCGCCTTGTTTTTCACGAATTGCCAGTTTACCGCCGGCGGAAAATTCATCTGCGCGGAAAGACCGGCGGCGAAAGCTTCGAGCGTCGGAACGGAAGTGCGCTCCTCGTAAAAAATTTCGATTTGATACAGTCTGCCGTCGAGAAATCTCAAATACAAAGCGCGCACGTCAGCAAGAGCGGCGGGCGCGCTCTTTCCGATATAATTTTGAAAAAACCTGCGGTCACCGCTCGTTTTGACTTTAATTTTCAGGTTTTTGCCGAAAACGCCGGTTACCTCGGCAGCCGACATTCCTAAAGTCAAACCGTGCAGACGCGGCGCATTCGTCAAAATGCATTTTGAATCCTGCGCCGCGGCGGAAAACGCAAAAAATAAAATCAGCAAAAACGTCACCGGCGATTTTACGAAACGCTTAACCATCGAAATAATTGTATAACGAACTGCGAAAAAATTATGGTCGAAACGCTCGATAAAAAAAACCTTGCCGGAATTTGCGCGCGATTAGCCGAAGCGGACGCGGATTTGGCTTTTATTTTCAAAACTTACGGAACGCCGCCGCTGTGGGCGCGCGAAGCTAATTTTCAGACCTTGATTCATATAATTTTGGAACAGCAGGTGTCTCTCGCGTCCGCCGCTTCGGCGTTTAATCGTTTGCAGGAAAAGCTGGGCGCAATCACGCCCGGAGGCGTTTTAGAGTTGTCGGACGAAGAATTAAAGGCGTGTTATTTTTCGCGGCAGAAAACGGTTTACGCGCGCGCGCTGGCGAAAGCGATTCTCGATGGAAGTCTGAATTTGAAGCGTTTGGAAAATTTACGGGACGCGGAAGTCCGCACCGAACTCAAAAAAATCAAAGGCATCGGCGATTGGACGGCGGATATTTATTTATTGATGGCTTTGCTTCGCGCCGACGTAATGCCGAAAGGCGATTTGGCGCTGCACGTCGCGTATAAAAAACTCAAAAATCTGGAAGCCGCGCCCGGTTCTGACGAATTTCAGCAGATCGCCGAACGGTGGAAGCCCTTTCGCGCCGCCGCCGCGCGGCTTTTGTGGCATTTTTATTTGTCGGAAAGGAATTTTAACGCAAGGGCGCAAAGGCACGAAGTCGCAAAGTTCAATAAAATCAATTAAAAATTTGCCTTAAAAAATCCTTAGCGCGTCGGCGCCTTGGCGTTAAAATCTCTTAAGTTTTCTTCTCAATCACACGGCTTTTGACCGGCGACGAGAGCACAATCGAAGTCGTCGTGATGCCGTAAGGCGTGAGCTTGTCAATCAAGGTTTGCAGATGACCGACGTCCGCGACGGCGACTTTCATAATGAACGAATCATTGCCCGTGCCGCGATGACATTCGAGAACTTCCGTCGAGACTTCGACAACTTCGATGATGTGCGAATAATCGACGCCCGTGATGCTCATACGAATAAACGCCGTAATCGGCAAACCGACCTTCGCCGTGTCGATTTCGACGCGGTAGCCGGTAATAATCGAGGCGTCTTCGAGCTTGCGAATCCGCTCGATAACCGCCGGCGTCGTCAACCCGACACGGCGCCCGAGCTCGGCAAAGGTGAGGCGGGCGTTGATTTGTAATTCTTTAAGTATTTTCCAGTCAATTTCGTCAATCATTTTATATTTTAAAGCAAAACCGCAAAACAAACTTAAAATCTAAACCGATATTAGCACACAAACTAAGGTTGCTTATTCAATAGTTTTATCGATTCCATTATAATCGGTTATTTGCGGATAACTTTGCGTTTCCGCGGAGCATCTTTGGTAAAGAGGACAAAAATTATGCTGACAGAAACCATTTCAAGCGTCGCCGAACCCGCCTTTAAGATTTCAAATTATTCGGTCGCGGACGCCGAATTGCCGGAGTTTCGCGATATGAAGTTTGAAAACATCAACGAGCTTCACATCGACCATCCGGGCGCGAACGACATGGAATATCGCGCGCGCCGCGATTACATCGCATCGCTGGCAAAAAATTTTCGCGAAACCGGCGTCATTACGGACGTTGAATACAGCCCGCGCGAGCAGCGAGTTTGGCGTTACGTGGCGGAAGAACTGGAAGGTCTGCATCAAAAATACGCGAGTCCTTTTTATCTCAAAGCGAAAAAAGATTTAGGCATTACGAACGAGCGCATCCCGCAACTCTCGGAAATGAATCGTCGTTTGAATGAATTAACCGGATTCCGGCTGGCGCCGATTGAAGGCTTGGTTGAAACGCGCGGCTTTTTGTCTTGGCTCTCGTACCGCGTGATGCTCTCGACGCAGTATATTCGTCATCATTCGCAGCCCGCGTACACGCCGGAACCCGATATTGTGCATGAATCAATCGGTCATATTCCGATGTTTACGAATCAGAATTTCGCCGATTTTTCGCAGTTTATCGGTCATGGCGCGCGGCTCGCGAACGATAAACAACTGGAAGAACTGGGACGGCTTTACTGGTTCACGGTCGAGTTCGGACTGGTCGAGGACGAAGGCGACATCAAGGCTTACGGCGCAGGTCTTTTGTCTTCTTTCGGAGAATTGGAGCACGCCTTCAGCGATGCGGTCGAGCGTAAGCCCTTCGATCTGGAAGAGGTCATCAACACATCGTACGATTACTCGGATATGCAGCCGCTGCTTTTCGTCGTTCCGTCTTACGCAGAACTGAAAGAACAAACGCGCAAATATATCGAAAGCTTCAGCCGGTAGTTTAAGAGGTTTAATTTATCAGTTCTTTGACAATTTTTTTCAGTAAATCGGGTTCGCACGGCTTGGTCAGGTATTTATCGGCGCCGCTGCTGATGGCTTCCTGAATGTCTTTATTGTGGACGACGCCGGAGACGAAAATTATCGGCGTCGCGAATCCCGCCCGGCGAACCTTTCGGCATAATTCGATGCCCGAGCTGCCGTGCAGCCAGTTGTCGAAAATATATAAATCGAATTGGCGGCTTTCTATCAATCGAAAGGCTTCATCGATGGTATGAGCGAGGTGCGGCAACAAAAAATTCAGTTCAGACTCGGGCAAGGCTGTCAGCAGCCTATTTTTCATTAATAGACGTGAATTTGATGTATTCGACATACAAATCAATCGGTTTAAATTTTTCGTATCGGGGAGTTTCGCGTTCGTTTTACAGTGTTTAGCTGAAATCAGTTATTTCCAAACACTCGAAAACATTTGCGAAAATATTCATTATTGGATGAACGATTTTTATTTTGGTGGGCAACGCGCGGCTTTGTCTGTTGGATGTCCGACATAGTACGAAAAAAGTTTTAGATTGTATAATTTAGTCGAAAGTGGAATGGTAAAATAAGGCAATAAAACTTATGGAAAATTTAATCGAATCGAATCCGAAAATAATGTTTGGCAAGCCTGTAATAAAGGGCACGCGCATCACGGTCGAATTAATTTTGGGCAAAATTGCCGAAGGTGAATCGATTGACGCAATTTTATCATCGTATCCGCATCTGACGCGGGAGCAGGTTTTGGCGTGCGTCGATTTTGCCCGAAAGTCATTGAGTCTTGAAACGGTTTATCCGTTAGAAGCTGCATGAAACTGCTTGCAGATGAAAACATCGAGCGTGAATTTATCGAAGCGTTAAGAGAAGCCGACTTTGATGTTATATCTGTCTTTGAAAATTATATTGGAAGTACGGATGATGAAATTTTACAAATTGCTTTAGATGAACGGGCGGTAATTCTGACTTACGACACAGATTTCGGCGAGTTGGTTTTTCGCTTTGGTTTGAAGTCACAGGGCGTAATTCTTTTACGATTGAGCGGTCTGAGCTTAATTGAGAAAATTGACAAAGCAATTCTTGCCCTTCGAGAACACGAAGCGGAATTCGAAGATGCTTTTACGGTTATTTCGGAAAATTCCGTGCGAATCAGGAAGGGTTTTTAGAAGCTTTATGCGACACATTCAACGCTCAATTTTGCTTTTGATTTGCCTGACGATTTTGTTTGCGTCTTTTGTCGGGAAATAGGAATTTAATAAGAATGGATGACAAAACGTTTGCCATAATTATAGCTTTAATTAGTAGCACATCAGCAATACTTGTTGCTTATATTACAAGTCTATTTGTTGAAAGACGTGAATCTCGTTCTTTTTCCAGACAAAATAAAAAGGACAAATTAGAAAAATATAAATTTCTTTATGAAAATGTTTTATTTAGCCTAAGCAATGTAGTAGTAAAAACAGGTGTTGGAACAATTGAAGAACAAATTGAGTTTACTCGACTTGAATCACAATTAGATTTTTATTCAACAAGAGAAATCAGAGAGCAATTTAATAAAGCTTTTGAATTAGCTCAGGATATGTCTGCTTACTACAGAAGTGCTGAACCAAAAAAACTTTCAGGCGGCTATATTTTGATTGAATCTGAACAATCTTCTTACGCAAAGGAATATAAAGCAAAAGCTGATGAAATACTTCCCAATTATCATAAAAATTTCTTTACTTTGAGAGATTTAATGTTAGAACATTTAGAAAAATTAGAGAAAGAAAATAATTAACGAGGCAATTATGACAGACGAAAAAAATCCTTTAGGTTTGAAAAAAATACATCATGTCGAGTTTTACGTCGGCAACGCCAAGCAGGCGGAGTTTTTTTATCGCAAGGCGTTCGGCTTTTCGCGCGCGGCTTATTCGGGGCTTGAAACCGGCAACCGCGAAACGACGAGTTACGTTTTGCGGCAGAATCGCGTCAATTTTGTTTTGACGACGCCGCTTTCGCCCGAACATCCGGCAGCCGAACATATCAAACAGCACGGCGACGGCGTCCGCGACATCGCGTTTCTGGTCGAAGACGCCGACCACGCGTTTAACGAAGCGATTGCGCGCGGCGCGCGCAGCTTTATCGAACCGCACGATTGGACGGACGAAAACGGCTCGGTTCGCAAAGCGGCGATTCACACGTACGGCGACACGGTTCACTCGTTTATTTCCTACAACAACAATAACGGGCACAATTATTCGGGCGCTTTTCTGCCCGGATTCGTCGCGCAGGAAGTTGCGGGCGAAGAAGTCGGAATTGTTTTGGTCGACCACATCGTCGGCAACGTCGAATTAGGCAAAATGAATTTCTGGTGCGATTTTTACCGCGACGTGATGGGCTTTACGCGTTACATCACGTTTGACGATAAGGACATTTCGACCGAATATTCCGCGCTGATGTCGATCGTCATGTCGGACGGCGGGCACAATATCAAGTTCCCGATTAACGAACCGGCGGAAGGAAAGGGCGGCAAATCGCAGATTCAGGAATACATCGATTTTTACCGCTCGGCAGGCGCGCAGCACGTCGCGCTCTTGTGCAAAGACGTCCGCGAAACGGTCGCTAAATTAGCCGAAAACGGCGTCGAATTCCTGCGCGTTCCCGACACGTATTACGATGAAATCCCGTCGCGCGTCGGCGAAATCGACGAAGACATCGAAGATTTGAAACGTTTGGGAATCTTAGTTGACCGCGACGACGAAGGTTATCTTTTGCAGATTTTCACCAAACCGGTCGAAGACCGCCCGACCGTGTTCTACGAAATTCTGCAACGTAAAGGCTGTAAAGGTTTCGGCAAAGGCAATTTCAAAGCGCTCTTCGTTTCGATTGAAGAGGAGCAACGACGTAGAGGAAATCTTTAATGAAATATTTATTTTTCAGTCTTGTCGTTATCTTTAATTTGCAATCTGTTTTTTCACAAACGGTCGAAGTTCCAATAAGTAAAAGGAGAATTGCTGAAATACAAAAAAAAGACAGGGAAGATACGCAGGCTAACAAATTATATTTTGGCGTGGAAGAAAAATGCCGTAACCTAACTGGCGCAAGAAGTTTCGTTGAAGCTGAAACTTCTTGCCGCCTTGCCATTTCATACGCAGAAAAATTACCCAAAGATCGTTATTTGGAAAGATCGTCGGCGTATGAATCTCTGGCTTATGTTCTGCTTTGGCAAAGAAAAACCGACGAAGCAATTCCGTTATTAAACAAATCGCTGGAAATTGGAAAGCCCGTAATTGACGACACCGATGCTGAAACGGGTGAAATATATTTTTTGCTCGGACAAGCCTATCATCAGCTCGGAAAATTAATTGAAGCGCGAGAATATTACACAAAAGCGGAAACCGCTTATCAAACCGCGTTCAGGAAAATTGACGATGACGAAATCGGCGGACGCTATCCGAAATCAATTATAAATATTCTTAAAGCGCATTTAATTTTGCTGAAAAATGCCGGACTAAATGAAGAAGCGGCAAAAGTCGAAAAGCGTTTGGCGGAAACAAAAATTGAATTTGCTAAATTTTTAGAAAACTAATGACACCGACGACAAGCGAAGAACAATTCAAATACAACAGCGGATTCGGCAATGAATTTGCGACCGAAGCGGTGACGGGTGCGCTTCCCGTCGGACAGAATTCGCCGCAGAAAGCGCCGCTCGGGCTTTATGCCGAACAGTTTTCGGGAACGGCTTTTACCGTGCCGCGCGCGAATAACAAAAGAACCTGGACGTATCGCATTCGCCCGTCGGTTTTACACAAACCGTTTGCGCGGATTGATAACGGATTGCTTGTTTCAAAGTTTGCCGAGCTTGAAACAACGCCGAATCAACTGCGTTGGAATCCTTTGCCGATGCCGCAAGGCGAAACCGATTTTATTGACGGCGTGACGACCATTGCGGGAAACGGCGACCTTTTCAGCCAAGCCGGAATCGCGATTCATATTTTCGCCTGTAACAAAAATATGAGCGAACGTTTTTTCTACAACGCCGACGGCGAAATGCTCGTTGTTGCCGAGCGAAATCGCGTTCGTTTTTTAACCGAACTCGGAATTTTGGAAATCGGCGCGAGCGAAATCGCCGTTTTGCCGCGCGGTTTGAAATTCCGCGTCGAATTGCCGGACGGCGACGCGCGCGGCTACATCTGCGAAAACTACGGCGCGCAGTTCCGTTTGCCGGATTTGGGACCGATCGGCGCAAACGGTCTGGCAAATGCGCGTGACTTTGAAACGCCGGTCGCGTGGTTTGAAGATAAAGAAGACGCTTTTGAATTGACGGCAAAATTCGGCGGCAATCTCTGGTCGTGCGCGATTGAGCATTCGCCGCTCGACGTTGTCGGCTGGCACGGCAATTACGCGCCTTATAAATACGATTTGCGCCGTTTCAACACTATCGGCTCGATTTCTTTCGACCATCCCGACCCGTCGATTTTCACGGTTCTGACTTCGCCGTCCGTCGATGCGGGCGTCGCCAACTGCGATTTCGTCATCTTTCCCGACCGTTGGCTCGTCGCCGAAAACACGTTTCGCCCGCCGTGGTATCATCGCAACGTGATGTCGGAGTATATGGGTTTGTGTTACGGGCAGTACGACGCCAAAGAAGAAGGCTTCGTCGCGGGCGGCGGCTCGCTCCACAACTCGATGTCGGCGCACGGACCGGATTTGGACGCGTTTGAAAAAGCGTCGAATGCCGAACTCAAGCCGCAAAAACTTTCCGGCACGATGGCGTTTATGTTTGAATCGCGCTATATTATTCGCCCGACGCGGTTTGCGATGGAAACGTCCGAGCTTCAGCATGAATATTTCGAAGTCTGGCAAAAACTCAAAAAGAATTTTAAGATATAGGCTAGCTATGCTGCCACTGAAAAAACAAATTTACACGCTCGAAGAATACCTCGAACTCGACCACGAAAGCGAGGAAAAGATTGAGTTTTGGGACGGTCACGTGTTCACGCTTGCCGGGGCGAGCGCGAATCATAATCAAATTCAGGTAAATGCGCTGGTTGCTTTACGAAATAAACTTCGCGGACGCGGTTGTCGCGTTTTTCCGTCCGATATGCGCGTCGGCGTGCCGGCTTACCCGCCGTATCGTTACCCGGATTTGTCGGCATTGTGCGGTGATGCGGAATTTAAGAAGTTGGGGAAACAGGAAATTCTCACTAATCCGTCTTTAATCGTCGAAATTTTGTCGGAGTCAACTGCCGATTTTGACCGCGGCTATAAGTTTACCTATTACAAATCGATCGCCAGTTTGACCGAGTATATTCTGATTGCGCAGGACCGACCGCACGTCACGCAGTTTATCAAACAGGACGAGAATAATTGGCTCAATCGCGAGTTTAATTCGATTGCGAGCGGTTTTCACCTCGCGTCGCTTGACTGTGAAATGGAATTATCGGAACTTTACGAAGGAGTCGAGTTTCCTGAAATTCATGATCGTTTTAATATAACTACAACCGAAAATGATTGAGACACCGAAAGAATCGGTTCGCATCCTGCTTGCCGAAATAGTTGATTACGCCGGACTTTTTCCGCCTTCACAATGCTCGATGCCCGAAGCCGTGATTAACTACGCCACCTACCGCAACAGCAATTACAGTTGGATGCTCGGTCGATTCGTCGTCCCGGCGGCGCGGCTCGACGAGTTTATGGAAACCGCCGACGAGTTTATCCAGCAGGAGTCTGACCAGGGCTCAAAAAACGCGTGGCGGTTGTCAGTCTTAGCGGGCGAGGACATATATCAAACCATCCGGCAGATTGAGAATTTCAATGCGAAATATGCGCCGCGCGTCGTTTGCGACGTTTTGGAAGTTCGCGCCAACACCGAATCGAAAATCGAGAACACGGTCAACTCGCTGCCCGCATTTCTGACCGCTTATTTTGAGATTCCGCTCGACGAACGGCTGCCCGATATGGTCACGGCGCTGGCGATTCACCGCCAGCGCGCCAAGCTCCGCACCGGCGGGACGAGCGCCGAAGAATTTCCGCCGACGCGCACGATAATCCGTTTTATTCGGACCTGTCTTGCCGCCAACGTGCCGTTCAAAGCGACCGCCGGGCTGCATCACCCGCTGCGCTGTTTCCGTCCTTTAACCTACGAAGCGGACGCGCCGAAAGGCACGATGAACGGATTTTTGAATTTATTCCTCGCGACCGGATTCGCGCGCGCCGGGTTTAAACCGATTATCCTGGAAGAAATTTTGGAGGACGAATTTGAAGAAAGTTTCGAGTTTACCGACAACGGCGTCGCGTGGCACGGCGACTATTTCCTGACGACGTGGCAGCTCGGCTTCGTGCGCCAGAAAAGCATCGTTTCTTTCGGCAGCTGCTCGTTCGACGAACCGATTGCCGATTTGCAGGAAATCGGGCTTTTGTAATATTTCTAGCGGAAAGCGGAAAGTATGAAAGGCTTTCCGCTTTTTTATTTCGGCAGCCCGGCGTAAAATCGCCAGTTTGATT
This sequence comes from Pyrinomonadaceae bacterium, assembly GCA_036403375.1. GTDB lineage: Bacteria > Acidobacteriota > Blastocatellia > Pyrinomonadales > Pyrinomonadaceae > JAFDVJ01. Next base: position 68,301 of record DASWRC010000031.1, read on the forward strand.
TGAAATCCTTCATCAATTTCTGCTTTGTCAAAATGCTTCGAACCATTTCGACCGGAATCGGACCTTCCCTTAAAATCGCATCGTGAAATTGCCGGTTGGTCATTTTTTTAGAATCGACCAAATCACGGTGCAGGTTGTAAAACTGCAAGCCGCCCATCATGTATGCGATTTGGTAAAGCGGTCCGTAATCGCCCGCAAACGAGCGGCGGACTTCGCCGAGCGCGTTGTCGCGTTCGTGCCCGACGCGTTCGACGAGAAAATCGACTGCTTCCGGCGGCGACATTTTTTCCAGATGAAAGCTCAGGGAAAAAATAATCCGCGCGCAGCGGTGCATTCGCCAGAAAAGCGCGCCGACCCTATCTTCCGGCGTTTTATTGTAATTCATATCCCAGAGCAGAAATTCCCAGTACAAAGCCCAGCCTTCCATCCAGAACGGCGTGTAAAAAACCTGCCGGTACGGGCGATAGCGGTCAATCATAAATCCTTGTAAGTGATGACCGGGAATCAGCTCGTGAAAAGTGACGGCGTGCGTAAAATGCGGGTTGTTGCCGCGCATCGACATCAATTTCTGCTCGTGCGTCATCGTGTCGGTCGGGTAAGAAACGAGAATCGTTTCGCCGCCGAGGAAAAACGGCGCGACGAGCTGGCGCGCCGGACTCATCATCTCCATCCGCCACGATTCGCGCGCGACTTTCGGGATTGTGACGAGGTCGTTTTTCTCGACAAATTCGATTGCCTCAATCGCCTGGTTGCGAATGAGTTCGGGCTGTCGTCCCGGCTCGACGTACTTGTTTTTAACGGCTTCGAGCGCTTTTTTCCAATCGTCGCCGAAACCCATTTCGCGCGAGGCTTTTTTCATTTCGCCTTCGCACCACGCAAATTCCTTGTTGGCAAGCTCGATTAATTCTTCGGGCGTGTACGGAATCATCTCGTATTCGAGTTCCGCTAATAACGCCTCGCGCCCGATCGGGTCGCCGATGATTGTAACTTTATCGTCCGCTTTTATGCCGACCAGTTTTTCGCTGACAAACGTTTGATAAGCGGCAAGCGCGGCGTCCGCCGATTTGTAAGGCTCCGCGTTCCACCACGAAAACTGCGGGTCGTAAGCGTTGTAAAAATTAAACCAATTTTTCAGAGTCTGGCGCAGCGACGCGACGGTTTGCGCCGCGCGATTCGCAACCGTGCGTTTCGGTTTCGGAACGGTTCCCGCTTCGAACGCTTTTTGCGTCTGCAAAATCGTTTTGTTCAATTCATTCAAAACCGATGCGGTTCGTGCGGCGTCAATCGTTTCCAGACGGCGGCGCGAATCCTCAAAATCGCTGATGGTTTTGGCAAACGGCAAAAGCGCCGACATTTCTTCAAACTGGCGGGCGCGGCGGTCGAGTTCTTTAAGTTCGTGGTTCAGATAATTTTTGAAAAGCAGGTAATCAACCCGCTCGTCCGTGTTGAGCGCGTCGAAATTCTGCTTGCTCAACACGCTCAGCCAATCCGTGTAAAGGGCTCTGAACCGCGTCCGGCGATTCGCCGATTCGCGCGCCGTGTAAAAACGTTCGAGACTTCCCGCGTCCGCCGAAAATTTTTCAATCACGCCGCGCAGACGGCTCGGCGGTTCGTTGTAAGCATCAAGCTCATCAATGATTTGCGCCGCTGCGAGACTATTCAAGCCAATTGCCAGTAAACACAAAAATCCGACGAGATTTTTAACACGCTTCATCAATTTTGTTTTTTCCTTTTATTTACTTTTCGCAGGCTAAAAGTAACATTTGCGGTCGAAAAATCAAAGTAAATAGACGGTGATTTTTTTTTTCATCAACGATGTCTTTTTGCCCTTCGAATCGTCACTGTTGTTTCGTAACGAGGTCGGACTTGACATCCGAACCCAAGCGCCCAAAGCAGACAATAATTCGGAAAGCCCCTGTGTGTTGATGCTGAAATTTGCGATTCGCTTCGGTGTGTCCTCTCGTCCGGCTGACCTGTTACGGAAATCATTTATTTTTCAATAATTCAGGAGTACCAAAATGTCGATTATAAAAAGGAATTTCAGCAACATCCGCACTGCAATTTTACTCAGTGCCAACAAACTGGCGGGCGCGAGCGTTTCAATCGGGCTGCTCGCTTTAATCATTTTCATCGCGCCGCTCGTGTCGCGCGCGCAGACGGCGACCGTTTACGGGCAGCTCGGCAATTTCGATGTCATTAATCACACCGGACACGACGGTCACGGCTTTGAAATCGAGCTTGAAGGCATTCACCCGGAAGACGTTTATTATTCATTTTCCATGCAGCGCTACGGCGCGGCGACCATCACGGCGACGGCGACCGGAACGCTTGTCAGATGGACAAGCCCGTACGAGAACGGCGCTTTTACGAAAACGACCGGTCAGCACGAGCCGAACACGACTTTTGCCGGTTCGTGCTATCAATGGGGCACGAACTACGACGCGAGCGGCTGCGAGCATTTCGGCGTTTCATTGCAGGCGACGCCGACCAAAACGCAGTATCGATGGTTGGTTGAAGACGCGGCAAATCCGGGCAATCTAATAGGTTTTGACCCGTCAATCGCCATCGTCTCGCCGGTTTACACGGTTATTCCGCCGGCGCGCGATGGTGATGCGCCCGTTCTCGAAGCCGAAATCGAAGCGCCCGAACCGGCGGAAGCGCCCGAGCTCTACGGCGACGCGCAATGGGTCAAAGTTTACAAGGCGGATTTGACGCGCGAAGTCAGTCTCGACGAACTCGTGTCGGACAACGCGGTCGTTCCGCAGGACGCGGCGCACATGGAAGTTCAGTGGGAAATCATCCAAGCCGAACCTTTATCCGGCAGCAACAGCAACGGCAATCGTCGCCAGAGACGCAATCAGGGAACCTTGCGTTTCGACACGCGCGCCGTCATCCGCCGCTATGAAACTTACACTTTCACGGGCGCTTACGACCCGCTGACGCACGAAGCGCTGTGCGCCGATTTAACCTGCACCGCGCCGGCAGACGGCGAATTGGGCGAATTTATCAGCGCGCAGATGTCGGCGGCAAACATTCGCGTGCCGTCCGTGACGGTTGCGAAAACCGGCAGCGGAAACGTTTCCTCGCTCGACCGCCTGATTAGCTGCGGCAGCAAATGCGCCGCCGGTTACCCGGAAGGAACCGCCGTTACCTTAACCGCCGAACCGTCTTCCGGCTCGCTTTTCAGAGGCTGGGACGGCGCGTGCGCAGGCAGCCTTTTAACCTGCGTCGTCAATGCGGCTGACGCGCTGAGAGTGACGGCGAATTTTGCCAGCGCCGTTAGTGTCTCGGCAAAAACCGTTGGCGGCAAAGGTTTAGTCAGCGCGCCGGCGGTCGGCATCGATTGCGGAAAGACCTGTTCAAACAAGGTCGCAAGCGGCACGACGGCGACGTTTACCGTGACGCCCGAACCGGGTTTTCGCTTCGTCAACTGGTCGGGCGCGTGTTCAGGCGCGGCAACTACCTGCACGATTACGATTAACAACAGCGGCGCTTCCGTGCAGGCGAACTTCACGAAATAATTCGCCGGACTAAATTCAAATAAAAAGAGCGAAACAAGCGTTTCATGCTTGTTTCGCTCTTTTTATGTTTCTTTCTAAAGAAACTGCAAACTTACCGAAGAATGATTTTTTTCATCACTCATCCCTTATTTACGGTGACGCGCGTTTGTCGTCTTCCTGTGTTCGCGTCGAATTCGCCGCCGGGCGCGTCGTTTCGCCGTACGAAAACAGGCGGCTGCCGACATAAAGAAATACCAGCAGCAGCAAAATCGCGCCGGCAATATAAGCATAAATTACTTTTGAGTCAAACCGCCGCTCGGCTTGCGGATTGTTTATGTTGGCTGTTTCAGCAGGTCTTGCCATAATCTTTTTCCTCCCTTTTAATCCGAAGTTTGACTGCAAGCGGCATTCCATTTCAGCAACCGGGCGGTTTTAATTTTATAAAGACCGGCAATTTACTGTTTGCCGGAGTGAGCGAACGGAAAAAGTACAATGATAATCCGGGCAAAAGTTTACTGAAAAAAATTTAAATTCTTACGCCAAAAGTTTTTATTCCTTCGTCTGTTAAAAGGTAAGCGATGTTGGGGATACTTTTTCCTGTTCTTTTACGCTTTACAAAATGAAACGTCATAACAAATTTTTGAGAGAAAAATTTATGTTCAAAACACAACGAATTAAATTGTCTATCGGTGCTCTGCTTCTGGCATTGACCACGTTCGGCGCGGCTTGCAGCACCGGCACGACGACCACCGCGCAGACGCCGCGCGTCAAAGTCGCCAGCTCGCCGACGCCCGAATATAAACCGCCCAAGCGCGTCAGCCGCGACGTCATCAAGAACGAAACCAAAGAAGAACCGGTCAAGGTTAAAGAAACCAAAAACTAATCCTTAAATCGAAAAAGGCGGAAAAACTTTCCGCCTTTTCCGTAATTATTCGACAAACGACACGAATCAAATTTCATTCAAAAAACTCACGCCGTCTTTTAACTCCAAACCGAAATTCTCGGCAATCGTCTGCCCGATGTCGGACAAAGACTGACGGGTGCCGAGATTTACTCCATTTTTTGCGGATTTTCCGTAAACCAGCAGCGGCGCGTATTCGCGCGTATGGTCAGAACCGGCGGCGGTCGGGTCGTTGCCGTGGTCGGCGGTGATGATGAATAAATCACCGGCGCGCAGCGCGTCGAAAATTTCCGGCAGGCGCGCATCGAAATGTTCGAGCGCTTTGGCATAACCTTCCGTGTCGCGCCGATGCCCGTAAAGCATATCGAAATCGACGAGATTCGAGAAAATCAGACCGCGCGCGTTGCCCTTTAAAGCATTAATCGTCTGGTCGATTGACTGGTCGTTGTTTTTTGCGGTCAAGTCTTCAGTGACGCCTAAAGAATCGTAAATCGAAGCGATTTTGCCGATGCAGACGACGTCTAAACCGTTATCTTTGAGGAGCGGCAGAAGATTGTCGGTCGGCGGCGGAACGGCGTAATCGTGGCGATTCTCGGTGCGTTTGAAATTTGCAGCCGATTCGCCGACGAACGGGCGCGCAATCACGCGCCCCACACGATCTTCGCCGTCGAGAATTTCGCGGGCGATATGACAGATTTCGTAGAGTCTTTCAACCGGGATAACTTCTTCGTGCGCGGCGATTTGAAACACCGAATCGGCTGAAGTGTAAACAATCGGCTTGCCCGTGCGGACGTGTTCTTCGCCGAATTGTTTGATGATTTCCGTGCCCGACGCCGGAACGTTTGCGAGCACGCCGGGAATGCGCGCGCGCTCGACAAATTCGTTGATAATGCGCGGCGGAAAGCCTTCCGGAAAAGTCGGGAAAGCCTTTTTCAGGATGATTCCAGCCATTTCCCAATGCCCGCTCGTGGTATCTTTACCGTTTGATTTCAAGGTGCATTTGCCGTAGTTTCCGACCGGATTTTCAACCGCCGGCAAATCCTTCAGGGGGCGAATATTTCCCAAACCCAATTTTTGCAGCTGCGGCAGATTGACCGTGCGCGATTCTAAGATATGCCCGAGCGTGTCTGACCCGGCGTCGCCCCAGGCGGCGGCATCCGGCATTTCACCGATTCCGGCGCTGTCCAAAACCATCAAAACTATGCGACCAAATTTAGAGTTCATAGAGTTTTAATTTTACTCTTAACTCCACAAACTCTACAAACTCTATGAACTCTATGAATTAATTCATCGGTGCGGTGTAGCCTTCACGGGCGCGGATTTGAGAGCCGAGCGGAACGCCTTTCAGCTCGATTTTGATTTTGCGGAAAGTGCCGTCGCGCTTTTCGTTTGATGAATAGTAACCGAGCGAATATTTCGTACCGATTTCTTCGGCGACCGCTTTAAAGGCGTTGCGCGCTTCCGATAAATCGGCGACCGGAAAAACTCTGCCGCCCGACGTGCGCGCCAAATCTTTCATCTGTTTATCGGCTAAATCGTATAAGCCTTTGCTGATGCCGAGCCGCTCAAAATTGCCCAGCTCGCAGAAATTAAACGTCTTTTCGACATTCGATTTCGGGTAATAGACGCGGTAGTAGCGGCGTATCTGCGCGGTCGAAAAACGAATCGCGCTCTGGCAGTCGCCCAACAGATTTTCCTCGAAAAAATCGCGCGTGTTGACCTGTATGAAATAACACGTAATGCCCGCTTTTTCGAGCTCTTCCTTGACCTCTTCAAACTCCGCCGCGCTTGAAGAATCGACGCCGTCGGTCAAGGCGACGAGCGCGCGCCGACCGCGTAAATCGTCCTTCGCCGGCGTGTTGAAAACCTTTTCGGCGACCTGCAAAAGCGAATCGTAATACGGCGTTCCGTTGCTGGTTTTAACCGCTTCGAGAACCATTTTTAATTTCTCGCGGTCGTCCGTTAAAGGATTTAAAACTTCGCTCGCGGCGTAGGCTTGCGCGCTGGTGCGCTCGGTTTTGTAGGAAATTACCGAAACTTTATCGCCGATGCGCAGCGACGCGATAAAATTGGCGGCGGCGCGCTGGATTAAAGTCAGGTCGGAACGCGTCGAACCGCTTGTGTCGAGCAGGAGCGCGACCTCAAACGGCGCGTTGGTCGCCGCAAACTCGGCAATGTCCTGCTTTTTGCCGTCTTCGTAAATGATGAAATTATTTTGTTTAAGGTTCAAAACAGGCTTTCCGCCTTTGTCCGTGACGATGAACGGAACGTCGACGAGCTGCGTGTCGACACGGATTGGTTCGTCATCGTCTTTCTTGTCGGTTTGCGCCCGCAGATTGACGATTAAACCCGAAACGCAAATGAGCAGTAAAATAAATCGTGCCGCTTTCATTTCTTAAAAATTACCTCGATTTTTTTCGATTTTAGCAGAAAAAACTTTTTTACGTTAATTTCCTCTTGAATTTGTCGGTTTTTGCTTGTCAATTACCGAGCTTTTTATGCTATCCTTACTCGAAAATGTAGAATTGAAAATAGCGCCCCTTATCTTTGGCGTTTTGTATTCAGGTCCAATCGCAGACACTTGCTGTTTCTATACATTTGAACTTATTAAATTATCTATTTTTGGAAGAGGAGAAATAATGAACAAAAAATTTGCTCTGGGCATTTTGTCTATTTTTGCGGTAATCACAAGCGTGGTTTTTAGTGGTTCCGCGTTGGCAAGCCCGACCGACACGCCGTTATTGGTAGAAGATTTTACGTACGCCGCAGGTTCGGCATTAACTTCTAACAACTGGACGGCACACAGCGCGGGCGGCACGAACCCGATTGTTACTTCAGCGCCGAGCCTGACGTTGAGCGGCTATCCGTCCTCGGGCATCGGTAACGCCGTTACTTTGGCAACCAGCGGTGAAGACGACAACCGTGCCTTTACGACTCAAACGACCGGCTCCGTTTATGCGGCATTTCTGGTGAATGTCAGCGATGCGGTGGTCGATCCGATTGGCGGGTACTTTTTCCATCTCGGACCCGATCCGGTCGGGACGACGTTCAGAGGCAGAGTCTTTGTTAAAAAAGACGCTTCAAACAATATTGCCTTCGGTATTTCGAAAGCCGCCACCGCCGCGCCGGACGTGGCTTTTACGCCGTTTAACTATTCGCTCAACACGACCTATCTTTTAGTCGTCAAATACACAATCGTCGACGGTGCAACTAATGACACCGTTTCGCTTTTCGTCAGCACGAATGTACCGGCGACCGAACCGGCGGCGACCGTTTCGGCAACCGACATTGCAACCCAGTCGGATGTTAGTCTGGGAACCGTTTCGCTTCGTCAGGGCGCAGCCGCGACTTCGCCGACGTTAAGAGTTGACGGCATCCGCGTCGGAACGACCTGGGCAAGCGTTACGCAAGCGGCGGTCGTCAATACCCAGCACGTCGTCGATTTTAACGGCGACGGCAAAACCGACTTCACGGTCGTTCGCAACACCGGCGGCGGTCCGGGCGGTCAGATTACATGGTTTATCAATCTCACCGGCTCAACGACGACTTATGCTTCCCAGTGGGGTATTTCGGGCGATTTCTTTACGCCGGTCGATTTTGACGGCGACAATAAAACCGACATTGCCGTCTGGCGCGCGGGCGCACCGACCGTTGCGGCTTTCTATATTCTGCAGAGCAACAACAATACAGTTAGAATCGAGCCGTTCGGACAATCGGGCGACGACCCGAGCGTGGTTGACGATTACGACGGCGACGGCAAAGCCGACCCGGCTGTCTATCGCGCGGGCGCAAACAGCGGCGACCAGAGCACATGGTTTTATCGCGGTTCATTCAACAACCCGTCAGGCAACGTGACCTATGTTCCATGGGGACAAAACGGCGATTTCGTAGCACCGGGCGATTACGACGGCGACGGCAAAGCTGATTTCGTGATTCAGCGCAACAACGGCGGCGGACAGGCTCGTTTCTGGATGCTGCAAACGACCGCCGGATTTAATTCGGTTGTTTTCGGAACCTCGACCGATATTATCGTTCCCGGCGACTACGACGGCGACGGCAAAACCGATATTGCGGTTGTCAGAGGCAGCGCGGGACAATTAAACTGGTATGTCCGTCCGAGTTCGACCGGTGCAATCGGCGGTTCGCCGACAGCAATTTTCGGCGCATCGGCAACCGATTTCCCGACGCAGGGCGATTATGACGGCGACGGAAAAACCGATTTTGCCGTCTGGCGTTCGAGCTCGACACCCGGCGCAAGCGCTTTCTGGGTTCAAGGCTCGACGAGCGGCGCGTTCAGCGTTCCGTTCGGACAAAGCGGCGATTTCCCGGTGGCTAGATACAACGGTCACTAATTCGTTTTGAATTATTAACAAAAGGGTCGCGCCGGAAAACTTATTCCGGCGCGACCCTTTTTTGTGTCTTATTACGAACTAAAATTTTATTCGACAAATTTTCGGAGTTTTTCCGCCGAAAAATCCGCCAACCCGGTAAAGGTCGTCCATAAAATTAATTTGAACTCGCCCCGGCGGCTGCCGAAACTTCCGTCTCCAAACCCGCATTTATCCACGCCTGCGTACCGCCGCTGACGTTGTAAACTTTTTTGAATCCCGCGTTTTCCAGAATGCTCGTGCCCAAACTCGAACGATAGCCGCTCTGACAAATCACGAACGTCGGCTTTTCCGGGTCGAGCTTATCAATTTCCCGCGACAATGCGTCGAGCGAAATATTAACGGTTCGCACCGCGTGACCGCCAGCGTGCTCCGCCGGTCGGCGAACGTCAACGAATTGCAGATATTTTTCGGTTTCCGTCAAAGAGCGTACTTCTTCAACCGGAATCTGCTCAATCGTGTTTGTCCTGCCCGCAAAATCCTTCATCAGGATAAAACCTCTGACCGATTCGTGCCCGACGCGCGCCAGCCGCATAAACGCCTCGTCAACCTGCGCCGGCGAGTCGGCGGCAATCGCAATCGCGGTTCCAATCGGAATCAAAGTTCCCGCCCAGCTTGCAAACTGCCCGCCGAGTCCGATGTTAATTGAGTTCGGAATATGATTTGCGCCGAATTCGTTGGTTTTCCGGACATCGAGAACAATGCCGTCAAAATTTTCGATTTCGGCGGTCGAATGCGCGAAAGGTTTCGGCAAATCTTCGAGCGCCGGCGACCCTTGTAAGTTTTTTGCTGCCGATTTCGGGAAATACGCCGGAACTTCCGGCTGGTTCGGCGCGACGATTTGGACGAATTCTTCTTTTGTCATCGGCTGCAGCGCGTAATTGAACTTGCGCTGTTTGCCGAGAGTTGACCACGTTTCCTTCGACAGAGATTTTCCGCACAGGCTGCCTGCGCCGTGCGCCGGATAAACTTCGGTTTCGTCCGGCAGCGGCAAGATTTTTTCGTGCAGCGAGTCATACAGCAGCGCCGCCATTTCTTCCGCCGTAAAGCCTTTCGAGCCGATTAAATCCGGTCGCCCGACGTCGCCGATAAAAAGCGTGTCGCCGGTAAACATTTTCAAAGGGTCGGCGGCGTTCTCCGTATTTTCCGCCAGGATTGTGATGCCTTCGGGCGTGTGTCCGGGCGTTTCAAGGAATTTCAGCGTAACTTTTCCGACCCGCAGCTGGTCGCCGTCTTTAACTTTGTGCGTCGGAAACTGCGTGTCGGCGCGTCGCCCGAAAACAATCTCCGCGCCGGTTTTTTCCGCCAGTTCGAGATGCCCCGAGACGAAATCGGCGTGCGAATGCGTTTCGATAATATATTTTATCTTCTGATTATTTGCCGCCGCTTCCGCGAGATACTGCTCAACGTCGCGTTGCGGATCGATAATCGCGGCTTCCGCGCCGGAACCGAGGTAATACGAAGCGTGCGCTAAACAGCCCAGATAGAATTGTTTGAAATTCATAATTTCCTCGAATAAAATCGGTTTTCTTAAAACCGCATTCTATCACGAAATTAAATTATTTAACCGTTTCCAATAAGTCTGGAAAAGATGGCTTTTTTTTTTAATGTCATATATCGTTATTAAATCTTTTTCAAACTTTAACCCGTTTCCAAAAGATTTTAAGAAAAATCTAAAATCATAGAGGTAAATTATGGCAAAGAAAAAGCTAACGATTAAAGGCATAACGTTTCCGAATTTCGGAGATGACGACAGCAAGAAAAATTTTCGGCTGATTTTTTATATCGGTTACACGGACAAAGACGGCAACGAAGCGGTCGAAACCGTCACCAAACCGGCGACCGGTCACTGGCAATGGCGAAAAGCTTCTAAAGATGCATTTTTAAAACCCAAGTTAACCGGCGATTCGGCTGAATTGGACACGATTGTTTTGAAAAACGGCGACGGCAATAAAATTCCTGCCGGTTCAAACAAAATTGCCGAAATCGACGGCGAGATTACCGACGTGACGGTTCAATTTATGGACGTTCATGATAAAACGCCGATTGATTTTCTGGTAAAAAGCGTCCTGCCCGAACTTATTGAAGTCTGGAAAGCCAGCGGTTTTGACCCGATAGCCGTCGCGCCCGTTCCCGGCATTATCAAAGGTATTATTAAAGACAAGGTCAATCTCGAAGAGCTGGCGGATCAGGCGGCGGCGTTCTTTAAAAAGAAACTGAAGGACAAAATGCTGCATTCGATCAGCATTGAAACCGACGGCGAAAATCCGACTGTTTTGAAAGAAGATAACGTCGAATGGGGTGATGATAAAAAAACCGGCACATACGCCGTCAAGATAGGCGTCGCCTAAATTTTACACACCCGGTTTTGTTTCCCGGAGTCCGTCTTTCGTCATCCCTCGAAGACGGACTTTGGCTTTATAAACGTCAATTGATTCATGTATTTACCGGCGGCGGTCAAATTCATTGCAAACTTTTCGCGAGATTTTCAATCTAACAACTCTGGACATTTTCAGCGCGCGGCGGGTATAATCGGTCTGTCTTACCAGAACAACCGTCGCCCCCGAAAATTTGTTGATGAAGATGAAGTTTGGAACATCAAAAGGAAAGCTGTCTAAACGAATCTCTAACGCCATCGGTTCGGAAACGCCGTTGCGTGAATTGGTCGGTAATCTGTCGCAGTTTGCTAAAATAGCGCTCGCTGAAGCAAATAGCCTGTCGCTCGAAAAAATAGATATAAAATTAAACCGCCTGCCGAAAAAGCTCGACCGCTTCCGCCTCGTTCATCTGTCGGACATTCATCACAGCCCGTTTACCAGTCTCGAACACATTTCGCGCGCCGTGAAGGTCGCCAATCGACTCAAACCGGATATGTTCGTCTTAACGGGCGATTATGTTTCGCACGAACCGGAATATATCGAGCCGGTCGCGGAAGTTTTAGGCAAGCTCGAATCCGAACACGGCACGTTCGCATGTCTCGGCAACCACGACCACTGGACTGATGCCGGGCTCGTGACGGATTCTTTTCGGCGCAATAATATCAGCGTTTTAATCAACGAAGGCTTTCGTTTTACGGCGCGCGACGCTTCATTTTGGCTTTGCGGCGTTGATGATTATATGGTCGGCAAAACCGATTTGCGCGCGGCGCTTCACGGCAGTTTTCCCGATGAGATGAAATTATTGCTGGCGCATAATCCGGTGATTTTAAGACAAGCGACGCGTTTCGACGTTGACCTCGTCCTCAGCGGTCACACGCACGGCGGACAGGTCAAACTTCGCGACGAGGACAAACGGATTTTGCCGCAGCGGCGTCTGAAAAACGGTCTTCACCAGCGCAAAGACACGCAAATTTACATCACCCGCGGCATCGGCACGGTCGTTCTGCCGATTCGCTATCAATGCCCGCCCGAGATTTCCTTAATCGAGCTTCATGCGGTTTAATTACGAATTACGAATTATAAATGACGATTTCGTTAAAACACATTCGTCATTTATAATTCGTAATTCGTAATTCGTAATTTTCCGTGATGGCTTCAAATATTCTGACAATCCCGAATCTGCTTACTTTCCTGAGAATGGCTCTGATTCCCGTTTTCGCGAGCCTTCTGTTTTACGGCTACAGCGGATGGGGGCTGCTGGTCTTTATCATCGCCGGAGTTTCGGACGGCGTCGACGGATTTGTCGCGCGGCGCTTTAACCAGCAGACCGAGCTCGGCACGATTATCGACCCGATTGCCGATAAGCTTTTGATGACGGTCGCGTTTATCGTTCTCGCGCTGCCGAACGTTCTGCACCCGACGCGCTTTCTACCCGTTCCGTTCTGGGTGACTGCCGCCGTCATCGGACGCGACGTTCTGATTGTCACCGTCGCCGGCGCAATCAATATTATGACCGGCTTTCACGGCTTCAAACCGTCGTGGCTCGGGAAACTGAGCACGTTCGTGCAGGTCGTCGCGGTCGCGCTGATTCTGCTCGCCGCCTTTCTCGATTACAGCTTCTATCTTCCGACCGTCTATTTTATCGTCGTGCTGCTCGCCTTTGCTTCGGGAATTCATTACATTTTCCACATCGCGCGATTGATGCGCGAAGAAGAAAAAACCGGGAAGAAAACGGCAGATTAAATTACGCTATAAGAATGCATAAATGCGCCCCTTCCGCGCATTTATTTAGTCCTTTCCCAGATTACTGCCAGCACCGATAAAAGTTCGTCGTAATCGACCGGCTTGGCAAAATGTTCCTGAAAACCGGAAGCAAGCGCGCGGCGGCGGTCGTCCGATGAAGCGTAAGCGGTCAGCGCAATCGCGGTGATAAACGCATTTTGCTCGGTTTGCAGCTGGCGGACGCGCGCGATTAAATCGTAGCCGTCGGCGCCGGGCATTCCGATATCGGTAATCAAGATGTGAAAATTTTCGCGCGAGAGTTTTTCGAGCGCTTCTTTTGCCGAGCCGACGGTCGTGATGCGGGCGTTTTCCCGTTCGAGAAAAAGCTGCAAAGGAATCAGGCTCTCGATGTCGTCGTCAACCAGTAAAATCCGCGCGCCGTGCAAAACGGCTTGCCCGTTCGCCGAATCCCGCGATTTTTCGTCCGCCGACTGTTTTTTCAAAAATTCTTTGAGGAGCGGGATTTGAACAACAAACGACGCGCCGCTGCCTTCGCCTTCGCTGGCGGCGCGGATAGTTCCGCCGTGCAGCTCGACCAGGTTGCGGACAATCGTCAATCCCAATCCCAAACCGCTGAACGCGCGTTTGGTCGAAGAATCCGCCTGCCGGAATCGCTCGAAAATGAACGGCAGAAGCTCCCCGGAAATGCCGATTCCGCTGTCGGCGACCGCAAGCCGCGCAAAATCGCCGCTGCGTGATAAAGAAACGCTCACCCTGCCGCCTTCTTCAGTAAACTTGACGGCGTTCTGCACGAGATTAACGACGATTTGCTGAAAACGCATCGCGTCGCCGTTGATAACCAGCGAGTCTTCGCCGATATGCGTTTCAAACAAAATATTTTTGTGCGCGGCGACCGGACGCAGGGTTTCGACCGCGTCGTCAAAAATCCTGACCAAATCGACCGCTGCCTTTTCAATCCGCATTTTGCCCGAAATGATGCGCGAAACGTCCAGCAGGTCTTCAATCAGATTATTCTGCAAAAGCGCGTTGCGCTCGATTACTTCGACGGCTTTTGTCGTGCGCCCGGCATCCAAAACGCCGCCGCGCAGCATTCTCACCCAACCGAGAATTGAATTAAGCGGCGTCCGCAGCTCGTGCGAAAGCACGCTTAGAAATTCGTCTTTCGCGCGGTTCGCGGCTTCAGCGGTTTCGCGCGCGTCGGCTTCGACCTGCAACAGACGGACGTTTTCAATCGCCACCGCCGCGAGGGTTGCAACCATTTCGAGCGCTATGATGTGCTCGTTGGTAAACGCGCCCGATTCGTAAGCCTGCACTTCGATCGTGCCGATAATGCGGCTCATCACCGTCATCGGCACGACCAGCGACGAATGCGGGTCAATGCCGTTATTGTTCAAAACGACGTGCGGGCGCGTTTTCATAAAATCCCAATAATTATTGACGACGATGGATTTTTTCTGGAAAATCGCCTGCGAATTGGGTCCGCCGTCCTCAGTTAATTCCATCGGCGGCAAAACGGAAACATCGACTTCGCCCTCTTCGCCCCAGATGTACTCGGCGATTCGCAAACGTTTTTCGGCATTGTAGGACGAAACGAAAAACGCCGTGCACGGCATCGAAGCGCGGACGAATTCGTGCAGCGCGCCATAAATCGAAGTCAAATCGCGCGCCGTGCCGAGCGTCTGCCCGACCGGCACGATGCGCGACAGGAGTTCCAGATATTCTTCCGAGGCGCGGCGCTCGGCTTTGAGCAAAGTTTCCTGAACCTGTTTGCGTTCGGTGACGTCGATGCACGAGCCGAGATAACCGCGAAAAGTTCCGTTATGCGTGAAAAGCGGCACGCCTTTGTTCAAAAGCCAACGGTATTCGCCGTCGAATCTGCGCAGACGATATTCCAGCTCGAAGTCTTCGCGCGCCTCGAAAGCCGTCGAATAAATTTCGATGCAGCGGTCGAAATCTTTTTCATGAATGCCTTCCGTCCAGCCGTTGCCAAGCTCTTCGTCCATCGTTCTGCCCGTAAAATCGAGCCACGTTTGATTGAAATATGTGCAGAGTTTGTCGGTTCCGCTCAGCCAGACGAGCATCGGCGCATTGTTTGTCATCGAGCGGAAACGGTTTTCGGATTCGCGCACGGCTTCTTCCATCTTGCGCCGCTCGCTGATGTCGGTAATCGCCGAAACCCAGCCGACGACCGCGCCGCTTTCGTCAAATTCAGGCGCGTAGGAACAATGCATGAAATGCTCGCCGATTTTCGGGTACGGAACGATTATCTCAAACTCGACCGGCTGACCGGACAACACTATCTCGATATATTTTTGAATTTCGGCAAACGCCTTCTGACCGATAATATCGGGAATCCGTTTGCCGAGACAGTCCCCGGGCGTTATTCCAAACCGGTCGGCGTAGGCTTTGTTGACAAATTTAAAACGAGATTCGCGGTCGCACTGCGCGATGTAAACCGGCGCAATGTCGGTGACGAGCGCGAGCTGTTTCATACTCTGCCGCACGACTTCTTCATTTCTTCGCCGGTCGGTGATATCGCGGATAATGCTTATCAGCAGCCGCTCGCCGCCGATGTCCGCACCGACCGACGTGACTTCGACCGGAAAGGGCGTGCCGTCCCGGCGCAAGTGAACGGTTTCAAACTGTATGCCGCCGTTATTCGCTTTTGCCAATTGATCTTCAAGAGCGCCCGACATTTCCGGCGCGCGCAAATCGTGAATGCGCATTTTGAGCAAATCCGTCTGCCCGTAACCGTAAGTCTGCTCTGCCGCCTCGTTGGCATCGACGATTTGCCCGTCGGGGCGAAAAAACAAAATCACGTCGCGCGCACGCATCGAAAGCAGACGGTATCGCTCGGAAATTTCAGTCGCTTTTTTGCGTTCCGTGATGTCCTGAATAATCGTCAGCGCGCACGGCTCGCCGCGAATTTCCAAAAGCTGTGCGGAAAGCAAACCAACAATTTCCCGTCCGTCTTTAACGCGGAAAATATATTCCAAATCGCGAATTTCGCCCGTTTCCTGAACCGCCGCCAGCTCGGCTGCGCGGTCGATGGAATTTGCCCACAAACCGAGTTCCGCGGTCGAGCGCCCGATTGTTTCTTCGCGCGTGAAACCGGTCGTTCGGACGAAAGTTTCGTTGACCTCGATGAGCTTTCCGGTTTTCAGTGAAGTAATCGTCAAAACCAGCGGGCTTGAATTAAACGCTTTCGCAAAACGCTCTTCCGATTCGCGCAGTTTGTCGTCGGTCTTTTTGCGTTCGGTGATGTCGATGCCGATGCCGTACAGACGAACCGGCGCGCCCTTTTCGGAATAAACCGCCCGCCCGCGTCCTTCCATCCAGCGCACGGAACCGTCCGTGTGCCGGAAACGAAATTCGACCGAATATTCGCGGTTCTCGTCAATCGCCTGCAGAATTTCGCTCCACGCCGGCTCGCGGTCGTCTTCGTGAACGAAATCGAAAAAATCTTTTTCCGAACCACCGAAACTTTCCCTTTCAAGTCCGAAAATTTCTTCCAGTTCCTCGCTCCACCAGACGGTTTCGGTCGCCAAATCGCGCGTCCAGACGCCCATCCGGCTGCTCTGCATCGAAAGCGCGAGAATCGCCTGACTTTCGCGCAAAGCGTCTTCGGCGCGCCGGCTTTCCGTAATATCGCGCGCAATTTTCGACGCACCGACGATTTCGCCCGCCTCGTTTTTAACCAGCGAAACCGTCAGCGAAATATTGACGAGCGCGCCGTCTTTGCGCTGGCGAACGGTTTCGTAATGCTCGACCGTCTCGCCATTTTTTATACTTTCGAGAATTTCCGTCTCTTCATCCAGGAGATGCGGCGGCAGCAGAACGGTGACGGATTTTCCGATAACCTCTTCCGGCTTGTAACCGAAAATTTTGGTCGCGCCTGTGTTCCAGCTCGCGATGATTCCGTCTAAATCGATGCTCATAATCGCGTCGTCCGACGATTCGACAATCGCCGCCAGGTGAGCTTTCGACCGCTCGATTTCCTTGCGCTCGGTAATATCGCGCTGCGTTCCCCAGGCGCGCACCAGAAAGCCGTTTTCGATGATGCCGATTAAGTTATTAAGAAAAAACTTCGGATTCCCGTCGCGGTCAACCTCGTGCGATTCGGCGTCTTCGAGACGATATTTTGAGTTGACGAAAGCGCGCAGGTATTCGACGTTAGCCGCATCTTCACGGATTAAAAGGTCGCCGAGCCGCGCGCCGATGATTTCTTCAGCCGAGTCAAAGCCGTACATCCGCGCCATCGCCTGATTGCATTCCGCGAGATATGCGTCGCGGTAAAAAAGCTCGATTTGTTCATCCGCCGGCAGAGTCGTCGCCAGCGGGTTTTCCATCTCGATACGCCAGATGGCTTCACTGCTCTGCGAGACGAAAACGCGGTACAGCTCCTGATTAATCAGTGAGTTTTCTTCCATCATTTTGCGGTCGGTGTTTTTGGCGGACATTTGAGCTTTCCTTTACTCGGAAATTGACAGTTAAGCCGAATTTTACAATAAATATCCGCAAACATACAGTTTTGCGGCTGCCCGGCGAGCAAAATGATTTGCTCAAAACGCGCTGAAAATTTTTTGCTAAGCATATTTGAAATAAACTTGACAAGGACGCACTCATATATTATTCTAACAACACATTCAACCTCGCCGCGCGATTTTATCGGATAACGGCTTGGTATTGAGGCATAATAAGCAGTTTTTTAAAGGAGAAATTTAGGAGATGAGTAAAATTATTGGTATTGACTTGGGAACGACGAACTCGGTCGTCGCCGTCATGGAAGGCGGCGAGCCGGTCGTCATCACCAATGAAGAAGGCGGACGCACGACTCCTTCGGTTGTCGCTTTTACCAAAGACGGCAACCGTCTGGTCGGACAGGTCGCAAAACGCCAAGCCGTAACCAACCCCGAAAACACGCTCTATTCAATTAAGCGTTTTATGGGACGAAAATTCGATGAAGTTTCGGGCGAAATCAAGCAGGTTCCGTTCAAGGTTGAAAGAGCCGGCAACGGCGACGTTAAAATTGACGCGCAGGGCAAATCATACAGCCCGCCGGAAATCTCGGCGATGGTTTTGCAGAAATTGAAAAAGGCGGCGGAAGACTACTTGGGCGCGAAAGTCGACAAGGCGGTCATTACCGTCCCGGCTTACTTTAACGACGCGCAGCGGCAGGCGACAAAGGACGCGGGCAAGATTGCGGGTCTCGAAGTAATGCGTATCGTCAACGAACCGACGGCGGCGGCGCTCGCCTACGGTTTGGACAAGAAAAAAGACGAAACGATTGCGGTGTTCGACTTCGGCGGCGGCACGTTCGATATTTCCATACTGGAAGTCGGCGAAGGCGTCGTCGAAGTGAAATCGACGAACGGCGACACGCATCTGGGCGGCGACGACGTTGACGAAGCGTTGATTAAATGGATTATCGACGAGTTCAAAAAAGATCAGGGCATCGATTTGACGACCGATAAAATGGCTTTGCAGCGTTTGAAAGAATCGGCTGAAAAAGCGAAAGTCGAATTATCGTCAGCGATGGAAACCGAAATCAACCTGCCGTTTATCACGGCTGACCAATCGGGACCGAAGCACCTTGTACTGAAATTGACGCGCGCCAAATTCGAAGCGCTCGTCGAGCCGCTTCTGAAACGTTTGATGCCGCCGGTCGAGCAGGCGATTAAAGACGCAGGGCTCGAAAAAGGTCAAATCGACGAAGTCGTTCTGGTCGGCGGTTCGACACGCATTCCGAAAGTTCAGGAAATGGTCAAGGAATTTTTCGGCAAAGAACCGAACAAAACCGTCAACCCGGACGAAGTCGTCGCCCTCGGCGCGGCGGTTCAGGCGGCAGTTTTGGGCGGCGAAAAAACCGACATCCTGCTGCTCGACGTGACGCCTTTGAGTCTCGGTATCGAAACTTTAGGCGGCGTGATGACGCAGATGATTCAGCGCAACACGACGATTCCGACGCGCAAATCGGAAATCTTTTCGACCGCTTCGGACAATCAAACGTCGGTCGAAGTTCACGTTCTGCAGGGCGAACGCCCGATGGCTGGCGATAATAAAACGCTCGGTAAATTCCACCTTGTCGGCATTCCGCCCGCACCGCGCGGCGTTCCGCAGGTCGAAGTCACTTTCGACATCGACGCGAACGGTATCGTCAACGTTTCGGCAAAAGACGTCGGCACCGGACGCGAGCAGAAAATCACGATTACGGCTTCGTCGGGTCTCTCGAAGGAAGAAATCGACAAGATGATGAAAGACGCCGAATCGCACGCGGGCGAAGATACGAAGCGCAAGGAAGTCATCGAAGCGCGCAACCGTCTGGACGGACTTGTTTACTCGGTTGATAAATCGTTCGGCGAAAATCGCGATAAGCTCGACGCGGCGGCGGCGGGCGAAATCGAAGCGGCGATTGCCGAATCGAAAACCGCGCTCGGCGGCGAAGATGCAGAGGCAATGAACAATGCGTTCAACCGCCTGCAAACCGCTTCGCACAAGTTGGCGGAAGTGCTCTACAGCCAGGCTGGCGCGGCAGGAAATCCGGAGGGCGCGACCGAAGAACAGGCATCTTCGGCAAGCGCCGGCGGCGGAGATTCGACCTCGACGGGCACGGACGACAATGTGATTGACGCCGAATACGTCGATGTTGACGAAGAGCAGAAGTAAGGCAAAAACGAGGCAAAAGGCAAAACTTTAATTGCCGAAATTAAATCAGCCGTTTGCCTGTAAATTGTTGCAGGCAGCGGCTGATTTTGCGATACTTCAAAGGTTTTGAAAATAGAATTTGTCAGTTGCCCGTGGTCCGCGTCGTTTGCTGAAACCAACTGGCGACTCGTGACTACTGACGACTGACTACCGATAAATGGCAAACAAGGATTATTACAACATTCTCGGCGTAAAAAAGGACGCCAAGCCGGACGAAATCAAGAAAGCGTACCGCAAAATGGCGCGCAAATTTCACCCTGACGTAAATCCGAATGATAAAACGTCCGAGGAAAAATTTAAGGAAGTGCAGGAAGCCTACGATGTTCTCTCGGACGAGAAAAAACGTAAGGTTTTCGACCGCTTCGGTTATTACAACGACAATCTCGACCCGGATTCGCCGTTCGGCGCGGGCGCGAACGCGGGCGGCGGCGCAGGCGCGGGCGGTTTCGATTTTTCCGGCTTTAATTTCGAACCGGGCGGTTCGGGCAGCAGCTCAAGCTTTCGCGACATTTTCTCAGACCTTTTCGGCGGCAGCGGAAATCGCACAACGCGTGAGCCCGAGCCGCCGCGACCGCTGCCGAAAAAAGGGCGCGACATCGAAATTCCGCTCGCTTTGAGTTTTGAAGAAGCGTTTACCGGCTTGATGACCAACATCACGGTCAATCGCAGCGAGCAATGTTCGCGCTGTCAGGGCGCGGGCGACACGGGCGGTCCGGTCGTCGTCTGCCCGACCTGCAAAGGCACGGGACAGGTTTTAAAAACCGGCGGACGGCTGCAATTTTCGCAGACCTGCGCTGACTGCGAAGGCACCGGTCGGCGTCGCCAGCCGTGCTCGCAGTGTAACGGGAAAGGCGTCACGCCGAAAACCGAGCAGGTCAAAATCCGTATCCCGGCGGGCGTCGATACCGGCTCGCGTGTGCGGATTCCGAAAAAAGGTCACGGCGGCAGATTGGGCGCGGAACCCGGCGATTTGTTTATTATCACGAACGTCGGCAAACATCCGCATTTTACGCGCAAGGGCGATAATATCTACGTGACCGTACCGATAACCGTACCGGAAGCCGCGCTCGGAACGAAGATTGAAGTTCCGACCGTCGAAGGCAGAGCGCAATTGAAAATTCCGCCCGGAACGGAATCGGGACAAAAATTTCGCCTGCGCGAGCGCGGATTTCCGTCTTTAAGAAATCCTAGTTTGCGCGGCGACCAGTTTATCGAAGTGCTCGTTAAACTGCCGCGGATAATCTCGGAAGAAACAAAGGAAATTTTGCGGCAGTTTGAAAAAGCGAATCCCGAAAATCCGCGAAAAGCGGTGGGATTGGAATAAGTTGACAGGAAGTTAACAGGAAGTTAACAGGAAGTGCCAGAAAGTTATGGGGAAGTTTTAACTATCTGTAACTATCCGCAACTTTCGGTCAACTTTACGGAAACTATGAAGAAGAAGACAAAAACTTACACAATCAGCGCGGTTGCGGAATCGTTTGAGATTCACCCGCAAACGCTGCGCCTTTATGAGCGTGAGGGACTTCTTAAACCTTCACGCTCGGTCGGCAACACGCGTCTTTACACGGACACCGACCTTGAACGCCTCGAAGTAATTTTGTCTTTAACGCGCGAGATGGGCGTCAATCTCGCGGGCGTCGAAATCATTCTCAATATGCGCGAAAAGATGGATGCGATGCAGCGCGAATTTGAAAGATTTTTTGAACATCTGCGCACACACATGGGCGATTTTGTGCCGCCGGTCGAAAATTTTTCCGAATCCGAAGCGCTGATTCCCATTTCACGATTAAACGTTTCTATCAAAGGCTTTAGAAATAACGAAGACGAGTAACTTGAAGATTTTTAGCTCGTCGAGAGTTTTTCTTTACATTTTCCGCTTTTTAATTCACAATACCTCAAATTAAATTTTGAAGTTAATGTTGCATTTCACTTCCCGCGAACGAATTAACGCGCTCCGTTTCAGATTCATCACAAGCAATATTACGAGTCGAACAATTTATTTTCGGCAAAATTTAATTTTTGACTTTGAATTAGTTCCTGATACAAAAAGTCTCATTCTTTTATTCAAGGTCGGTTTTTGGAGTCATCAAACCCGTTCCGCTTTTCTCCGTGAAGCGAACAGATAAACAGCTGTTCTTAAAACTAAAAGGAGAAAAGAAAATGAAAAACAACTTTTTGCGCTTTGTGCCGATTTTCGCCGTATTTTCGGCTTTTATTGCTTTTAACATTTCAATTTTCGCGCAGGATTTGGACGACGTGACGATTAGCGGTCGCGTTGTCGATTCAAATAATGCACCGATTTCCGGCGCGAGTGTCACGGCAACTTTAACGACAACCGGCGTCGCGCGCACCGTCGTTGCCGGTGACGAAGGACGCTATCGAATCATCGAGCTCCCGCCCGGAATCTACAATCTTAAGGCTTCGATGCAGGGTTTCGGCGCGCAGGACAAAACGAGGCTCGAAACCGTTGCCGGACAAAACGTGC
The DNA here is from genome assembly GCA_036403375.1 of Pyrinomonadaceae bacterium. GTDB lineage: Bacteria > Acidobacteriota > Blastocatellia > Pyrinomonadales > Pyrinomonadaceae > JAFDVJ01. The sequence continues at coordinate 90,401 of DASWRC010000031.1, forward strand.
AGCTCGATTTTAATCTTGCGCCGGCAGGCGTCAGCGCCGAGCAAATCGTCACGCTCGAAGGCGAAAACGAACCGGTCGTCGATACCACGCGAACGATTGTCGGCGGTACGATTAGCGCGCGCGAAATCGAAGAAATTCCGACCAATTCGCGTAACCCGCTCGATTTGGTTTTAACCCTCGGCGGAACTTCGGAAGAAGCTTTATCGACCCGCGATTTATCCGAAGACCGGAATGTCACGAACGCGACCGCGCCCGCCGAACAGGGAAATTTTTCGCTCTCGGGCGGCGTTTCGTATTCAAACAATATTACCCTCGACGGTTTGGACAACAACGACGACCGTTCGGCAAACATTCGTTTTCAGCCGTCTTTGGAAACGGTTGAAGAAATCCAGGTCGTGACCAACCAGTTCTCGGCTGAATACGGTCGCGCTTCGGGCGGACGCATCAACCTGAGAACCCGCAGCGGCACGAATAAACTTCGCGGGCGCGTGTTTATGTTCTTCCGCGACGACAATCTGAACGCCAACACCTGGTATAACAACAGCCGCGGATTTGCGCGTCTGCCGTTTACCGAATACAACCCGGGCTTTACCTTGAGCGGTCCGGTCGTCCTGCCGAAAATTTACAACGGGCGCAACAAAACCTTTTTCTCGGTCGGTTATGAGTATCTCAATCTTCGGGACACGACCTTTATCGACACGTACGTGCCTTCCGGCGCATCGAATCCGCGATTTCCGCTTCCCGTCGGCAACGGAAGCTGTCCGGTCGCTTTGTGCGTTGACGCCAACAGCAGTCCGGCAGTTCCTTTAACGCCGTACACGGCGCTTTTCCCGACGCCGAACGTCGCGCATATTTTTACGGCAAAAGTTGACCGGAACATCAACCGGAAAAACAATTTTACGGTCGGTTATCAATTAAGCAGAAGAAAAAACCAGCGTACGACCGCGGCGTCCGTGACGCGTCTTGACGATGCGCTGCAGGCGAAAACAAACGACTCGGACGCCATTAATTTTACGGACAATCACATTTTCAGCTCGAAAGCGGTTAACCAGTTTCGTTTTCAATATTCAATCTACGAGCCGAGCTACCAAACCACCGAGCCGCTTGACCCGGTTGTTTTAATCGGTTATCGAAATCCCGAAACCGGCGGCAGCCAGACCTTGATTGTCGGCAACTCGACGGCTTCGGGCGGCAGCAGCGACACATTCCCGCAAAACCGCCGCGAAACCCGCTTTCAATATCAGGACACGCTGACCTATGTGATGGGCGAGCAGACATTGAAATTCGGCACCGACATTCAAACCATCCGTTCAAAAGCGACGGAATTGGGCGACGCGACCGGCACGTTCAACTTTGCGAATATGGGAACATTTCAACAAAACGTCGTGTCCCGTTTTCGCCTGAATTTCGGCACGGGCTCGGACGTTAAAAACACGTATTGGGGCGTGTTCGTTAATGACGAATTCAAATTGAGACAGAATCTTACGGTCAGCGCCGGACTGCGCTACGAGCGTGAAACGAGCGTTGACGACAACAACAATTTCGGTTCGCGCCTCGGCGCTGCGTGGAGTCCGTTCAAAAGCCGCAAAGGCGTCGTCCGATTCGGCGCGGGTATCTTTTACAACCGCGCGCTGCTTCGCACAATCGCCGACTTTATCCAGAACGTCAACGGGATTGTTCCGTTTGACACAAACGCCGTCGGAACGGGCGCCGCCGACCCGCGCCGCCTCGATGTTCTTGCCGCGCTCGCCGAGCGTTTTCCGCAGTCTTTTACTTCCGAAGCCGAATTGCACGCGTTTGTCCAAAGCGTCTGTGCCGCCCACACCTACACGACGCCCTGCAGCGGCAATACCGGATTCGTCATTAATCAGGGCAGCGGCAGCAACCCGCTGCGCTCGGTTGACCCGAATCTGAAAATTCCCGAAAGCTACCAGTTTAACGTCGGATTTGAACGCGAAGTCTACAAAGGCTGGGTTTTTGAAGCGAATTACACGTGGAACAGAACCATCAAATTATGGCGCGACCGCAACATCAACGCGCCGGTTCTGCCCGCCGGTTATACTGATTGGACGGCGTATCTGATGGCAAACCCGTTTGTTTTCACGAATGCGAACACAACGACCAGAACTTACCGTTTCTATCTCGGAAACGCCGCGAGTACCGCACCGACGACGACACAAACCGGCGCGACGGCTTGTCCGACGGCATCGACGACCGATTGTTACGTCAATCTGAATTCGACGAGCACTTCGACCACCGCGCCGAGCACCGCCGTTGCCGGCGCCTCGACAAACTCAGTCGGCGGTGCAATCGGTATCGCGACTGCCGCCATTGCAAGGTTCAGACCGAACCCGAATTTCGAGGAACAATCGCGCATCAGCTCAATCGGCAGAGCGTTTTATCACGGCTTGATTCTCGAACTTCGCTCGCGCTTCCGCAAATTGGGCGGCGGTTTCGGCAGCAGCTTCCGCTTCAATTACACGCTGTCTTCGACCAAAGACGACGGCTTGAATAACACGGCAAACGCGCAGATTAACGGCGATTTTGACGATGAATATACCAGAACCATTACCGACCGCCGTCACCGCATCAATTTGTCGGGCACGTTCGATACGCCTTTCTGGCTCGGGAAATTGCGGCTCTCGCCGCTTTTCCGCTACGGCAGCACCGCGCCGTTCAGCATCGGCATCGGCGGCAGCGACCGCAATCTGGACGACCTCGGAACCGACCGCCCGAATTTTAGCGGCAGTCTTTCCGATATTGTCTGGTCACCGCCCGGAACGTTCAATCAAACGCTGTTCAACCGGTTCTCGCTGCCGGCAATCGGTTCGCGCGGCGGCAATCTCCCGCGCAACGCGGGGCGCGGACCGGCGTTTTACACTTTCGATTTGAGCGTCTCGCGCGAGTTTAAGCTCACCGAAAGAATGAATCTGCGTCCCGTCGTCCAGTTTGACAACATTCTGAACGCGGCACTCTTCAACTTCGGTGCGGCGTTTATTGATTACACCGGCACGAACTTTTTAGTTCCGAGTCGAACATTCCGCCAGAGACAAATCCGTCTCGGCTTGAGATTCGATTTCTAAACGGCTTTCAAACGGACAAAAAGCGGGAAGGTTTCGGAGTGAAATTTTCCCGCTTTTTTATTTGCGGCGCTTCAAAATTTTGATGACTTCCGGGCAAAAAATATGTTAGTTTTAAAACGTCACTTCTGTTCTCCTATCCAATAAAGAATTATGAGCCAAGTTTTAGAAAGTCCTGCCGTCCCGTTCAGTGAAGTTTCCGTCCAATCCGTACTTCTCGACGCCGACCTTTTCGTTAAATATCGTTCGCCCGAAAAAGCGTTTTCCCTGCTGCGTGAATCAATCGAGCGCAGCCCGCGTTCGATTCCGCTTCGCGAAAAAATGCGCGACATCTGTGTTTCGCAGAAAAATCTGGACGAAGCCGCGCGGCAGTGTCTCGCACTCGTCACGCTCTACATCAACCGCGAGGATTTCGATTTAGCCTACGACCGCCTTCAGGAAGCCAAGCTTCTCGACCCGCGAATTTCGGTCGCGCCCGGACTCGAAGCCATTCGCCGCGCGCGCCGCCCGGAATTTGCCGTCACGCGCGACAAAACACCGCAGAAGGTTCGCACCGACGTGACGTTTGCCGGGAATCTCGCCTACGTTTCGATTTTCGACGCCGTGCAGGTTATCGAGAGCGCGAAAATGACCGGACTTCTGGTCCTTAAATCCGACCTTCATCTCGCCAGCGTTTCGTTTAACGAAGGCAAAATCGTCGATGCCGAATGCAACGGTCAAAACGGCGTGACGGCATTTCGCCAAATCATCGAAATCAGCAGCGGCACGTTTGAATTTGGTACGTCCGACTTTGAATTCCCAATCGTCATCAGCATTTCGAGCAACACCAATTTCCTGCTTGACGTTCTCACCGAGCTTGACAACGAACGCGCCGAGAAACAAGGCTTACGAAATCTGCACGACGAAGACCTTTAAAGGCAGAAAAGGGAAAAAGTGGAAAAGGGAAAAAGTTGGTTGAATAAAATCAATCAGCCTTTTCCCTTTTCCACTTTTTCCCTTTTCATTTGACTTCACCCCCCGAAAACAACAAAATATAGTGGTAACTCTGCCCGCTAAGCACTATATCAATGTTCAAACTTCAACGTCTCGAAATTACAGGCTTTAAATCCTTTGCCGATTACACGGAAATCGTCTTCACCGGCAACGGCATCACCGCGGTCGTCGGACCAAATGGCTGCGGCAAAAGCAATGTCTCAGAAAGTATCGCCTGGGTTTTAGGCGAGCAGCGCGCCAAACAATTGCGCGGCGCGGAGATGAAAGACGTCGTCTTTCAAGGCACCAGCAAGCGCAAACCGTCGGGCATGGCGGAAGTCGTACTTCATTTGGTCCGCGACGAAGAATCGATGTTCGCGATGGACGAAGAGGATTTGAGCGACATCGACGAAGCCATCGGCGATTTGGACGAAAACGCCATCGGGGTCGAAGATTTTGAAGACGAAGCGCTCAGCGGTCAGCAACCGGCGGTCAGCGCCGGAGAAAACGGTTTTCACCGGGCAGAAGCGGAAGAAGTCGAAACCGCGCAGGCGGCGCAGGTCGGTTCGGTTCAGATTATCGAGAAAAAGACACGGACGAAACGCCATTGGCGACCGCGCTCGTTTGCTCTTGATTTCGCGCCGGGCGAAGCGATTTCCGTGACGCGCCGGCTTTACCTTTCGGGCGAAAGCGAATATCAATTAAACGGCAAAGCCTGCCGCCTGCGCGACATCCAGGATTTGTTCGCCGGGACGGGTCTCGGCGGCGCGCATTACGCGATTATCGAGCAAGGGCGCATCGGTCAGATTTTATCGGCAAAACCGTCAGACCGGCGCGGGCTGATTGAAGAAGCCGCCGGAATCTCGAAATTCCGCACGCGCCAGCGCGCGGCGGAAGCCCGACTCGAATCCGCGAAATCTAATCTCAGCCGGATTTCCGACATCGTTTCCGAAATCGACAAACAGGCAAACGCTTTGCGTCGTCAGGCGGCAAAAACGCGGCGTTATAAAATCCTGCGCGAAGAATTTCGTGTGCTGCTCAAAAATCTTTTTACCGCCGAAGGCAGGTTTCTGACCGATTTGGTCAATGAACTCGAAGAAAAATTAACCGAAGCCGTCGCGCGTGAACGCGTCATATTCGCCCGCGTCGCCGAAAAGGATGAAGCTTTTCGCGCGGCGACGCAAAAGGCGCGCGAACAGGAAGAAAGCTTGGCGGAAATCCGCGCGCGCCACGCCGAAAACGTTCTCTTGCGCGACCGCAGCGCGCGTGAAAAGACTTACCGGCAGGAACAGATTGAAACTTTACGGATTCGTCACGGCGTTTTGAAAAACGAAATCGATGCGACCCGGCAGCGGCTCGGACTTTTCAAAACCGAAATCGAACGGCTCAAAAAAGACGAGCGACAGGAGCTCGCGGAAGCCGAAAAAAACGTCCTTGAATTTCAAACGGCGGAGAAAAAATATCAAACAAAATTGCAGGAACTCAGGCAAATCGAAGCCGAATTAGACGTGACGCGCGGCGCGGTTATGCAGCACACGACCGCCGTCGAGCGATTTGCGGAAATCGAGCGCCAGCTTGAAAACAATCTCGAACGATTGAAAGAACGCGCCGAAGGTTTGCGGCGCGAGAAAATCCGCGCCGAAGAAACGCACGCCGAGCACGCGAACGAAGCCTCAAAGCTCGTCAAGGATTTAGGCGAAAAGCAAACAAGAGTCAAAAATCTGCACGACGAGAAAAAAGCGCTGCTCGCTGAATCGGGCGCAGCGCGCGCCGCGCTGCAATTGGCGGAAAAAGCTTTGCGTGAGCTGCAAAACGAATTTTCGCGGCGGAAAAACCGGCTCGAAACCTTGCAGGAACTCGACGAAAAACGTGCCGTTTACGCGCCTTCGGTACAGAAACTTTTCGCCGAGCAGTCTAAAATCGGCGTCAAATTCTCAGGAACGCTGGCGGACAAACTCAACGTCGAAGAGCGTGCCGAACGTGCCGTCGAGAATCTTTTCGGCGCGTTTTTACAGACGGTTCTGGTCGAAACCGAAGAAGATGCGAACAAAACGGTCGAGTATTTGAAAAAATCCAATCTCGGGCGCATCGCGGTTCTGGTAGTCCAAAATCCGAAGTCCCATGTCCCAGGTAAAAAACAAATCACAAATGGCAAGTCGCAAATCGCAAATCTCATCGGTGTTTCAGACGATTTTGCCGCAATTTTGGCGGAAGCTTTTCCGCGCGAAATGTCTCTGGAGTTAGCCGAGAATATCAGTGATGCAAAAGACAATTCAAATTTGATTGATGCGGAAGGCGATTTTGTTTTCGGCGGTCGTCTTTTTGTCAGCGGCAAAGCAAATTCGAACGAGAAAAATTCGTCTTTGCTGGCGTTCAAACGCGAGCTGCGCGAGCTGGAAACGACGCTTAAAAATCTTACGAAAGAAGTAGAACACGCGGAAAAAGAAGCCGCCGAAGCGCGAAAGAATTTAGCCGAAAAAGAAGGACAAATCGTTGATTTGCAGTCGTTAATCGTGCAGGTCGAGCGCGATTTGCTGAGTTTGGAAATTCAGGAAAAATCGGCGCGCGCCGAAACCGAACGCGCCGAACGGCACAAAAAGGTCGTCGCCGATGAAATCGTGCAGATTGAAACCGAGGTCGGCGATATTCAATCGAAACAAAAAGAAGCGCGAATTAACGCTGAAAAAGCCGAGAAAGCGCGCGTCGCGGCTTCGGAAAACCTGGCGGAAATCACAAATAAATTGAACGAAGCGCGGGCGCGCACGGAAGCCGAAAACGCCGTCTTGAGCGAAAAACGCACGCTGGCGGCGACCAGCGAAGAACGGCGGCGCTCGGCGCAGAGCGCTCTTCGGCGCGTCGAAAACGAATTTCGCGAACTGGATTCGCGGCTCGCGCGGCAGAATCTGGAAATTCTCGAAACCGAAGGCAAGCAGAAAGAGTTAGCGGCGTCCGTCGAAGAAATTGAAAAGAAAATTTCATCCGCCGAAACCGAGCAGAAAGCCGAGCAGAACGAGCTGGCGGGCGCGACCGAAAATCTAAGAAATGCGCGCGCCGCGGCGGACGCGATGAGCTCGGAATTGGCGGAACTCAACAAAACATCGGCGGAAGCGCGAAACGAGCGCGCCGCGCTCGAAATCCGTCAAACGGAAGCGATGACGAAGCTTCGAAGCGTCAACGAAAATTGCTCGCACGAGTTGAATCTGTCGCTTGTCGAACTCGTCGAAACGGTAGAAATCGACGCCGATTTCGATTTGGAAACAGCCCGCGAGCGAGCGGATGATTTGCGCGAAAAGCTGGAAAATTTCGGCGCGATAAATATGCTCGCGCTCGAAGAATTAGCCGAGTCCGAAGAAAGACTTTTGTTTTTGACATCGCAGCGGCAGGACATCATCGACAGCATCGCGGCGGCGGAAGAAGCCCTGCGCGAAATCAAAGAACGCTCGCGCGAGCGATTTCGTGAAGCGTTTGAAGCGATAAACGCGAATTTTATCGAATTTTTCCAGGAGCTTTTCGGCGGCGGGCGCGGCGAGATGACCTTGCTCGAAGCCGAAGACATTCTCGAAGCGGGAATCGAAGTCGTCGCGCAGCCGCCGGGCAAGCGCCTGCAAAATATCCTGCTGCTGTCGGGCGGCGAAAAGGCGATGACGGCGATTGCGCTGGTAATGGCGATATTCCGTTATCGTCCGTCGCCGTTTTGTTTATTGGACGAGGTTGACGCGCCGCTCGACGATGCAAACGTCGGACGGTTTGTTGACAAAATCGCGCAGATGGCTGAAAAAACGCAGTTTATCGTCATCACGCACAACAAGCGAACGATGGAAGCGGCGCGCGCGCTCTACGGCGTGACGATGCAGGAAGCCGGCGTTTCAAAAGTCGTTTCGGTAAGATTTGAATAGGTTTTCTTCGGAAGATTTAAGAACAATTAATTTACGAAGACAAAAACGCGACGCATTCTACGAACTCGGAGACGAAAATCATCATCAAATTGCAAACATCCTTGAAATTAACGTAAAGTTCAACCTAATGATGAAGAAGTTTTTATTTGCAGTTTTAATTTCGGTAACGATTTCCGCGCTCGCGGCTGCCGTTTTTGCCCAGGCGAAAAAGCCTCTGAAAACAAACACGCGACCGCTCGCCCCGGCACCGACTCCCGAATCTTCGCCGACGCCTTCGCCGACAATCGAGCCTCAACCGGCAGCAAAACAAACGAAAAAGAACGAGCGACCGACCGTTAACAATTCTTCGAATCAAAAACAGGCGCAGCAGGCATTTGCGCCGAATTACTTTTACGAATTTTCGCAGCCCGCGTTTGTCGTTTCAAAAATAATGATTGAACACGACGAGAGCGGCAAAGGCAAAATTTCGTTTATGAAAAGCATTTCGGACGAAGTGATTTCAGACCCGATTCAGATTTCGCCGACCGCGCTGGCGAGAATCAATAACGCGCTCGCGGCGCTCGATTTTATGAATTCGACCGAAAGCTATCAATATGAAAAAGATTATCCACATCTCGGCAACGTGACGATAAAAGTCGTGCGTCAGGGGAAGACGCGCGAAACGAAATTCAACTGGACGACGAACCCCGAGGCGAAAGCGCTGATGGACGAATACCGCAGAATCGGCAATCAGTATATCTGGATGTTCGATATGAATCTTTCGCGCGTCAACCAGCCGCTGGAGTCGCCGAAATTGATGGATTTGATTGACGGCTATATCAAGCGCAACGAAGTTTCCGATACGGCGCAGCTTATTCCCTACTTAAAGGAATTAGGCGACGACGAGCGCATTCCGCTGATTGCCCGCAACCATGCGACGAGGTTGATTAAACAAATCGAAAAAGAGAAAAAGCAGTAATTCAAAATTAAAATTAAAAAAGTCTCCGGTTGAAATAAAATTTTTCAATCAGAGACTTTTTAATTTCTAACTTTTCACTTTGAAAAAGTGCCGTCGTCGTTGATTTTCGGCGCGTTTTTTGCAAAATCGGCGATTGAAAGCTCGCGCAGTTTGCGGATGGCGTCGCCGTCTTTATCTAAAACGGGACCGCCTTTGCCGAACTGTTTTCCGGCGTAAATCTTACCGCTCACAAATTTTCCGTCCGCCGCCAGTTTTATTTCAAAAATCGCGGTCAGCGAAGTTTCCGCGCGCAGCGTAAACATTCCGTAAGTCGCAAAATTCCCCATCGAATAGCAAATCAGGCGGTCTTTGTAAATCTCCATTCCGCGCAGGACGTGCGGACCGTGCCCGAGCACCAAATCCGCTCCGGCATCAATCACGGTACGCGCAAAAAGCGGCAGGTTGCCGCGCTTTTCGTTGCCGAAAATTTCTGTCGACTGCGGAACATGCTGCGCGTCGGTGCCTTCCGCGCCGCCGTGAAACGAGACGACGACCAAATCCGCTTTTTTCTTTGCCTGCATGACCAGCTGCCGGGCGAATTCCAAATCGTTGACGTTCGGCACGATGTTATTGTGCGCGAAACCGATAAACGCGATGCGCTTGCCTTTCGATTCGAGAACCGTCATCGCAAATTGCTGGCGGTCGCTTCCGGCGTGTTTAATGCCGAGCGCGTCCAGCGTTTTCCGGGTGCTTTCGCGCCCGTAATCGCCGAAATCGCCGGCGTGGTTGTTGGCAAGACTCAAAACATCGAAACCGGCTTCTTTTAAGAGCTTGCCGTAGCGCGTCGGCACGCGAAAAGCAAAACAGCGCGTCGCCTCCGGCAGGCATTTTTCGGTCTTACCGCCTTCGAGCAGCGGACCTTCGAGATTGCCGAAAGCGATGTCGGCGCGCGATAAAATCGGCGTCATTTCCTTCAGCAATCCGGCGCCGTCGTTCGGCGGCAGAAACGTGTCGTTTATCGAGGTCGAACCGAGCATAATATCGCCGACCGCGGCAATCGTCAGCAGTTCGTCGCCCGCCGTTTTAACGGGCGTCGGCGTCGGGTCGGGCGAGATTTTCCTTGCCTCGGAGCTGACCGTTTTCGGACGGCACGAAAGCGAAATAAAAATTCCGGTCGTGAGAGCCAATATCAGTAGTAAATTCAGGGGTCTTAACATATTTTCAAAAACTTCGACTGCTTTGATACAGAAAATTTGCCTTAATTTTGCTTATCGGAAAGATTTAGCTGGGTCACTTCAGCTTCCTTTTCCTTTATCAAACCGTGCGGCTCTTCGCGGTTTAATATTCCATATAAAATCCGCCCGTCCTTTAACAGATACCAGGCTGCCGCGCCGTAAATTGCGGTTAAAATCAGGAACCAGACAAAAGTTTTCACGTTTTCGCCCTTAAATTTATCGGTGATTCCCTCGTCGATTTTTCCGCCGTTTTCCGTGCCGTCGGGCGTATTACTATTGATGCCCGGCGAAATTGGCTGTACGCGGATTGGCGGATTTTGAGAAATGGTCGAAACATTCGCGTTTTTCGGGCTGGTCGCGTCGATTTTCGGCAAAGTGAAAAGCGCCGGCATCGAGCCTAAAAGCCCAAAAACCGCCAGCAGCGTCAAATAAGCGAAATAAACGCCGACCAGGCGGATGAGCAGCCAGATAACCTGATATTTGTTCATTTAAACTCCAAGTTCTCGTGAAAAAAGCGGAACGCGCATTTTATCGTTCCGCTTAAAATACTGTAGCGGAATAATAAAGTTGTATAATTTATCGCCTGTAAATTATTGATTCTACGTTAACCTTATTATTTTTTTCAAAAGTAAAGTTGTATAAAAATTTCTTCATAAAAAATTACAATGTCAAAAATACACGATTTTTAAATAATAAAGTTGTATAAAACTTTAAGTTCTTAAGGGTGAATACACAAATTAAAGAATCACGACTAATCAGGATTCTTTTTAATCTGTGTATGATACCAAGCCAACGAACTTAGCGCCAGCCCGAAATAAACTACGAAACGCAACACAATCATTCCCACAAAAAGCGTGTGAAATATACTTTGAGCGTCTAACTTATCTAACATATAGTTAGTAGTTAAAGCTGAAAAAACAATTTCGCCTATGCACACGATTAATAACCGTTGAGGTTTGATAAAAATTATATCGGAAGGCATTTTTTCGATAATTTTCTGCTTTATCAACCGTCTTGAGGTTATCGTATAAAAAGGCAATAACAAAAAAAGAACAGCAAGCGAAAAAAAATAAACCAGTGCGTTTTTACCAAAGGCAATAAAAGAAGGCTGTGTTTGATAGTTGGCTTGTGTCACTGGTCTAAAAGGTAAGAATTGGGTGGAAAGCAAGATTGAAATCAAAACTGCTCCAAGCAGAATTCCGACTGCGATAAGGAAAGCGTTCCTTTTGTAATAAAGTCTGTAACTAACTATTCCGCACGCCAAGAAAAATGCAGCGCCGTTAATTAATGTAAATATTGTTCCCCAAATTGTTGCCGCTTTTCCGTAGGTATCAAATTCGTAAGCAACCTCTAAAATTGAGGCTACCAGAAAAAGAAAACCGTAAAATATACTGAGCGGAATAATATATGCTGTATTTGAAGTTAAGTTGTGTTTCCAGCTTCCGATTTTGTGTTTTACTTCGTCAATTCCATCTTTTTGCGGAATTTCGCCTTTCGTCTCACCATTTTTTTGAAATAAAGGATCTGATGAATATTCATAGCCTGGTAAGACTTCACAACTAAGGCGGTAACCACGCTCGGCAACTATGCTTGGATTTTCAACTCCGTTATTCTTCAGAAATATAACAAGTTGTCTTTTAGTTTCGCGAATATTCTTTAGAGCAGAGTCATCAAAATTTTCTAACTGCCAGACCTCTTTCCACAGTTTCTCATAGCTGACCACATCTGGAGCATTTCTGGCTAAAACGAGCAAGAATTGGCGATGATTTATCGAAGGCGTAAAAGTTTTGCCGCTTGCGAGATGCTCGATGTAATTCTCGGTAAGAAATAATCTTATTCCGTCAAAATCATAATAGTCAGGTTTATCGCGCATGAGCTGGGACATCAAAATGACTTCAGATGCAGCCCAAAATATTTTGGGCAAAAATCAAAATATTTTGGGGTTCTTTAATTTCTTCATTCTAGTATAACGAAAAGAGCGGGGCAATTATTTCACTGAAAAAATCTGCTTACCGTCAAATTTTAACCAAAACAAAAAGGAGAATTACAATGAGAAAACAATACACACTAACAGTCGGATTGATCGCGGTTATGACATTGATTCTGGGGTTCGCAAACGCAGCTTTCGCGCAGTGCGATCCCAATTCACTGCCCGGGAATTGTGTCCTTTACGCCCGCTCGCTGGTTCCTCAATTGCCTTATGGTCTAACCTATTATAGCGATAAACAGGCGATTATAAATCATCGTTTCCCGAGGGTCGGCTCCGTCGCAGTTATGCCGCTCTCCGGTTCCAGCTACGGGCACGTCGCAGTCGTTGATAACGTCGCAATTCGAGCTGACGGCGGATTATCGCTGACTCTTAAGGAATCGAACTGGACAAGCTGCCAGATTACCACGTCATATAACGTGACGCCCGAATCGCGCAATATTGAGGGATATTTCGATCCCAGTTATCCTTCCGGGCAGTCCAATCCGAAAATCAGTTCTTTAACGAATAATTACGGTTACAGCGGAACTCAATTTTACGTTAATGTAAGTGGATCCGGCTTTAATACGAGTAGTGCTCAGGGAATAATCCTGGGCGGTTGGTGTGACTATTTCGGTAAATGCACCGTTCCGAATAACGTAATACTAAACAAAACAACCACCGGTATGCAGGTTCCGGTAACGCTTTCGAGCGGCAATTACACACTTTACATATACAACTCTTCTACGGGTAAAACTTCTAACGGCAAACCCATTACGATTTACTGAAATTGAAATCTTCCCGACGGCTATTAAAAGAATAATCTAATAGCCGTCGGCTTTGATTTACGATTTGATTTTTAGAGATTCGGCGAATTCAGTCAAAACAATCTCCGAAAATATGTGAAATGATTTTATTTTGAGCGAGAGAATAATTATGTCAATTAAACCCGAGATTTTAGATGAAATACTGAAAGATTATGGCAAGCCTGAAAATTTACTAAGTCAGGGCGGGCTTCTCCAGCAATTGACGAAAGCATTGGTCGAGAGAGCTTTGAACAGTGAAATAACAAATCATACAAGCTACGATAAACATTCTCACTTAGGAAACAAGCAGGGGGTAATTCCAGAAACGGCAGATCACTCAAAACGCTGAAAGATAAACGCGGACAGGCAGAACCAGAAGTTCCGTCCAAGCATAATTCGGAATTTGAACCGGTGACAGTCAGGAAAAATCAGACGCGCTCCGATGAATTGGATGAGGAGATTATTTCTTTATATTCCAGAGGAATGACAACACGAGAGATTCAAGGGCATCTGGAGGAAATTTATGGCGTGGAAGTTTCGCAGAGTCTGATTTCCAATATAACAGATGCGCTTCTGGAAGAAGTGCGGGCGTGGCAATCCAGACCGCTCGATTCCGTTTATCCGGTACTTTATCTCGATGCTCTGCAAGTAAAAGTGAAAAGTGGCGGCAGAGTCGTTAGCAAAGCAATTTACCTGGCGTTTGGCGTAAACCTGCAAGGTTTGAAAGAAGTCTTAGGCATCTGGGCATCCGACAATGAAGGAGCAAAATTCTGGATGCAGGTTATTACTGAACTGAAGAATCGCGGCGTGCAGGATATTTTCATCGCCTGCGTTGATGGTTTGAAAGGCTTTCCGGAAGCCATAGAAGCAATCTATCCGGAAGCCCAGGTACAGCTTTGTATCGTCCATCTGGTCCGGTATTCCTTACTTTATGTTTCACATAAGGACAGAAAAGAAGCGGCGCAGGATTTGAAGCTGATTTATCAGGCGGCAACTTTGGAAGAAGGCGATCACCAGCTTAGCGAGTTTGCCGAAAGGTGGAAAGACACCTATCCGGTAGTTGTCAGAAGCTGGAGAAATAATTGGGTCAGAATCATTCCGATGTTTTCGTTCGCGCCTGAAATCAGAAAGGCGATTTACACAACAAACACGATTGAATCATTGAATATGACGCTTAGCAAGATAATCAAGAACCGGGCGATGTTTCCCAGTGATGAGGCGGTCTTTAAGATTCTGTATCTCGCTTTACGAAATATCAGCAAACGATGGACAAGTGCGGACTACAGAACTGGAGCGGGGCGATGAATCAATTCGCCATACTATTTGAAAACCGGCTGCCGGATAATGGTTTTCAAAACAATTCATTTGAAAACCATTATCCGGCAGCCGGTT
>DASWRC010000032.1:0-2699 GCA_036403375.1 Pyrinomonadaceae bacterium
GTTGTTGTCGGAAGTCCGTAAAACGTAAAAATTGCCGTCCGTCTCGCGCTGGACGGTAAGGACAAAGTTATAAATTATTTTTCCTGACCGGCAATTCAAATCTCGCTTTTAACGACTAAACTCAATCGTAACGGGCAATTGTAAAGTTTTTATGCGGAAGCTCCGGAATTTTGTAAAGAGTTTGTAAAGCTGCTTGCGGCAAGGTTTTTTTCGGTTAAACTAAATTTGGGATGACAGATAAACCGACCGAAAACCGAATTTTAATCATCGACGACGACACCAAGCTCTGCCGTCTGGTGAAAGATTATCTCGCGCCGTTCGGCTTTGCGGTCGAAGCCGCGCGCACCGGCACGGAAGGTTTGGAAAAGGCAAAAACCGGCAGTCACGACGTGGTCATCTTAGATGTAATGCTTCCCGGCATGGACGGTTTTACGGTCCTCAAACAGCTTCGCGCGTTTTCAAACGTGCCGGTTTTGATGCTCACCGCGCTCGGCGACGAATCGGATAGAATCGTCGGGCTCGAAATCGGCGCGGACGATTATCTGCCGAAAACCTTTTCGACGCGCGAATTATTAGCGCGTCTGCGCGCCGTCACGCGCCGCTCGAAAATCCATGCGGAACAAATCAAAACGGAAGAAATTCGCGCCGGTGATATTTACATCAATTCGGCGACGCGCGTGGCGAAAGTCAGCGATGAACCGATTGTTTTAACCGCGCTCGAATTCGATTTGCTTTTTTCTCTCGCGCGTTCCGCCGGGCGCGTGCTCGACCGCGATAAATTACTGGACGAAATCGCGGGCAGAAGCTATGACGTTTTCGACCGTTCGATTGACGTGCATATCTCCAGCTTACGACGCAAGCTCTGCGACGACTTCAAAAATCCGCGTTACATCAAAACTATCCGCTCGGTCGGCTATATGCTCGTGCCGCAAAGGAGCGATGGCGAGGAGTAAAAATGTTAGGCGTTAAGTTTTCGCTTTTCTGGCGAATAATCATCTGGTTTTTCCTCAACCTGCTCGTTTTGGGAGTGATTCTTTTCGTCTTTTTCAGCTACAACTTCCGGTTTCGTCCGAATTCGGGCTTTGCCGGCTTTTTTACGAGCGGAATCGAAGGCGTAACGCGCGAAATCAGCAACGAGCTTAACAACAAAACGCGCGCTGAACGCGACGAAGCTCTCAAAAAATATTCCGACCGCTACAAGGGTGTCGAGTTTTTTCTCTTTGACAACCGGGGCAGCCAGCTCGGCGGGCGCGAGATTCAATTGCCGCCGGCAATCTCCGAACAGATAATCCGCGAAGAACCGTTTCCGCCGCCGAATCCGAATGCCAACGCGGCGGAAAAATCTCAAATGCCGTTTCCGCCGCGCGGTGGCGGCGCTCCGCCGATGATGCCGGTCTCGACGTATATCAAAACCGAGAATCCGACGCTTTACTGGTTTGGCGCGCGAACGATTACGTTTGAAAAAGACGGCGACCTGCCGGAGAGAACGCGGCTGCTCGCGGTTTCAGATTCGTTTTACGGCTACGGCTTGTATTTTAACCCGACGCCGTGGTTGATTCTGACCGCAATTATCGTGCTGGTTTCCTTTCTTTTCTGGTTTCCATTCGTCCGCAACATCACGCGCGCGACCGAAAAACTGACGCGCGCGACCGAGGAAATCGCCGACGAAAACTTCAACGTGCGAATCGACGAAAACCGCTCGGACGAGCTCGGCGTTCTGGGAAGAGCCATTAATCATCTCGCCAAAAGATTGGATGGCTTTGTCGGCGGTCAAAAACGTTTCTTAGGCGACATTTCGCACGAATTGAATTCGCCGCTCGCGCGGATGCAGTTTGCTTTAAGCATTCTGGAAGACCGCGGGGACGAAAAAAATCTCGCCTACGTCGAGGACGTAAAAGAAGAAGTCGAGCTGATGTCGCGGCTCGTCGCCGAGCTGTTGACTTATTCGAAAGCCGGCATGAAAACGCCCGATGTGGCGCTCGAAAAAGTCGTCCTGCGCCCGCTGATTGAGCGCGTCGTCGAGCGCGAAACGGCAAACGAAACAGCGGAAATCAAAATTTCGGTGAGCGAAAAATTGGAAGTTCTCGCCCAACCCGAACTTCTCGCACGCGCCATTGGCAACGTCGTCCGCAACGCCGTTCGCTATGCCGCCGGCGCGGGCGCAATCAATATTTCGGCAACGAACGGCAACAGCTTGGTCGAGATAAAAATCGCCGATTCCGGCGCGGGCGTTCCCGACGAATCGCTCGACAAACTCTTCGACCCGTTTTTCCGCGTCGAGATGCACCGCTCGCGCGAAACCGGCGGCACGGGACTGGGCTTGGCAATCGTCAAAACCTGCATCGAAGCCTGTCAGGGCAAAGTCTTCGCCGAAAATCTCGCGCCAAAGGGTTTTGAAGTAACGATTCTGCTCAAAAACTGACTCTCACCGTAAAACTTGAGAAAACATTTGTTTTTTTAATGCAAAGGCGCAAAAGCGCAGAAATCTTTAAAGTATTTTTTTGCGCCTCTGCGCCTTCGCGTCTTTGCGTTAAAAATTATCTAATACCGAGTTGCGTAAATAGATAAGGTTATGAAGAAGGCAGCCAATGATAATTGGTCAGACCTGAAAGATACTCTTTGTCTTGAGACAATACTCTGATTTTATCGATCAAGACATCTTCCATCTCTTCTACTTTCTCGAATACGCGATTGGCGAC
>DASWRC010000033.1:0-4848 GCA_036403375.1 Pyrinomonadaceae bacterium
GACCACCGACCGCTGATAACTATTTCTTTGCCACCTGTTGATTAACTGCCGGGGCGATACCTTTTTTCACTAAATACGCTTCATAAATGCCTTTCGCCGCCGGACCGGCGTTTGCCGCGCCGAAACCGGAGTTTTCAATCATCGCGAGCACCGCGATTTCGGGTTTATAAGCCGGCGCGAACGAAACGAACCACGCGTGGTCTTTGGCGCCGCCCGAACCAAGCTCGGAGTTTTGCGCCGTGCCGGTTTTGCCGGCGATTTCCAGATTCGCCATCTTGACCGAACCCGCCGTCCCGCCGTTATTGACCACGCCCCACATGCCTTTCAAAATCAGCGCGTTTTGTTCGTCGGTCATCTCGACGATTTTCGGCTCCGGATGCTGGAAGCCGAAACCTTCGCGCGCCGTCCAGATAACTTCCTCGCGGTCGTTGCCAATCGGTCCGATAGACTTAAACTCTTTCAGGAAATGCGGCACGTACATCCGTCCGCGGACGCCCATGCTCGACAGCGCGCGGAGCAGCGAAATCGGCGTAACGACGACCGTGTCCTGTCCGATTGACGCGTAAACCGTGCGGATATCGCTCCACCTGCCTTCGCGTTTCAAAATCGAAGGCATCCACGTTTTCGGCGTTTGACTGATTTTTTCGTTCGGCAAATCAACGCCGGTTCGTTTATCAAAATCGAAGTTTTCGACCATCTTAATCATCCCTTCGATTTTAAATTTCAAAGCCAGATGATAATAATAACCGTCGCAGGAATGCGTAATCGCGTAATCGAGCGGCGGCGAGCCGTGACTGCCCATGCAGCGCGTAAATTTGTTGCCGATGGTAATTCCGCCGCCGCACAAAACGTTTGATTTCGCGACCGTAATTACGCCCTGCTGAAGACCGGCGACCGATTCGGGAATTTTCCACGTCGAGCCGGGATGATAACGCCCTTGAATAGCGCGATTGTAAAGCGGGCGGCTCTCGTCCTGCCAGTAAGCGGCGATTTTTTTGCGTCCTTCGGGCGTCGTGCTCTGCTGCACGAAAACGTTCGGGTCGAACGACGGCTGCGAAGCCATCACCAGAATCTCGCCGTTGTTCGGGTCGGTCGCGATAATCGTTCCGCGTTTTGTCGCCGAATTGGCAAGCTGATTTTCCGCGGCTAACTGTAAATCGAGGTCAACCGTCGAAATCAAATCCTGACCGGCTTGCGGCGGCACGACTTCAATTTCGCTCTGCACGCGCCCGCGACTGTCAACGATGACTTTGCGGTAGCCGGGACGACCGCGCAGAAATTCGTCGTAATACTGTTCGAGCCCGCCTTTGCCGACAATGTCGCCGGCACGCAAGCCTTTTGCTTTAGTTTCCGGGTTTTCGAGTTCTTTCGGGCTGATTTCGCCGACGTACCCGAGCACGTGAGCGAGAATTTCCTTGTGCGGATAATATCTCTGCGGCTGCAATTCGACGCGCAGCTCGGGGTATTCCATCGTGTGCGCTTCGACCCATGTAATGTCCTGAATGGTGGCGTTTTCCTTCAAGACCATCGTTTCAAATTCGTTTTGCTTTTTGATGAGATTAAGCCGCTCGACAACGTATTGCCGGTCAACGTTGAGACCTTGCGCGTAATCGTCTACGCGCTCGGAAACATCGATTTTTTTAATCGGTTCGTTCGAAAGCGTGACGTTATAGGTCGGGCGCGAATCGACGAGAATCTTGCCGTTGCGGTCGAAAATCGCGCCGCGCGGCGCCGGAATCGGAATCAGACGAATGCGCTGATTTTCCGCTTTGTCGGCGTAGTATTCGCCTTTCACGATTTGCAGATAATAAAGCCGCGCGCCCAGGATTGTCAGCAGAACAAACGCGATTATCTGAATCGTGCCGACGCGGATGCCAAGATTCTGTGTATGGTCGTAAACTTTCATATTTCGAGTGGCGAGTTAAGAGTCGAGAGTGGAGAGTAAGAAATTAGTCGAACTCTCCACTCTCGACTCTTAACTCTTTTATCTTTTTCCTAACCGTATCGGGTTTCGCCGGCGGGTTTGTCGGCGCGACGCAAATGAGTCGCGCTTTCTTCTTTTCAGGCTGTCAACCGAAAAACTTCCCAAAATTAAATAAATTATCGTTCCTGCGATGGTCGTTCCGATCAGCCGGTAGGCGACCATCACGAAAAGCGATGTGGACAGGTCTTGTCCAAACAAACGATGCAGTCCGTAATACACTAAACTATCTACCAAACAAGCACCTGCTATGACGGGAATCTGTAATAAAAGGTTGTCCAGGTAGACGCGCCGCGCAATCTCGGAAACGACAAATGCAATAAGGGTTTTCGTGAATCCGTTGGCGCCGAGCAGCCCGCCGCTCAGCGCGTCGATCGCGATGCCGGAAATCATTCCGAAAAGGAGCGCTCTGATGGTGTTTCTCTGTAAGGCGGCGTAAACGATAATGATCAGCGGAAAATCAACGTACATAAATGTTTCATGGACGTTGCGAAGCGTCCACTGAAGCAAAATGGCGATGATTAACGCGACTGTGATTTTGACCTGTTCCATTTTCTAGTTGAGAGTCGCAGAGTTGAGAGAAAAATCCTTTGACTCTCAACTCTGCGACTCGCTACTTCTTCTTTTTATCGTCTTTCGTTGCGTTCGGCAAAGTTTTTTCGAATTCGGGCTTGGCAGGCGGTTCGTAGAGCAGGACGGCGACTTCTTCCATCGAATAAAGCCGCGCGCTCGGTTTAATAAAAATCTGCTGCGGGACAGTTGCCGAACCGGGCTTGACTTCGACGACTTCGCCGATTTTCAAGCCTGCCGGATAAATTCCGTCCTGCCCGGTCGTGTAAACCATCTCGCCCGGCTGAACTTCGATTGTTCCCGGAATATAGCCCATCTCAAGAACTTCACGCTTCCCGTTGGCATTAACGACACCGAGCGCGTTCGACGTGCCGAGTTCGCCGATTACGCCGCCGAGCGCCGAGCGGTCTTTGGTAATCAGATTTATCTGCGCCGTAATCGGGCTGACCGCAATAACTCTGCCGATAAGACCGCCGTTATTGACAATCGGCATGTTCAGTTTGACGCCGTCGAGACTGCCGCGATTGATAATCGCCGAATCGAACCACAACGACGGGTCCCGTCCGATGACCTGCGCGGGCAAAACTTTATATTTTCCTTCGTTCTTTAAAGCAAGCAGCGTCTTTAAATTTTCGTTCTCTTTCGTTAGCTCCTGCTTTTGCTGAACCTCGACTTCCAGCTCCTGAACGCGCTGTTTGAGCTGGTCGTTTTCGGTCTGCGCCGAGCGTAAATTTACAAAAGTTTGAAAAAAATTGTTGACCGATGACGTAACGGTCGTTACCGGCGACTGCACGAAATTGGCAAACGCCTGCGTCCAGACGCGAATAACTCTTTCCTGTGAAGTGGTCTTGGCGTCATACGCCATAAGCAGAAAATTGCCCAGCAAAAGGGCAATCATCAGCCAGGGCGTGAGTCTCCAAACTTCTTTCTGACTTCGCTCTACCATCTCTAAATAGTGGTCAGTGGTCGGTAGCCGGCGGTCAGAAAAAGACAATTACTGTCCACTGACTACCGACCGCCGACCACTGATTTTAACTTCCTGTCATTAATGAATTATCCCATTTGACGCGCTTCAGAAGCTCAATGTCTGAAAGCATTTTGCCCGTCCCAAGCACGACGGAAGAAAGCGGGTCGTCTGCCAGCACGACCGGCAGACCGGTTTCAATCATCAATCTCTTATCAAGATTTTTCAGCAGCGCGCCGCCGCCGGTCAGAACGATTCCGCGCTCGACGATGTCGGCGGAAAGCTCGGGCGGCGTGCGTTCTAATGCGACACGCACGGCGTTGATAATGGTTGAAACGGCATCTGAAAGTGCCTCGCGAATTTCTTCGTCCGTGATGGTAATGGTTTTGGGAATTCCCTCGATCAGGTTGCGTCCGCGAACCTCCATCGAAAGCGGTTCGTCAAGGGGAAACGCGGAACCGAGCGCGATTTTGATGGCTTCCGCAGTGCGTTCGCCGATTAAAAGATTGTATTTGCGTTTGATAAACTGCGTGATGGCTTCGTCCATCTCGTTGCCGGCGACGCGCACGGCGCGCGAATAAACGATACCCGACAGCGAGATGACGGCGATGTCGGTCGTGCCGCCGCCGATGTCGACGACCATGTTGCCGTGCGGCTCGGTGATGGGCAGCCCGGCGCCGATTGCCGCCGCCATCGCTTCTTCGACGAGGTAAACTTCCGAAGCCTTGGCACGATACGCCGAATCTTCGACGGCGCGGCGTTCGACCTGCGTAATCTCGGAAGGAATACCGATAACGACGCGCGGGCGCACCCACGATTTGCCGTTATGCGCTTTGCGAATAAAATGCTGGAGCATTTTTTCCGTGACTTCGAAATTGGCGATGACGCCGTCCTTCATCGGGCGAATCGCGACGATATTGCCCGGCGTGCGCCCAAGCATTTCTTTCGCGTCGCGCCCGACCGCCTCGACCTGATTCGTTACTTTATTGATTGCAACGATGGAAGGTTCGCTGACGACAATGCCGCGACCTTTTGCATAGACGAGCGTGTTGGCGGTACCGAGGTCAATCGCCAAATCACTCGAAAATAAACTAAATAAAGACTTAAATGCCATTTTATATTAACTGTTCCGTTTTAAATTTGTGTTTTAAAAGTTTGTGCGCCGAAAAGGGGGGAAATCGCTCTCAAAAAACTGCCGGAGCTGATGTTAGAGAGAAGACTTTCGCCTCAAACATTAA
The DNA here is from genome assembly GCA_036403375.1 of Pyrinomonadaceae bacterium. Lineage (GTDB taxonomy): Bacteria > Acidobacteriota > Blastocatellia > Pyrinomonadales > Pyrinomonadaceae > JAFDVJ01. Next base: position 4,754 of record DASWRC010000033.1, read on the forward strand.
CTATTAAGCATACACTTATTTTATTAAGATTTTCCAACTAAAAAACCGTAAATTTGGATTTTTTTTTTCAAAGCAAAAAAAAATGAGTGATAATT
>DASWRC010000034.1:0-12546 GCA_036403375.1 Pyrinomonadaceae bacterium
CTTCTTCGAGTGAAAACCATTTATTCTCACGCACGAAACGCGCCAGAACACGCGTGAAGGTCGCCGTGCCGCGCGGGTGCCGGCTGCCGATTCCGCCGTCGCTCGAAACCATTACCCAGGATTGCTGATAGAAATTTTTCACGTCCGTTTCGTTCATCGAATTGCAGACCACGCCGGCGCCGCCCGATTTGACGATTTGGATGTAAACGTCAACGGGCGACGTGGTTTGTGAGCGCGCGATTTCGTCCAGCGTTTTGCCTTCGTAGTCGCGATGTGCAGCGCAGGACGTAATCAATACCTTGTCAGCGCCGCCGACATTGCTCAAGCCTTTTTCAACCTCGCTGCGGTCTTCGTGTTTGCGCGAAGGGACGAGCACGGTAATCGTCGAAGCCCAAGCCGTGTAAGGGTAAGCGTCCGCCGTGATATCGAAGCCGTTTTTTCTTTCACTTTCAATCAGCGCAATCGCTTCGGTCGATTTTCCCCAAACGTTGCGGTTACCCATCTTGATATGCGAAATCTGCACGGGCAGGCGCGCCTCCCTGCCGATGCGAATCGCCTCGCGAAGCGCGTCGAGCATTCCTTCTTCCTCATCGCGCATGTGCGTCATGTAAATTCCGCCGTATCTCGCGGCGACCTTTGAGAGCGCAATCAATTCCTCGGTCGAAGCCGAAAAACCGGTATCGTATTCAAGCCCGGAAGATAAGCCGAATGCGCCTTCTTTCATTGCCTGCTTCATCAAAACCAGCATTTTTTCGAGTTCTGCGGGCGTGGTTTGTCGCTTGTAATCGCCGTTCATCACCTGCTCGCGCAAGCTCGCGTGACCGATAAAAGCGCCGACGTTCGGCGCAATCTTGCCCTGCAATTTCGCAAAATATTCGCCCAGCGGAAACGGCGAGCCGCCGTCGGGACCGACCGGAATCGTCGTAATTCCCTGCGAAACCTGATTCGCCGCCGTGCCTTCGCGAAGCAAACCCGATTCGGAATGATTATGAATGTCAATAAATCCCGGTGCGAGAACCTTGCCGCCGGCGTCCAGAACGGTTTCACTCCGTTTCGCTTTAACCCTGCCGATTTTAACGATTTTATCGCCTTTCACGCGCACGTCGCCGCGAAACGCCGCGCGTCCCGTGCCGTCAATAATCATTGCGTTTTTAATGACGAAAGACGGCGCTTGCGCCGTCGCAAACGAAACTAAAACAAAAGCCCATAAAACTGTCCAGAAGATTTTCCGCCAACCTCTTTTCATACTGCACAAATAATAGGCGAATTGCCCTAATTCGTCCAACTCGTCTAAAATGTAAACTTAAATTTATGAGCGAAAAACAATTTGAAGGAAAATCGGCAATCGTCACCGGCGGCACGCGCGGCATCGGGAAGGCGATTGTCTCGGAGTTGGCGCGGCGCGGCGCGAATGTCGCGTTTAATTATGCGCGGAGCGCGGATGAAGCCGAACGGCTGAAGGCGGAAATCGAGAGTTTGGGCGTCAAGGCGCTGGCGGCGCAGTGCGATGTCGCGAACACTGAATCGTCGGCTGATTTTGTCAAACAGGTGACCGGCGAGTTTGGGACGATTGATTTTTTGGTGAACAATGCCGGAATCACGCGCGACACGCTGATATTGCGGATGAAGGAAGACGATTGGGATTCGGTAATGGATACGAATCTGAAGGGCGCGTGGAATTTTTCAAAGGCGGTTTTGCGCCCGATGATGAAGAACGCTGAGGGCGGTTCGATTTTGAATATCGCTTCGATTTCGGGCGTCGTCGGAATGCTCGGGCAGACGAATTATTCGGCGTCGAAAGCGGGCATGATTGGTTTGACAAAAGCGCTCGCGAAAGAAATCGCGAGCCGCAGGATTACGGTTAACGCACTCGCGCTCGGGCTTATAGAAACCGAGATGGCGTCGGAGATGAACGCCGAATATCGCGAAAAAATTCTGTCGCAGATTCCGCTCGGGCGGCTTGGAAACGTGCAGGAAGTTGCCGAAATCGCTTGTTTCATGCTTTCCGATTCCGCGCGTTACATTACCGGGCAAGTAATTCAACCCGACGGCGGACTTGCTATGTAAGAGATGCGGGCAGAGCGGTGAAAAAAGCATTTTGCGTGCATCCCTCATCCCTCTGCCCTCATCCCTCAAAAACTATGTCTCCAGAATCTCGAAGCGAAGAACCGCGGGCGGAAGAAACTGAACGCGAATCGGCGGGTTACCGGCGGGCAACTGCCGTTTTTCCGCTTTACACGGTTATTTTAATCGCGTTCCTGGTCGCGGTTTTTCTTTGCCAGTTGGCGGCGGGCGGAGAAGAAGCAAAGGATTTAGGGCGGATTAACGTTTCTGTTTTGATTGCCGGTTTCGTCAAACAGCTTTTTCAACACGGGCAGTATTGGAGAATTTTGACAGGCGCGGCGCTGCACGGCGGGTTCGCGCATTTATTTTTTAATTGCTACGCGCTTTACGTGCTCGGCAAGCTTATCGAAACGCTTTCAAATCGCGCGCATTTAGCGATAGTTTTTCTTTTTTCGGCGATTTGCGGCGGGATTTTGAGTTTGGTTTTTGTGCCCCAGAGCTCGGTCGGCGCGTCCGGCGGCATTATCGGCTTTCTCGGTTATCTGACGATTTACGGTTACAAGCGCCGCAAACTTCTTCCCGAAGGCTTTTTGAAAAATATGCTTTTCAATATTGGATTTATCGCCGTCATGGGGATTTCAATTAACTATCTCGGTCGAGATTCCGAAAACGTACCGATGGTTGATAATTTCGGGCATCTCGGCGGTTTGCTTTTCGGGGCGCTTTACGGTTTGATTCAGATTCCGAGCGATTTATACAAAGACCCGCGCGAAACCGGCAGCGCAGCCGGAATTTTCGGCGCGGCGTCGCTCGGAATTTTTATTTTAACCGCGATTTTCAGTATCTTATTGCTTTTAGGAATCGTCGTCATTCCTTTTCCCGAAATTCCGGAGTTAATCAAATAGGTTTTACGTAAAAATGCCGAGAGTCAGAGTTCACCAGCACGTTAATCCGCTTGCGCCTTTTTATAACTTTACGCCCGCGCCGATTGAGCTTGAAAAGGTTTTTAGCGAGCCCGAGCTGCCTTTATTTTTAGACATCGGCTGCGCGCGCGGGCGGTTTATTCTGCGAATGGCGGAGATTGAACGCGAGCGAAACTTTCTCGGCGTCGAAATCCGCGAGCCGCTCGTCGCGGAAGGAAACCGGCTTGCGCACGAAGCCGGTTTGACGAATCTGCATTACGAGTTCTGCAACGCGATGGTCACGCTCGATAAATTGCTCGAAAAAATTCCGGACGGCGTTCTGCAAACCGTGACGATTCAGTTTCCCGACCCGTGGTTTAAGAAAAAACACGCGAAGCGCCGGATGGTCAATGCGGAATTAATCGAAGCGGTCGTCCGTCATTTAGCGCCGGGCGGCAGAATTTTTGTGCAGACCGACATCGAATTTCTGGCACAGGAAATGTTCGATTTGTTCAGAGAAGACGTCAGCTTGGGTGAGGTTCCGACCGGAGAAAACCCTTTTCCGGTCAAAACCGAGCGCGAAAAAGCGGTCGAGGAAAAAGAGCTGCCGGTCTTTAGAACGATGTTTATAAAAGCGGAAAAGGGAAAAAGTTTTGTTGAATAACGCCAACTAACTTTTTCCCTTTTCTATTTTTCCAGGTTTCCTCTTTAATCGCTTAAGCGAATCGAGCGAAGTATATTGCGGAAAGCGGTATTGTAGTTCGCGGCTTCGTCCTGCGGCGCGACCGTGACGACATAGAGTATCTGCCCGTCGCTGAGCGAGGTCGTGTAAACAGTCGTTACTTCGGTTTTGTTCGTGACGGGCGAGCGTCCTGAAAGAACGCTCGAAAAACCCGTGCGCCCGCTGATTGTCGTGCGCGTGTAGGCGCCGTTTTGCCGCAGGTAATCATTGCTTTGGAGAATTCCTTTCACGTATTCATCGGTCGCCGCACTCAAATTTTGGCTTTGCGGTTTGTAAGTCCCGACGAGCACGCCGCGCGTGATTCCCTGGTCGCCGTAGGCGCCTTCGGGCGCAAACCAGGCTTCTGTGTTTGACGGAAAATTCTGCCAGTTGTCCGGTACACTCAGCGAAAGCCACGACGCGGGCGAATAACTGCGCGCGCTTGACGAAGGATACTCGACCCGCGTCTCGTATCTGCCGCCCGAAGTCGGGTTTGTCGAGCCGCCGTCATTATTACCGCCGCCGCCGTTTCGCTGATTTTCGGCGTCGATGTCCTTCATCGATTTGGCGGGCGGCAGGCGTTTGAGCTTGGCTTGAATGCGCTCGAAACCAGCCGTAAGTTTTATCGGGGTGCGCGAAACCTGAAGCAGACCCGCTTCGCGGTTGATGTTTTCGTAGCGGTTGGCGGGCGAAGGATGCGTGCTCAGCCATTCGGGACCGCTCCCGCCGCTCTGGCGCTCAATCGTCTTGAACATGTTCGCCAAATCGTGCGGGTCGTAGCCGGCGCGCGCTAAGATTTGCGCGCCGAGCGTGTCGGCTTGCGTTTCGTATTCGCGGCTGTACGGGTAAACGAGCAAGCCGTTATAGAGCGTCTGCCCGATTGCCGCGCCGGTTTGCCCGAGCACGACGCCGCCGGCGATAACCGCGCCGATGCCTAAAATCTGTTTCAGCGGATTGCTTTGCTGCGTCGCCTGCGCGGTCGAATGCCGGAGCGCGACGTGCGAGATTTCGTGTGCCATGACGCCCGCCATTTCGCCTTCGGTTTTGGCGGCTTCAATCATTCCGCGATTGACATACATCGGTCCGCCCGGCAGCGCGAACGCGTTGATGTCGCTGGCGTTGACGATTTTGAAGGAATACTGAAACGCCGATTGTTGAAATTCCGTCGGGATATTGTTGACCAGCCGGCGACCGACGCTTTCGAGATAGGCGGTCGATTCGGCGTCGCGCAAAATCGGCATTTGCTGTTCGACCTTGGTTGCCGTCTCGCGTCCGAGCTTGATGTCTTCCTGCACCTTGTATTTATTTTTCGGCGCGACAACCCGGGTTTGCGCGAACATCGCCAAAGGCGCTGCCAGCATTGTCCAAACCAGAATCAGCGCCGCAAAATTTCTGCCTGAATTAAATCTTTTCATTTATCTCCTCCAAAATTTTTTTATAAGTCTATGCAAAATTTACCGGATAAGCAATAAAGCCGTGCAATGCGCTGTTAAGATGAACGCCCGCTAATTGCGCGTTTGCTTAAAATTATATTTAAGACGGCAGGGGAAAAGAGCGCGTGTTAAATAAATGTTACATTTCTGTTTCGCGCGGTTAGTCCCGTTTCGCGCGGTCAGTATAATCAGAACCTTGTAAGCGTGAAGAAAATAAGGTTGTAAGACCTAAAACGGGCTAAATTTTAGAAAAACGGATAAGTCTGGTAACATCAGGATATATTTGAGTTCTATAATTTGCAGTCAATTTTAAGTCAACGGAGATTCTAAAAATGGGCTTTAGTTTATTACCGCGGGAAGACGAATATTTTACGCTCTTTTCGCAAGTTACGGAAAAAATTCAGGACGCTTCGACCGCGCTGGTCGAGATGATGCACGACGAGAGCACGAACTTCGAAGCGCAGTCAAGACGCATCAAAGACGCGGAACACGCCTGCGACGAGCTGACGCATACGATTACCACCAAACTCAATAAATCGTTTATCACGCCGTTCGACCGCGAAGATATTTTTACGCTCGTCGTCGCCCTCGACGACGTTTGCGATTACGTCGATGCGGGCGCGCGGGCGGTTATTATGTACGGCATCACCGAAATCAGCGACCACGCCAAACAGCTTGCGAAAGTCATTCAAAGCCAGGCGATGGAGATTCATTCCGCCGTTTCGATGCTCAGCAAACCCGACGGGATGAACCAGCACATCGTCGAAATCCACCGCCTCGAAAACGAAGCCGACGACGTTTATTTTCGCGCTATCGGCGCGCTTTTCAATAATGCGACCGACCCGCTGACGGTTATTAAATGGAAGGAACTTTACGAAATTTTAGAGAACGCCACCGACCGCTGCGAAACCGTTGCCAATATCATCGAAAGTGTAATTTTAAAACACGGCTAAAGCGGTGGTCGGTGGTCGGTGATCAGTGGACAGTATTGTCTTATTCTGAACACCGACCGCCGACTACTGACCACTGAAACTATGGAAACTACACAGATACTGGCAATTTTTATCATTATCGTTGCGCTGGTTTTTGACTATACGAACGGGATGCACGACGCCGCAAATTCGATTGCGACCGTCGTTTCGACGCGCGTTCTCTCGCCGGGCGTCGCGGTCGCGTGGGCGGCGTTTTTCAATTTTATCGCTTTTGCAATCTTCGGAACCGGCGTCGCAAAAATGATCGGCGGCGGTCTTGTAGATTTAAAGCCGATTCCGAAGGAGTTTCATCTCTACGTTCTGCTGGCAGGTCTTTTGGGCGTTATCGCGTGGAATTTAATTACGTGGTATCTCGGTCTGCCAACGTCGAGCTCGCACGCGCTGATCGGCGGTTACGCGGGCGCGGCGGTCGCTGCTTCGGGCGGTTTCAGCGTGATTATTCCGTCGGGCTGGTATCTGACGCTCGCCTTTATTATCGGCGCGCCGCTGATAGGGATGACGCTCGGGTTTCTGCTGATGCTCTCGGTTTATTGGATTTTCCGTAACACGTCAATTTCCAAAATTGATAAAGGTTTTCGCGTCGGGCAATTATTTTCTGCCGCCGCCTACTCGCTCGGTCACGGCGGCAACGATGCGCAGAAAACGATGGGAATCATCACGGCAGTTTTAATTGCGGGTGGTTTTCTCAAAGGTTCGGCGGACGGCTCATTACCCGATATTCCGCTTTGGGTCGTACTTTCGGCGCACGCCGCCATCGGTCTCGGAACTTTGACGGGCGGCTGGCGCATCGTTAAAACGATGGGTTCGAAAATCGCTAAGCTCCAGCCCGTCGGCGGATTTTGCGCGGAAACGGCTGGCGCGATTACGCTCGCCATCGCGACGCACTTCGGGATTCCGGTTTCGACGACGCACACGATTACCGGCGCAATCGTCGGCGTCGGCTCGACCAAGCGGCTTTCGGCGGTCAAATGGGGCGTCGCGGGCAGAATCGTCTGGGCGTGGGTTCTGACAATCCCGGCAGCGGGCGTTATCGCGGCGGTTTCGTATTATATAATTCTCGGAATCGATAAAATCGTCGGGAAATAGATTTCCGGTAAAAAGTAAAAAGTAAAAGGCAAAAGTTCGGAAATGATTCTTTTGCCTTTTACTTTTTACTTTTTACTTTTTTAGCGGGCGGTTCTTTCCTGTCGCCCCTGTAAAAGGCGCGGACGACGAGAAAATAGACGAGCAGCACGAGAAAGCACAGGATAAAAAAGAGTAAGATTAACGACGCCGAAGATGACATTTTCCGGTAAATCTCCTTATTGTCTCGCCGGTTTCGCCTTGACTTCCGTGACCGTCACTTCCTTTGTTTCGAGCCACCCGGAGAAAACGCCTTTCGTCGCGCTGTGTTCGAGAAAATGGCGATAAATGACCGTCGCCAGCGCGACGAGCGGAATCGAAATGAAAACGCCCGGAATTCCTGCGATCTGCTCGCCCGCGAGAACGCACAGGATAATTGCCAGCGGGTGCATATGAACGCCGTCGCGGACAATCCGCGGGTAAAAAACATAATCCTGCAGAATCCTTAGGACAATCAGGAAAAGCGCGACATAAAGACCGGTTTTCCAGCCGACTGAAACCGAAGCGACGACAATAGCGCAAATTCCGATTGTCAACGGACCGATAAGCGGAACGAATTCAAAGATGCCGGCAAGTATTCCGAGCAGAATCACGTAATTCAAACCGAGCACGTAAAACCCGAGCGTACACGTTAAACCAATCAGGACACACGAAAAAAGCTGCGCGCGCGCATAGGCGCGGAGCGTTTTATTGACGTCTTCGAGAACCATCTCGGCGCGGGCGCGCCAATGCCCCGAAGGAAAAGTCCGCAAAAACAAAAGCCGGAAAATATTAATGTCTTTAAGAAAGAAGAATGCCAGCACGGGAATCAAAACCAGCCACGGCGCAAACGAAATAATCGTCAGCAGAGACGCGGTCACGTAGGAGCCGATTTCGCCGAGCGTCGTGTTGATTCTTTCCCCGATTTGTTTCTGCGTTTCTTCCGGGATGCGAAGACGCCGGTTCAGGTCGTTGAATCCCGACTGCCCGGATTTAAGGTAATCGGGAATATTTTTTGTCAAATCCTTTGCCTGTTCCGACACGAGCGGCGCAAGATACGCGATGCCGGCGCCGAGGATTGTAAAAACTATGATGTAGGAAATAAGTATCGCCAGGGAGCGCGGCATCAGTTTTTCAAGATTTCGTTCCTTAAACGGCTGGCGAATTGCGCGCACCAAAGGGTCGATGAGATAACCGAAAAATATGGAAAGAAAAACGAGAAAAATTAAACCGCTCAGTTGATAGGCAAGAAACAAAATGCCCGCGAACAGGAGCAGCGAAATGAGGAAAACCAGTACGAGGCGAATAACGGAGCGCGTCGGCGGCGACGACGGGTCGAGAAAAACTCTCCGGGCGGTCGATCTTTTTTCGCGTATTTCTTTGTCAGCCACCTGTTTCTCTCCTTTTATTAGTAGTTCAGAGTCGGTTTTCTTTTAACTCTAAACTCTAAACTCTGAACTCTGAACTCTGAACTCTGAACTCTGAACTCTGAACTCTATTTATTCGCCTGCGGTTTGTTGGTATTCGTATTTGCCGTTTTATTGGCGGCGTCTTTGAATTCGGGTTTTGAATAATCCTCGACGATAAAACGGTTTCGCAGCGCAGTCATTTGTTCGGGCGTAAAACTGAAGCCCGAACCGGCAATAAAGGCTTTGCCGTCGTCGCTCTTGCGCCAGCGATTGGTTTCGAGCGGCGTATTGTTTCGCAAATATTTCTGGTCGTCTTTGTCAAAAACACCGCCGTCCTTACGCCGGAAGACGAAAATGTAATCGAAATCTGCCGTCTGCATTTCAAGCAAATCTTCTTCAAGCGTAGTTTTTTTCGATTCGACCGTCGAAAGAGGCGTCGGCGGCGGGGCGGCATCCTTCAAAATCGTCTGATTCGGCTGACACCCGAAACTCGTTAAAATTAAAATGAGAATCGAGGAAAAAAGAAGAAATTTCGAGAACGAAAAAATCCCCTTTTCTCCTTTTCTCCCTTTCTCTGCTTCTGTTCTATTTCTCTTCAACTTCTTCATCATTCACATTCGCCGCGTTTTTCGCGTCGTTTTTCTCCTGTTCGTCGAGAATTTTCTTCTCTTCCGGCGTTTCGGGCGGGGTGTCAATCGCTTCTTTCGGTGGTTCGCCCTTCGCCCCGCGTATTTTCAAGATTCGCGCTTCGTCGTCCTCGTAGACCATTTCCGCCCAGCCGCTGTCGAGCAGCTTCGCGGTCATTTCCTCGTTTTCTTTGGCGTCGGTCATAATAAAACGCGCCCCGAACTTATCGCGGATAATCTCGGCGGCATCGTCTTTTTTGCCCGCGGTGATGTCGCCGATGACGTTGTAAAGCTCCGGATTTTCCGAGTAAAGATAATTCGGGTCAAGCCCGTAAACATAGACGTGTTTGCGGTCGTAGTAGAACAGTTTCGGAAAATCGTCCCAGTTGCAGTTAAAAATTCGCTCGCCCGGCGCAATATTGTCGTTGCCGTTCGGGTCTTTGCCGGTCATCCATTCGGCGGCGCGGCGATATTTATCGTTCGCATCGTTGCCGCGAATGTCGGTTAAAAGCCCGATTTGTTTGAGACTTGCCATGAACGGCAGTTTGCTCAACGTTTCGCTGCTGCTGAAATCGATGCCGATGAAGTTGTAGAACATCACGCCGCCGAGGATAATTCCCAGCGTCCAGATGCCCGCCAGCTTGACGGTTGCCGTCCAGCCCTGCGATTCGGTCGGTTTGTCGGCATCGAGATATGGTTCGATTTCGCGCTTGAATTCTTCGGGCAATTGCGGCGCGTCGGGAACCAGAAATTCTTTCCAGCTAAACGCCGCGAACAGAATCGCGAACGGCGGAAAATATTCGGCAAAGCGTTTCGAGCGAAACTGCGAAAGCAGCAGAAGGGTCACAAACATCAAAAAGAACGTCGCTTTTTCGGGCAGTTTACTGTTTTTCGGCGCGAAAAGAATATAGCCGACAAGCATCGCAATCATCGCGACCGGAAAATGCGTCAGCAATTCCTGTCCCGAATACGGATACCATTCGCCGCCGACCGGCACGGCAAAATCCGTCCCGATTTTGATTTTCGTGACGAAATGTTCCCAGAAAAGTCCTAAGTTTTGCGGAAAATACGGGTTGATAATGTTGCCTAAAACCATTCCGCCGCCGGTGTATGCAAGCGGTCGCCATTCAAAACGATGCTCGTTCCAGGCGATAATTAACGTCCAGAAGATTGCCGCGAAAAAGAGCAGCGGAAACAGGCTGTAAGTCCAGACAAACGCGAACATTAAGGGCAGCAGCCAGACGTATTTGCGCTCGAACAGCAGGTAAATCCCGATAACCGAAATGATAATCGTCAGGGGCGGCGCTTTCGCCATATTCATGCGGTAAAAGAACGGGTTCGCGCACGTTAAAAGCGCCATCAGCCAGAGCAGCAGATAATCGACCTGATAGCGGTAAAGCAGCCAGTAAACCGAGAAAATCGCCAGGCTGGAAAACACCACCGCCGCGACTTTTGCCGCCGTCACGGGTTCAAAAAACCACAGGAACGGAATCTGCAAAAGGTGAAAAAGAAAATGATGGTCGGCGTAATCCTTCGGGTTCAGAACCGTCAGGGGCAGCCATTTGAATTCGGGCAGCCAGTGACCCGATTTGAAACTGTTCCAGAGTTCCTGACTCCAGCCGATGTGATAATAACCGTCCCAATCGCCGCAGCAAATCGCGTCGGTCGAAAATTGCAGGCGCGTCATCAGCAGAACGATGACCAGAAAACCGAAAACCAGATAAACCGTCCTGACAGCCGCGTCGGTTTCGAGCCACTGCCGCCACGTTTGCCTGGTTTCGACGGGACGGGGCGCGTTCTCTCTCTTTTCTTCGGCGATTGTTTCGGGATTGTCGTTAAGAATTTCTTCCATTATTAATGCTTTTGTAAATCTGAAAAAGATAGCGAATCGAAAGATAAAATTGTAGCAGAAATCGCCGCGAAATAAAGCAAACCGTTTAATCATTGGGTGGTAAAATCAACCCAAAACTTTTTGAAAAGCCCTTTTGCCGACCGAAATTATTAAGCGTCGGACACAGATTGTTAAAATTCCGCCGTAAAATTTGAAACCCGGAGCCTCCGAGTTTAAGAACTAACGCTCCAATTTTCAGCAGCAACTTTCCGGAATAGATGAAAGATGAAAGTTAAGAGATGAAAGATAAAATCTATCAGTTATCAACTCTCATCTCTCAGCTATTCCGAAAACTTTTCTTTCAACTGTATAATTTCTAAAATTTTTAACTCGCAATAACGCTTCTCGACGGATTTACCGCGGATTGATTAAAAGCCGATTTGCAAATCGAAAACCCAAAATCTAAAATCGTAAATTTAAATATGTATCCGAAAGGCAATCTGTTTATACCGGCGTCGGTCGGGCAATTGGAAGCGATTTTGAAGGAACCTTCGGGCGCGGCGCGCGGGGTCGCGCTCGTCTGTCACCCGCATCCTCTGGGCGGCGGAACGATGCACAACAAAGTCGTTTTCCGCGCTGCCGCCGGATTGGTTGACGCCGGATTAATAACTTTGCGCTTTAATTTTCGCGGCGTCGGCGCTTCCGGCGGCGAGCACGACGGCGCGGCGGAAAAACAGGACGTGCGCGATTGCCTGGATTATCTGGCGGAAAATTACCCGAATCAGCCAATAACGCTCGCCGGATTTTCGTTCGGCACGCGAATCGGCAGCGAAGTCGGAATGACGCATGAGAGCGTCGTTCGATTAATTTCAATCGGCACGCCGGTCGATAAATACGACGATTTCGATTATTTGGAAAACTTACGCAAACCGATTCTGTTCGTTCACGGCGACCGGGACGAATTCGGCGCGCTCGAAAACGTTCAAAAATTGGTTGACAAAGTTGCGGCAAACACGGAAACCGAATTCGTGATTTTTGAAAACTGCGGTCATTTCTTCGACGAACATCTTAATGAGCTGCGTGAAACCGTGAAAGAATGGACGCTGACCGAAATTGAGAAAAGCAAATGAAATGGCTCAGCCAAAAAGGACTGCGAAACTTTGAAGAATGCGTCGAATTGACGATTGATTTTGAAAATCGAAAATTTACTTTGGAGTATTATTTCAATCATCCGATGGGCGGCGGCGGAAATCTGGAAACCTTCGCTTTTGAAGAAACCGCCGGCGAAAAGCTTCACGGTCTAATCGAATATTACGGCAGCGGGAGCTTTGACGATACTTTCGGCAGCGGCGCGGAAGATGAATTTTATCGCATCCTGAAAATGAGCGCGGAGCAGTATGAATCGGAAAATCTGAAAAACAGGGAAGTCGTCATTGATTTCGTAACTTATTAATCAAATATTTATAT
>DASWRC010000035.1:0-61549 GCA_036403375.1 Pyrinomonadaceae bacterium
AAAGATAAATATCAAACGGCTGAAAAGAATCCGCAGCCGACCATCGAGCCGCGTTCTGCCCGACGCCGACCAGAATATCTTTTTAACCAGCTTGGCGAGCAGCCAGAAAAGCAGGAAAACAAGGATGCCGGCGAGAATATACGGCAGACGGGCGAATATCGAATCTATCAGATTGTCGATTGACGCACGCGTGACATCGTAAATCGTTCTCACATTTTCAACCGCTCGGTATGAACTGTTTGAATTTGTATTTTGCAGAAATATCATAAAAACCTATATCTTAAGTATATGCAATAGGCTCGTAAAAGGTTGGAAATTTTATCTTTCGGGATTTGACATCGGAAGATTTTAGAATTAGAATAATTCTAAATTGAGGGAAAAAATTATGGAATTACATAACACTAAAATTGATATTGAAAAAGACGCAAGGGAAAAAATTATCGGGATTTTGAATCAGCGGCTGGCGGACGCAAGCGATTTGAAATCGCAGGCAAAACAAGCGCACTGGAACGTTAAAGGCATGAATTTCATTGCCCTGCACGAGCTTTTCGACCAGGTTTCAAGCGCGCTCGACCCGCACGTTGACGATATTGCCGAACGCATTACGACGCTCGGCGGCGTGGCGCTCGGAACGGTTCGCGTCGCGGCGCAGAATTCGTCTTTGAGCGAATATCCGCTCGAAATCTCGGACGGCGCGGCGCACGTTGACGCACTTTCAAACGCGCTCGCGGATTTCGGCAAAAAAGTGCGCGCCGACATCGACCGGACGGACGAGCTGGGCGACAAGGACACGGCGGATTTATTTACGGGAATTTCGCGCTCGATTGATAAATTGTTGTGGTTTGTCGAAGCGCATCTGCAAGCATAAAAAGGTTAAAAGGGAAAAAGGGAAAAAGTTGGGCTAATCAACACGCCCGCTTTTTCCCTTTTTCCCTTTTAATCTTTTAACCCTTTTTGACGCTTTATTGGTAATCGAAAACGATATTGCAAAACGCTTTCACGCCGACATCGAGACGTGAATCGTCAATAAAAAAGTCGGGCGTGTGGTGCGCCGCCGTCTTTTTTACGTCAGCGCCTTTCGGCATTCCGCCGACGTAGAAGAAAAACGTCGGCGCTTTAGTCCCGTAAAACGAAAAATCTTCCGCGCCCGTGACCCATTCGGTTTCCTCGACCGCGTCCGCCGATTTCCGGAGCGACGGCAGCATTTTTTTGACTAAATCCGGCGTGTTATAGGTCACGAGCGTTTTAGTTTCAATCGAAACTTCGGCGGTCGCGCCCATACTTTCGGCGATTTTCGTCGCGGTCTGGCGGATTTTTTCGTGCACGTCCTTTTGCATCGCGGAATCGAGCGTGCGGATTGTGCCTGCCATCGTCAGCTCTTCGGGAATGATGTTTTCGCGCACGCCGCCATTGATTTTACCGACCGTGATGACGACCGGCGATTTTGTCAGCTCCGATTGGCGCGAAACAATCATCTGCAAACCGTTAATAATCTGCGCGGCGGTCGCAATCGGGTCGATGCCGAGCCACGGGTACGCGCCATGCGTCTGTTTGCCTTTGACTTTGATGGAAAACCAATCGCTCGAAGCCATAAACGCTCCCGGTTTATATTTTATCGTGCCGATTTCAGTTTGCGCGTTGATGTGAATGCCGAAAACCGCGTCGACCTTCGGATTATCCAGAACGCCTTCTTTGACCATCAAATCCGCGCCGCCCTGTTCGCCTGCCGGCGCGCCTTCTTCCGCCGGTTGAAAGATAAAAACGACCGTGCCCTTGATTTGAGCCTTCATCGCGGACAGAACTTGCGCCGCGCCCAAAAGCATTGCGACGTGGCTGTCGTGCCCGCAGGCGTGCATTACGCCGACCGTTTGACCGTTGTATTCCGACTTTTCTTTGGATGCGAACGGCAGGGAATTTCGCTCCGTTACGGGAAGCGCGTCCATGTCGGCACGAAGCCCGATGACGGGTCCGGCTTGCGCCCCTTTCAAAATGCCGACGACGCCGGTTTTGGCGATGCCCGTGCGAACTTCCAACCCGAGCGCGCGCAAATTATCTTCGATGTATTTGGCGGTTTTAACTTCGCGGTTTGAAAGCTCCGGGTACTGATGCAGATGACGGCGCCATTCGACGACGCGCGGCATAATTTTAACGGCGGCGGCGTTAATTTCCTTGCTCATATCGACCGCAAAGACCGATTGGACGCAAAACGAGAAGACGAACAGGATGCAAAAGAATTTTTTCATTGGTTCTCCAAAGGCTTGAAATTCTTTTGATTTTAGCTTGAGTTTCGTTTCCGGTAAAACAAAAAGGCGGCATTTATTAAAAAAGTCGATGACCGCTTCAGAATTTCTTCGGAAAGCGGCTTTGTCGATGTCATTGCTCCGGTTAATTCTTTTCAGGTCGAAATCGTGCCGTCAACTCAAATCTATTTTTTACCTTTCGGCAAAAATTCTTTCGGAATCGGATTATTGGCGCGTTCTTCGTCCCAGGCGGCGGCGGAAATCCACCAGCGCGCGCCGTCCCAGTAAAGCTCGATGCTGTTGACGCCGCGACCCTTTTCTTTGCCGTCAGCGGTCGAAAATTCGTAAACGCTAAAAACGTGCGCGATGTTGCCGAAACGCCGGACGACACGGTTGATTTCGCGCTCCTGAAAACCTTCCGCGACCAAAAATTCGTTCGTGCCGTTGACGTATTGGATATGATTCATCACCGACGCGCGGATTTTGCCGTCCTGCTCGCTCAAGCCGACGAAACGCACGTCCGGCATATACAGCGTGCGGTCGCGCGACCATTGACGCGGCACGCCTTTGCCGCCCGAAACCGTTTCGTAAAACGCCTTAACAATGCCGTCAATTGTCGAAACGTCCGCCGGATTCGCTTCAATCGGCGCAATTTCGACCGCTTTCAAATCGCGCTCGCATTGAAATTCCAGCGTCGAAGCGGCGTTGGCAATCTTCCAGCCCGCTTCGGTTCTGACCAGATTAAAAGCGTTCGTTCCGCAATGCGAAAACTTTTCGCCGACGTAAAACGTGTAGCGCCCCGTAACGATTGCCAAATCGCCCGTCAGGCGAACGTCCGTGTTCGGCATTTTCTCGATGAAATCCGCGCCTTTTGCTTCCGAAATCGCTTTCGCGAAACTTTCCGCCGTGAAAACGCGCGTTTTTGAAGCGCCTTTTCCGTCGCGCGGTTTATCAATCGCGACGAGCTGACCTTCCGTAGTGAACACGGCGCGGATTTCTTCAAAATTTTTCGCCTTCATTGCCGCGAAAAGCCGGTCGGGAACGTCCGCGGCAGCTTTTGCGTCTTCCGTTTGCTTGTTTTGCGCGAACGCCGTCAACGTAAAAAGCGAGAAAATTGTTAAAAATAAAAGTTTGTTCATAGAATTATTTTGTCTTTTTGTTCTCCAGCACAATTTTCGCCCAATTTTCACGGTCGAATTTCAAATCGTTCGGCGTATTGCCGTAAACCAGTTCTTCTTTTATCGTGTCGTCTTTTAACGTGGCGGGAAAAAACTGCGGGTTTTTCGCGTCTGCCGTATGAAAAACCGCGACGTAAAGCATTTTGCCGCCCGCATTTCGCAGTTTTACCTGAAACTCGATTTCAGTCTCGTTTCCCATATTCGCATTGTTTGCGAGCCAGGAATTTTTGACGAGATAATCCGCCATTTTCTTTCCGGTTTCCGCCGTCATTGTGCGGTCGCGCAAATCCCACGCAAAAGGATTGGCGGGCTGCCACAGATTGTTTTTGTTTTGACTGTAAACGGTCATTCCGAGCGCCGCGGAAGCGTGCATTACGGCGACATCGGTGTTTTCACCCTGATTGACATAAAGATGGCTCCAACCTTTCTGCGTGCCGCGCACCCCGACGAATAAATATTCGCCGTCGTGTTTGATAAAGACGCGTCCGCCGCCCGAAAGGTCAAACGCGGAAGCGTCCTGCCATTCGGCGGTTTCGATTTTTCCGTCAATAGTCGCGGCTTTGCCCGGCGCGATTTTGATTGCTTCCTTCCTTAAGGTTTGCGCCTGAATTGTAAAAAACTCGCTGACAATAATGATTGCGATACAAAAAAATGTTTTCATATTATTTCTTCTTTTCGATGTAGGACGCGGCAATGCGCGGCGCAATTTCGTCAAGCCAGCCGTTCATTTCCGTTTGCGTGTAATACTTTCCTTTAAGCATAACGCCCGCGCGGCGCTCGGTGTTTGAAATATTTTCGAGCGGGTTGGCGTCGAGCAAAACCAAATCGGCGCGGCGTCCTTTTTCAATCGTCCCGACCTTTTCAATCGTGCCGAGATAGAGGGAAGGATTTCGAGTCGCGGCTTCGAGCGCGGCGAAGTTCGAAAGTCCCGCGTCGGCTAACGCCTTTAATTCGCGGTGTTCGGTAAAACCGTAAAGCCACAAAAATTCGGGCGTGTCCGAGCCAGCCATAATCCGCCCGCCGGCATCGGCGATCGCCTTGATTATTCGGTTGCGAAGCTCGACCCAGCGCGCGCGTTTCTCGTAGCTCACCTGATTGAGCCGCGTGCGTTTATAAAATCCGATGTAAAGCTCCTGCACTTTGGGCGGATAAAACCGAAAATCGGGCTGCGCGCGGATTGATTCTTCCGGTCGCGGCAAGCCGAACGTGTTTTTCATAAAATGCTGCGTCGGGTCCACAAACGGGTTCGACGCGACGGTTAATTTCGCGATTTCGGCGATTTTCTTTTCGTCGACGTATTCGAGGCTGTCCCAATTTTTCGGGTCGTAAATGTAGAGGTCGGAAACCGAACCCTTCATCGGCGCATTATCCGCCAGAATCGCTTCCATATAACCGTCGAGATGCTCGATTTGCTGTTTGGCTTTGAGCGCTCTTTCAAGCGTTACAAAACGGCTGTCGGCGTGCCCGACGACGCGAATGTTTTGTTTGGCGGCTTCGTCAACCGCCGCTTCGTAAACTTCCGGCTTGATAAAGGTCGTGACTTTTATAAAATCGTAGCCCGCCGTCTTCGATTTACGGACGGCTTCGCGCGCTTCTTCCGGCGTACCGACGACAAAATCGTTGCCCTGTTCTTTGCCCGTCAGATGCGGGCTCGCCGAATAAATCGTCGGCGCGATGATTTCGCCTTTTGCCGAGCGGGCGCGTAAGACGAGCTGTTCGGGCGTGCCGATCATAAACCGAATCGTCGTCACGCCGTTGGCGACCATCACGCGCAGCTCGTCCTCGGCAATCGAATCCGGGTAATCGTCGCCGTCCGATAAGAGATGCGTGTGCATATCGACCAAGCCCGGAATCAGGTATTTTCCCCTGCCGTCGATTATTCGCGCGTCTTTCGGGATTTTTACGCGTTCGCCGATTTCCGCGATGATGCCGTTTTTGACCAAAACGGTTTGATTCTGAAGGACGCGCTCTTTGTCCATCGGAATCACGGCGACGTTCGTAAACGCGACCGTCTGCGCCCCTGCTGCCGTAAAACTTAATAAAAACAGGATTAACGTCAGAAATATTTTTTTCATAAATGTTCTCGCTCGTAAAATAAACCGCTTCATAAAATTTTCAGCCGCGGATTAACGCGGATTTCGCCGACAAGATTTTTTGATTTAATCCGCTTTGCCGGAACGCTTTGCGCACAGCGAAAACCAACGTGCTCGACCGCGTTTTCCGGCACGTGACTATCGCGGAAAGTGACGCGCAAATTTACGGGCGCGCCGCCGTAGCTTCCGCCGCGAATCACGCGCCGGGTTTTGATTTGGCGGTAAGAATCGGCTAAGAAAAAATCGCCGCCCGCCACCGGATTAACCTGCAATCTCGTATCCGCCGGATACAATTTCCACTCGTCTGCGAGGAATTCCCAGACGTTTCCAGTCATATCAAAAAGCCCATAGCCGTTTGCCGGATAACTTCCGACCGGGACGGGCGCGCCGAGCGCGCTCGCACCGAAATTCGCGCGCGTTTTGTCGGGCATTTCATCGCCCCACGGAAACTGCTTGTCCGACAGACCGCCGCGCGCCGCGTATTCCCATTCGGCTTCCGAAGGCAGCCGCTGCCCGCGCGATTGGCAATAGGCAACCGCCGAATGCCAGCTCACAAAAACGACCGGAAAACGCGTTTTATTCGGGGGAAAATCCGCGCCGTTCCAGTCCTGTAAATATTTCCCGTTGTTAAATTCCGATGGAATCCTATCTTTTTCCCAAGCCGGATTTTTATCTAAAAACTTTTTAAAGTCGGCGTTTGTGACTTCTGTTTTATCGAGATAAAACGAATCGATTTTGACGCGTCGGCGCGGCGCTTCCGCCGTAAAAAGCTCGGCGCGTTTGATGTTAAAAATCTGCTGCAATCTTGGAATCTCGCCATTGTCCGTGCCCATTTCAAACGTCGCGCCTTTGATTAAAACCATCTCCGGTTTTTTTGTGTTGTTTTTCTTTTGACCGTTGACGCAGATTGCCGTCGCCGCTAAAAACAGAAGCAAAAAACAAACATGGATTTTTCCCGCGTTACTTTTCATATATTCTTCAGAAGCTTATTTCTCCAACTCCGCAAGGCGACAGATAAATCCCCAGCCGCCGCCCAGCTCGCTGACGGCGAGCATAAGCTCATTACGACCTTTCTTCAAGGGGATGTAAAGCGCGTCGTTTTCCGCGCTGATGATTCCCAAAAATGCGGGGTCGCGAAAATTCTGGGCGCTGCGCCCGCGATAGAGTATCCTGCCGTTCAGAAAAACGCTCACGTCGTCGCTGTAGCCGATATAAAGTTTCTTGACCGCCGCGCGGTCGGACTCGATTGACGTTCGGGCGTAAACGACCTTCATTCCCGGCTGCGGCTCAAGGCGTTTTGAAAAATCGTTGGCAAACGTGACGCGCGGATGCGGGCTGTCGCGATAACGATTGATGACGACAAAACCGGGCGCTTCCGCCTCGACTTCCTGCCACTTGATGGCGCCGATTTCCGATGCCGAAAGCGGTTGTTCCGGATTTCGCGCGAGCGCGTCGAAGGCGGGCGACAAACTCCATTTAGCGAGCGTCCCGGCGGGCATCGGCGGAAAATGACGTTCCCACGCCGCGGCGGGCGTTTCGCGCAGCTCGAAGTTCGAAAAATAAGTCGCGCCGGTCAGCACGGCGAGCGCGATTTGCCCCTTCTGAATACCGGTTTTTAAGTCGGGCATCACGAGCGCGGGCTTCTCCATGTCTTTCACAAAAAGCCTGCTCTGCGCGCCCGTGATTTCCAGCCGCAGATGAAACCAGACGTCCCTCGGAATATCGACCGCGCCGGTAAAGCCCGCGTCATTATAGATTTGCCAGTTCAGACCGGTGTTGAGAACCGGTGTATACTGCATCGCGTCCGGCGCGCCGGATTTATGCTGGCGCAGATAAACCCATTCGGCATTTGCGCCGTCGATGCGAAACTGGATGCCGAAAAAACCGCGTTTGGCGGGTGTCGCGACATCAACGTCGATGACGCCGTCGCGCATTTCCAAATCTTTCACGGTCGCCGCGCCGCCGTCCAGAAAGATGCATTTGCGCCCCAGATAATCAGTTGTTTTGGCTTGCCCTTCAAACAGCCAGCGCGGCGAATCGGGCGGCAGGGAAATCGCCGGCGACGGCGGCTGCGCGCGAATTTCCCCCGCCGTCAATGTCGCGAGCAGCCCGAATAACAGAAAAAGTGCGAAGCGCGCCGGTAAAATTTTATTTCCGACAAAGGCTGATTTCATATATTTATTGCCCCCAGATTTCGGCGTGCGCCGCCGTTATCAATCCGGCATAGGTCGTATCGAAAAAATCCTGATTGTCTTTATCGACGCCCGCAAATTTCTGCCGCCACTCGCGGGCGTCGAAATTCTTCAGCACGGCTTGGCGAATGGGTTCGAGATTGCGCTGACCGTTGCCGATAACGTTGATTTGCTTATTGACTTCCGCGATGACGGCGCTCGTAAATCCGACGAGCAGATTGATGTAATCGCGCGCCTCCGCGCCGCGCAAAGTCGTGCCGTGACCGGGAACGATTGTCTGAAAATCCATCCGGCTTAAATTCTGAAGAGTTCTGACGAATTCCGACGGGTAGCCGCCGAACAAATACGGCACTGGATGAACGATTAAATCGCCCGCAATCAGGATTTTTTCCTGCGGCAGATAAACAATCGCGTCGCCCGCCGTGTTGCCGCGCCCGGGATGTTTGATTTGCACTTCGCGATTGCCGAGATTAATCGTTAATTCCGAGTCGAACGTAAAATTCGGCGTTTTATCCGCGAGCGTTTTAAATTCCGCCCGGACGGGTTCGAGTCCTTTAATCGCGTCTTCGTATTCCTTTTTTTCGGCGTCCGTCAAAATTTTGCCGTTATTGTCTTTGCCTTCGCTCAAGATTTTTCGCATCACGCCGGCGCGGCGCGGAAAACGCTCGAACCAGCCCGGATTGTAATTTGCCGACTGCCTCGCGGTCTCCGTGTGCGCGATAATCGCAAGCCCCGGAAACGCTTCCCAGTACGTGCCGTTGCCCATCGTGTGGTCGTAATGCCAGTGCGTATTGACGAGATAGCGCACCGGCTTCGTCGTCCACTGCCGGATTTGCGCGATGTCTTCGCGCGCCGCCGACGGCAGGTAACACGAATCGACGACCAAAACCTCGCGTTCGCCGATGATAACGGTCGTGTTGCCCTGCGGAAAAGTATCGGGCGCGTCCGGGTGGCGAATCGTGTAAACGCCTTCAGCTAATTTGACGAAGCTGCGTTCGAGCGTTTTCACCGAATCAGCCGCGAAAGCGTTTACGCCGAAAAGCAAACATGAAAAAACAAGGGCGCTGAAATTTTTGAAAAATTGCCGAAAATTCATTTTTTCTCCGTTAATTGTCGAAAAGCGGCAGCCGTCGCGGGCAGGAAAACGTAGTTCTCAAAGATAAACGATTTATGCTGCGAGTCGCCCGCGAACGCCTTGCGAAATTCTTCCAAGTTGACGCTTTTGCGCATCTGTTCGAGCGTTTCGCCTCTTTGAAAAGAGCTTTCGGTCTGCTGCTTTATCGAATTCAAAAGCCGAATCATCAATCGCGCGAAGCGGTCGTCACGCTCGACCGCGCCGTGTCCGGGAATAATGATTCGGGCGTTTAACCGCAAGAGGTTTTCGAGCGTCGCGCCGTATTCCAATGGATATGAGGTCGAGCCGACAAGCGGAACCGGCGCGACGATTAAATCGCCGCACGCGACGATTTTTTCTTTCGGCAGATGGACGACCAAATCCGCGCCCGTGTGCGCTTTGCCTAAATATAGAATCTCGATTTTCCGTTTGCCGTCGTTGATTTCAAGACGGTCTTCAACCGGAATGTCGGGCGGGATAATCTGAAAATCCGGCGCTTCCGCGAGATACGATTCAATCAGTTTGATGTCGCTCCGGTAGCCGGATTTTTCTTCGTCCGTCAGTTTTTGCCCGGCGAGATTTTCGCCTTTCGCGATTTGTTTTTTTAACAGCTCGACAAATCTGCCGCCGTTTTCGATTGAGCCTTTGCGGTTCGCCGCACCGATGGTCGGTAAATCCGTCAAAGTCGATTTATGACCGATAAACCGGACACCGGGAAAAGCTTCGCGCCAGACGCGGTTGCCGATAATATGGTCTTCGTGCCAGTGCGTATTGACGACGCGGCGGACGGGTTTGCCGGTAATTTTTTTCAGCGCGGCGAGAACTTCTCTGGTATATTCGCTGCTGATATTCGAATCGACGACCGTGACGTCTTTTTTTCCGATAATAAAAACCGTGTTCGGGTTAAACCACAGCGACGGCGGTTCTTTGCGAATGACGGCGTAAACGCCGGGCGCGATTTTCTGCACTTCAAAATCGGGAGTCGTCGGCTTGTTTTGAGCAAAGGACGGAACTATTAAAACAAGCGCGCTCGCCAGCAGCATTACAAAAACGCCGCCGCCGTTTGCTTTGACGAGCTTTGAATTTTTTAGAATCAAAAAAGTCCTCCGGTCGAAAAATCTACCGATTCAAACTCACGATTCGCGAAAAGCGAATTTACATTTTGATTTAATCGTTTGACCGAAATTGATTTTCGGTCGTTTCGCGGGACGACGGCAATTAAATTGTGATGAGCCGTAAAAAATACGGGGCAAATCGCTTGAATTAAAGAAGTGACGCTCGTGCGTTTCGGAAAAAGAAAAAGTCTCGCCGGAAAGAGTTTCCGGCGAGACTTTTTCCCGTTTTTGAGGTCATTATTTTACGATTTTACGCGGCAGTTTTTCGTCCATCATCGCGGTTTGATAAACAAACGCCGCCATAATGGTCGAGGCTTGTTTCATATCGTCCGCCTGGATACGGTCGAAATTGTCCTGGTTCGAATGATGCGTGCGCGTGCCGTATTCAACCGTGTCCTGGATGAATTGAAAACCCGGGATGCCGACGGCGTCGAACGATAGATGGTCGGTGCCGCCGGTGTTCGAAAGCGTTAAGGTTTTCGCGCCTAAATCGCCGAACGGCGCGAGCCACGCTTCAAAAATCGGCTTCACCGCCGCATTGCCTTGCAGATAAACGCCGCGAATCTTGCCCGTTCCATTGTCGAGATTGTAATAGGCGGAAATTTTGTCGTATTCCGCGCCTTTTACCAATTTGCCGTTTTTCTGCTCGCCGAGATGCTGGCGAACATAGTTTGACGAACCGAAAATGCCTTGTTCTTCGCCCGACCAGAGCGCGACGCGAATCGTCCGGCGCGGTTTCAAGCCCGACGCGAGGATGATGCGCGCCGCTTCCATCGCGACCGCGCAGCCCGCGCCGTTGTCGGTCGCGCCGGTCGAAGAATGCCATGAATCGAGGTGTCCGCCGAGCATCACGACTTCGTCTTTCAAGTCGCTGCCCGGAATTTCGGCGACCGTGTTATAGCTCATCTGGTCTTCGTCGTGATACTGCGCATTGATTTCGACCGTCATCGTCGGTCGCGCGCCGAACTGAATCATCCGCACGAGGCGGTTGTAGTCCTCGGAAGCCATCGTCATCTGCGGCATCATGTCGGCGTCCGCGCCTTTGCGCTGCGGCTGAAATCCGCGGTCGTTGAACAGGTCTTCGATGGTTTTCATATTCGGCGACAGTTCGAGGGCGAGATTTGCGCCCTGCACAAAGAGCGTGCCGCCGCTGCCGCCCTGCGAGTTGTCAATCATCACGGCAGCGCCTTCGTCCATCAAAAACTTCATCTGCCGCGCGTTGAAATTGAAAAAGTTCAGAATGCCTTTGATTTGTTCGGGCGAAAACGCGTTTGAGTTTTTGCTGGCGTCCGGTGCGGGCGCTTCGGTCAATTTCGTTAAATCCTCGTCCGAAAGTCGCGAAAGAAGCGGTTTATCAATGCCGTTGAGCGGGCGCAGATGCGAAACCAAAACGATTTTTCCCTTGAGCTTGCCTTTGTATTTATCAAAATCGGCGTCCGTTTTCGCCTCGAAATAGACGACTTCCGCCGCGACCGCGCCTTTGGTCGAAGGCGACCACGCTTTCGGGTAAGCAATCACCGGAATCAGCTGCGGCTCGGTGACTTGCGCCGTAAAGCCTTTCAAAGACCAGCCGCGTCCGAACGGTCCCCACGATTCGAGATGCGCGTTCTGCATTCCGAATTCCTTCATTTTGTCACGCGTCCATTCGTTCGCCCGCTTCATGTTGGGCGACCCTGTCAGGCGACCCCCGATAACGTCCGTGAGGTACGAAAGCGTCTGCATGACCTGCGAGTTTTTCAAGCCTTCATCCCTGATTTTATCAATCGTTTCCTTCGGCGCCGTGTAAACATCCGTCGTTGCGCGTCCGTAAGCCACGCTCGAAAGCAGAAACGTATAAATTAAAACTACACTTAAAAATTTGCGTCGTAACATCTAATTCTCCTTAAAAATTTATCTGAATTTTGCGGTTAGGCTGTGAACTTAAACGCGTTTTCGACGTGTTTGGTTTCACGCTGAAAAACTCAATATTCCGAGCTGATTTTTTTGCACGGGTAGGTGCTGCCGTTCGCGTCCGCCCAATCGAGACGCCCGATTTTTCGGTTTTCGCCGCGCACGAAAGCGACTTTCGCGTACAAGTGACGATAGAAAAATTCGTCGCCGCCAATCGGCGTCAGCGCGATAAACGCGCCCATCGGACCGCGCAGGCTTAAAACATTTTTTTCAAACTTCACGTCCAGATAAAAGCCCGGAAAAACCTCGTACCGACCGACGTAGTTTTGAAAATCGGCGGTTGCCGCACTTTTATCGTACTCGCGAACCTCGGCTGCCTTAAACTCTTTACCGAAAGCGATTTCCGGCAGATTCGTCTGAAGCGCGCCGAGCGCGCCCGATTCGATGTTGCCGAGATAAACGATGCTTAATTTTTCGTCCGGGAAATAGGTCACGAACCCGTTATAACCCGAATAAACCCCGTCGTGCCCGAAATAGCGCGGTGACGATTTACCGACCGATAAACCGTAACCGTATCGGTCGCCGTAATCGGTCGTCATTTTTGCGAGCGAGGCTGGCTGCAGCAATTTCCCGCCGTAAAGCCCCGTCTGCCATTTATTCAAATCTTCGACGGTCGAGAAAACCTGATAATTGAAAACGCCGAGCGACGGCGCAGGCGCGATTTCCGTTCCGACGCCGGTGACGTAACCTTTTGCAATCTTACGGCTTGCACTGAACCCGACGCCGCTGTGTTTCATCCCGAGCGGCTTGAAAACGTTTTCCGTCAGAAACTGCGGAAAGCTTTTGCCGGAAACTTTTTCGACAATCAGCGCGAGCAGCACAAAACCGGCGTTGCTGTAACCGTATCTTTCGCCGGGTTTGGCTTCGGGCTGCAAAGCGCCGATGATTTTGACAAGCTCGGCGGACGACGGTTCACGATTTAAGTCCTTGAAAGGAACATATTTCGGCAGTCCCGATTTATGCGTCAGCAGATGCTGAATCGTGATTTGGTCGCCGTTCGGAAAATCCGCGAAAAATTTTGCGACCGTGTCCTGAGTTTTTAGTTTGCCCTTTTCTTCCAGCAATAAAACGGTCGCGGCGGTTAATTGTTTGTTGAGCGAGCCGATGCGAAAGCGCGTCTCGGGCGTATTCGCGGCGCGCGTTTCAAAATCGCTGTAGCCGTAACCGTTTGCAAACAGAATTTTCCCGTTTTGCGAAACCAGAATCGCGCCGCTCAAATCCTGCATCGTGAGATACGGCGCAACGAACTCGTCGATTTTAGATTGCAGCTTCGCGGGCGACGCAGTATTAACTTTATCCGTCGTCTGCGCCTGAATCGAGAACGCGGCGCAAGTGATGAGAAAAACTTCTAACAGGAAATTTGCCGGGTATAAAAATTTGCGTTTCATCCTCTTATTGCTCCAGCTGTTTGATTCTGTCCGCCGCGTTTTTGTTATTCGGGTTCAGCTCCAGCGATTTTTTGTAATTGGCGATTGCTTTCGGCTTATCGCCTTTTATCGTATACGCTTCCGCCAGAGAGTCCCAGGTGTTTGCCGAATTCGGAAAATCCTCGGTGTTAAGCCGGAAAACGGCAATCGCTTCGTCGATTTTTCGCGCCTGCAAAAGACTGTAGCCGAGATTGTTGACGCTGCCTTCGTCCAACCGTTCGGCGGGCGACGCTTCGCGTTTCCGGCGGTAATCGGCGATGGCTTTTTCCGCGTCGCCGCTCACGAGCGACTTGATAAAAACGCGCGCCGGCGAATCGTATCTGCCGGTGTTTATCCACGCGAGCGCCGGATATTTTCCACCGAGACCGTCCGCGAGGATTTCTTTCAAAATAAAAAGCCCGTTCGCGCCGTTCGTCAGCACGACGATGCCGTCTTTTTGCTTTTCAAACGCGACGACGAACGCTTTATTGTTGCCGTTATCGCCCCAATGCCAAAGGCTGGTTCCCTCGTCGGTCGTCTGCAAACCCCAGCCCAAGCCCCACGCGACTTCGGTCGAAAGTTTTCCTGACGCCGGTCGGTCGGTGCAGCTGCGGCACGATTCATCGACATGGATTTGCGGCGTCGTCATCTGGCGGCGCGTCTCTTTTTTCAAGCCGGTGCCGCTTAAAATCGCCGCCACGAATTTTGCGTAATCCGAAGCGGTCGTCAGAAGGCTTCCGGCGGCGTTCGGTGTATTGTTTTCGCCCTGTCCCGCCGGATTTCCCAAAAGGTCGTGGTTAAAGGCTTTCAGTTGTTTATATCTTTCCTGCCAGGTGAAGCTGCTGCTCGTCATCTGAAGCGGCTTAAAAACCGATTCGCGCACGTATTCGTCGAATTTCATTCCGGTTATCTGCTCGACGACTTTTGAAAGATAGACGTAACCCTCGCCCGAATAGCTGAAACGCTCGCCGGGCGTGAAATAAATCGGCAGCGTTTTCGCGCCGCGGGGCTGCCGCCAGTTCGGAAAGCCGGTCGAGTGCGTCAGCACGCGCCGCGCGGTGATTTGATTGATGCGCGCGTCGTCCGCCGCCACGTCGTAATTTCCCGGCAGATATTTGTTGAGCGGCGCGTCTAAATCCAGTTTTCCGGCATCGACCAGCTTTAAGACCGCGTAGGCGAAAACCGGCTTGCTTAAACTTGCGGCTTCAAAAACGGTTTCTTCCGTGACGGCTTCTTTCGTTTCCGAGTTTTTGACGCCGAAAGCGTGCGTCCAGACCGTTTTCCCGTCGCGGATGAGCGCGATTGAAATTCCGGGAATATCGGCTTCTTTCATCAGCGCGGGCAGATTTTTTTCCAATTGCCGAACCGCCGTTTCCTTCTTTTTATAATCGGATAAAGACGTGAATTTCGACTTTTGCGCCGGCGTGTTTGAAATCAGGAAAAGTAAAATTACCGCTAAAAAAAGTTTGTGTGTTTTATTGTTCATCGAGACCTCCGAAAATTTTGTGGCTGCAATAAAAACACCGCCTCGCGCTTATTTATGACATTCGGACGCGTAATCCGGCTTTAAAATCATTGTCCGGTAAAATTTTACTTCACCGCCGGAAGTCGCCGCGCCGGTTTTCTCCTGTTCGGAACAGCGCCGTGGTTCAATCGCCGAATAAGCGCCCGCTCGCTTATTTTTAAGTTTGTTCATCGAAGGTTATTTTGGGCAGCGATTTTTTCAACGCTGCCGCGCCTTCGGCGGTAATCTTTGAACCGCTCATAAGCAGAACTTCGAGGCTGGGAAGTTTTTCGAGGTATTTCAAACCGGCGTCCGTCACCGCTGTTTGGAAAAGACTGATTTTTCTGAGCTTTGAAAAGTTTTTTAAATTTTTCAGCCCGGCATCCGTCACTTGTGTTCTGCCGATGAGAAGCGTTTCAAGCGCCGTCAAATTTCTAAATTCTGCCAAACCTTTATCGGTCAGATTCGTTCTGAAAAGATTCAGGAATTTCAGATTTCTGAGCTTTTTAAGATGCGCAGCCCCTTTGTCGCCAATTGTCGTTATCCGCAAATCGAGCCACTCAAGCGCGCCGAACGCTTCAAGATTTTTTAAATCGGCGTCCACGATTTCGGTGTTGTGCAAATCGATTTTGACGACTTGCCGGTTCGCGCCGTACTCGATTTTGCCGCCCAATTTTTCGATTGCCGCGACGGCTTTCGCCTGTTTTGATAAATTCTGCGCCGCGGCGTGCCCGAATAACGCCAGTAAAATCGCCGAAATAAATAAAACTTTTTTCATCCGCTCAACTCCTTATTCAGATTAACTTTTGCCAAAGTCTACAATATTTTAGCCGCGGCTAATTTCTAATTTCCGTTTAGTTTGAGAGGCTTATCAACCCTCGGACGGGCGGCGCGGTTTGCCAGCTCCCAGCCGGTCGCGAAAATCGTTCGCGCGATTTTTTCCATATTATTGAAATCGATCTTTTCAATCGAATCCGACGGTTGATGATAATCGGCGTGGTCGCCGTCCATATAGAAAATAATCGGCACGCCGCGGCGCGCGTAGTTGAAATGGTCCGAGCGATAGAAAAACTGCTCGGGGTCGTTCGGGTCGTCGTATTTGTAGTTAAATTCGAGATTCAAAAACGATTTATTGGTCGCTTCGCTCAGCTCGCCGAGTTCGGTTGACATCATTTTCGAGCCGATGACGAAAACTTCGCCCGGTTTCGGCAGCAACTTGTTTTTCGGGTTTTCGTCGCCCGCCGCCTGCGCGCGTCCGATCATGTCGATATTAAGCTCGGTGATAACCGAACCGATCGGCACGGTCGGGTTGTCAGTAAAATACTGGCTGCCCCACAAGCCTTTTTCCTCGCCCGCGTGCCAGATAAAAAGAATCGAGCGTTTCGGTCGCACCGCGCCTTTGGCAAAGGCTTCGGCGATTGAGAGAACCGAAACCGTCCCCGAACCGTCATCGTCCGCGCCGTTCCAGATTTTATCGTCGCCCGGCGCGAACGGGTTCATGCCGACGTGGTCGTAATGCGCGCCGATGGCGACGTATTCGTTTTTCAGCGCCGGGTCACTTCCTTCCCAGATACCGACGACGTTTTGCGAATGCGTGTCTTCCGTCTTGACGGCGACCGAAAGACTGATTTTTTTCGTCGCTTTCAAATCGAACGGTTCGCCGAAATCCTGCGTAATGCCGCGCGTATAAACCTGGTTGCCGCTCGCCTTTTCGCCAAAGAAGAGCGCACTGATAAGGCGCGGCGCGGCGGTGATGGTCGGAATCGTAATCTGCGTCGGCGCATTGCCGAATTGGAGTCCGCCTTTATCGGTCTGCGTCCAGCGCGTCGCCTGCCAGCCGGCTAAATTGCTGTAATTCGCGAACGCGATGACCGCGCGCGCGCCTTTCATCTGTGCGTACAGCGCCGGGCTCGCCCAATCTTCGCCCTGTTTGCCCTGCAAATCGGCAAAGGTCGCGCCCTTCGGCAGATTGTTGGCGACGACGACGATTTTGTCTTTCACGTCGATGCCCTGAAAAGCGTCGATGTTTTTCGATTTGATGAGCCAGCCGTGACCGGCGTAAACGATCGGGCTGTTTAAGACAACCGCCGGATTCGAGCTTGCCAGAAAATCTTCGCCGTAAACAAAACTCTGCCCGTTTAATTCAAACCGTGTGTTTAAGGCGTCGATTTTACTGCGTTTGAGCGGAAATTTTTGAAAATACGTGCCCGCGTCGCCCGCCGGTTTGATGCCCCATTGTTTCAGGTGGTCGGCGATATACATCGCGGCAATATCAAGCCCGCGCGACGGGGTGTCGCGTCCTTCCAATTCATCCGAGGCGATAAATTCGAGATAGTTCTTTAACTGCGCCGCCGTGATGCCGTCCGTGTTGCCGAATCTGGCGGCAGCGGTCGTGCCGTTCGAATTCGTTTTACTGTTTTTGGATTTGGTCTGGGCTGTTGCCGGAACGCCCGGCAGAATGAATAAAAGCAGAAAGAATGCCAGTAGTTTTCTCATTATTTTCCTCTTGTTTTATGAATTGGGGTTCGGGTTAAGACTGTGGAGACTGCAAAACAAACGAATGACCAATGACGTGAAGAGTTTGCATGAAAAGACATTGATTTTGCTTTTACCCGTCTATTCTGCGGATTTTCGCTCATCTTAACCCGAAGCTTTTAAAAATCTAGATTCCCGCCGCGGCGACGCCGTCCGGTGCTTGCCCGGTGACGACTTTGCCGACCGTCTCAAATTTTTCAAGGTCGATTTTCAAAACGAAATCTTCCTCGACGGCGGAAACGAAAGCGGTTCGACCGTCTTTCGAGAAAACAATGCCAAGCGGCACGCTTTCTAATTTGATACGCCGAACTTCCTTTTTAGTTGCATAATCTATGACGATTATTTCTTTCGTCTCGGGCACGCTCGCTAAAACACGGCTGCCGTCGGGCGAAAATCTGATGCGGTACGGGCGCGCGCCCAGTTTTATTTTCCGGACGGTTTTATTTGCCGCCGTGTCAATCACGTCAATCGCGCCTTCCGCGTTTAATCCGACCCAGACTTCCTTACCGTCGGGCGCGACATCAATCGCTTCGGGTTGTTTGCCGACCGCAATGTGCGTAATTTCCGACTTTGCCGGCGGCACGTTTTCAAACGTAAAAGCCGTCACCGTGTCGGACGCGATATTCGTCGTAAAAATTCTTTTTTGGTCGGGCGTTACGACAATCATGTGCGTAGCGTTCTGTCCTGTTCCCATCAGCCAATCCACACGATTTGTTGCCGGGTCATAACGCCCGATAAGACGATTCGTCTCGGAAGTGAAATAAATTTTGCCGCTCGATTCGACCAATCCGTGCGGTCTTAAAAGCGGCGATAAATCAACGCGCCGCAGTTCTTTTTTCGCTTCCACGTCAATCACCGAGAGCGAGCTGCCCGGCGTCTGCGCGCCGTAGTTGGCGACAAACGCGGTGCGTCCGTCCGCCGATAATACGACTTCGTGCGGCGAATCGCCGGTCGGCACTTTGCCCAGGATTTTCATCTCCTTCGGGTCGATAATCGCCAGGCTCGCATCCGCCTTATTGAGCGCGACGAGCACCTGTTTGCTGCTCTGCCCGATGACAATCACGTAATTGCGCCAGACGATGACGATTGAAAACGAAAGCGAAAAACACAGCAGAAAAATTGCTCTAAATTTAATCTTGTTCGACATTTGTTGATGACTCCGACGGTGAACTTGTTGCAATTGTAAAGTTAGCCGTTTTCCGCGTACTTGAAAACAGTTTTGTGATGAAACGAAAAGGGGAAGTGATGAAGCGTTCGGAAAGCCGGTTTTCACCGCCGAGGACGCCGCGAGAGAGCGAGCGCACGGAGAAAATTAAAAACAGGTCAGGCACGATTTTGAGGATAAAAAAACAATCGAATTATCCGATTGATTGACGCCGGAATCTCAGCGAACTCCGTGTTCTCCAGCGGCTTAAATTCAGGTTTGATTTTCGAAAAGCTCAAGAAATCGCTCGCGGTAGTTGCGCGAAAGCGTCAGTTCCGCGCCGTTTCTTAAGATGACGGCATAATCGCCGCTGAACATCGGGTGCAGCTCTTTGATGCGGTCGATGTTGACGACCGTCGAGCGGTGAATGCGCAGGAATTTGTCGGGATTGAGTTTGGTTTCGATGGCGTTCATCGTTTCGCGAATCAGGTGCGATTCGCGTCCGACGTGCAGTTTTAGATAATTTCCGGCGGCTTCAATCCAGTCAATCTCGTCGATTTTCAGAAAGAAAACGCGCCCGACCGATTTGACGACCAATCGTTCGAGATATTTTTTCTCCGATTTCAAATCGGCAATTAAGGAGGCGAGTCGTTCGTCGAGATTGCCCCGATTTTTGCTTTCGATAATCTCGCGGGCGCGCGTTACGGAGCGGTGCAGGCGCTCGCGGTTGAAAGGTTTTAGAAGATAATCGAGCGCCGACGCGTCAAACGCCTGAAGCGCGTACTGGTCGTAAGCGGTGACGAAAATCACGGTCGGCAGCGCCCTCGCGTCGAGCGCTTTGACGACTTCGAAACCGTTTTTTTCGGGCATTTGAATGTCCAGAAAAACGAGGTCGGGTTTTTCCGTCTTGATTTGCTTAATCGCTTCCGCGCCGTTGCCGCATTCGCCGATGATAGTGATGTCGGTTTCATCGCGCAGCATTCGCTTCACGCGCTCGCGCGCCAGCGGTTCGTCGTCAACGATTAAAGTTTTGATTTTCATAAAATAAAGGGTAAAAGGGTAAAAGATTTTTCATCCTCAATAAACGGCAGCTTTTCGCCTTTTACCCTTTTACCCTTTTCACCTTTTCTAACTTTGTAATTCCTTAAACGGAATCGTCAAATTCACCCGCAAACCGGTTTCGTCGGCGTTTTTCAAATCGAATTTATGACCATCGCCGTAGAGATGTTTCAGACGGCGGCGCGTGTTCGAAAGCCCGACGCCTTCGGACAGGTTTTCCAAATCCTTGAACGGCACGCCGATGCCGTTGTCCCAAACGCTTAGTTCCAGACTGCCGTTCTCGCGCACGGCGCCGATTTGGATTTTTCCGCCCGTCGAACGCGGCGCGATGCCGTGTTTGATGGCGTTTTCGACGAGCGGCTGCAAAATCATATTCGGAACCGAGGCGTCCAAAGTGTCGGGCGAAATTTCCATCTCGACTATTAAACGGTCGTGAAAGCGCATTTGTTCGATTTCCAGGTATTTTCTCAAAAATTCGAGCTCCTGTTTTAAGGAAATTTCCTGCACTTCCAAGTTTTCAAACGACATCCTGAGAAGGTCGCTCAAATCGCCGATCATTCGTTCCGCCGATTCGCGGTCTTTGTAAATAAGCTCGGAAATCGCGTTTAAAGTGTTGAAAAGAAAATGCGGATGAAGCTGCATTTTGAGAACTTGCAGGCGCGATTGGGCGAGCCGCGTTTCGAGCTTCGAGGCAGTCAATTCGCGCTCGCGAAATTTCCGGTAATAGCGAACCGCCTGGTAAATGCTCAAAACCGCCCAGTAAATCCCGACGCTGAAATGCAGGTTGATAATCAGAAAAAGTTTGTAGGCTTCGAAGTAGGGCGCGTCCTTGTATTTACCCAGATAACCCAATCTCGGCAAAACATACGCATCAATCGCCAATTGACAAAAAGCGATTGCAAAGCTCGCGACGATATGCACCGGCAGGCTCGTTTTCCAGCCGCCCTTTTCAAACGGAAACCGTTGTCCGAGATACAAAACCAGCGGCGTTATCAGAAACCAGACGTAACCGGAAAAAAGCTGCCACGAAAGAATGCGCCAGAACGGAATCTGGGTTTCCGTCCGAAAATTTTGAAAAGCGACCTGACTGGTAAAAAATAATCCTAAAAGCGTCCAGATTAAAAAAATGATGAGCCATTTAACCCATCTTCGATTAAATATCGCGTCCTCGGTCATTTTTTTATTAAAAGCCAATTTGCGGATTTCGGCAACAAAGCTGTGATGAAAGGCAGGAATTTTTTGACGAAGCGATATAAATCGCACCGCCGGGGGCGCAGAGAGAGAGGACGCCGAGAAATTTAAAGATGAAATAGATTGTATCTTTGGGAAAAAATTGTTTTCCCGGAAAGTTCGATTGACTAAAAAAGCTCTGTGTTCCCGGCGGTGAAAAAAAATCATTTCGCCTGCTTTTTTAATCTTTCCTCGAAAAGCCTTGTCGAGACGGTCAGAAAATCGTAATCCGTAATCAGCCCGACGAGTTTTTCGCCCTTCACAACCGGCAGGCAGCCGATTTTTTTATCGCGCATCAGGCGCAGCGCGGCAAGCGTTTTCGTTTCGGGCGCAATCGTTATCAGGTTCGTGCGCATAATGTCTCTGACGGCGGTTTCCGGATTGCCCGCCTGACTGTTTTGCGAGAAAAACTGAAGCAAATCGCGGTGCGAGATGATGCCGACAAGCTTGCCGTCGGCGTCTTCGACCGGCACATGGCGAATGTGTTTCCAATTCATCAGGGTCACCGCCAAATCAATCACGTCTTCGGGACGCATGGTGAAAAGGTCGCGCGTCATAAACTGTTCGACCGTCTGGTAATTGTCGAGCCAATCGGTTTTTTCTTCGATTTCCGCCAGTTTCCAGTTATGCAGCGGCTCGCCCGTCTGCTGATTTGGGAATTTCTCCCGCATGCAAAACTTCCAGCGAGTTTTCTTCCGAATCTTTCGTGAAAATGATGCGAAAGCGCGCGACGTCTTCGTGAAAAATCTCCAGGATAGAATCTTTTACCCAATCCCTGCCGAACGTGACGCGCGCCGGTCGGCTTCGCTCCTGCTGAACGAGCGAGCGTTCGTCGGTCGAATGCTGAAAAAGCGCGAGCCGGGTTTCGTGCCAGAGCCGGTGACCGAGCAAAATCGGCGAATTGACCGCCGACGCCAGAACCGGCGCGGTGACGGCTTGCGCCCAGTTGTAATAACGGGCGAATTCCGCGTTTGAAACCTGCAGGTGAATCTGAAAGCTCGTATTGCAGAATTCGGTAAAAATGTCCTGTAGATGCAGCTTGATTTCGTCGAGACCCTTGATGTGAACAATGCGCTCGTCGCCGTGCAGCGCCGTCAGGACGCGGTTCATTTCCATATAACGCGGATTCGGCGTCAGATTTTTTTCCGTTAAATCCGACAATTGAATAGTCGGCAGAATCCCGCACAAAACCACATCGCCGCCCAATTTTTTCGCCGCCGTTCGGACGACGCCGGTGATTTCATTAAGCTCGGCTTCGAGTTTTCCGAGGCAGTCGCCCGCGAACTGAAGCGGCGTCAGGTTGGCTTCGAGATTGAATTGCCCGATTTCGGTCGTCAATCTTTTATCGTTCGCCGCTTCGATAATCTGCAGCGCGAGCGGCGCGGGATGAAACGACGAATCGACGAGAAACATTTCCTGCTCCGCGCCGATTCTGAACGCGTCCCGTTCCATCAAACCTTCGGCAAGCATCTTTTCGAGCGCTTGCAGGTCGTTCAGAACGGCTTTCGTAAAACGCCGCATCTGCCCGTCGTCCGCCTGCATTGTCACTTTCTTGTCGCCCATAAATTTCGCCCGCTCGCTGCGGCAGCTATTTTAGTTCAGATGCATTGTCGCTCAAAAGTTGATTTAAAAATGTGACTTGCATCATAATTTTGCAGTTATTTACATCACCAGAGAAGGCAAACCGCGAGGGCGCGCGCGAAACGAGCGTTTAGCGTTATAATTAAAAAAATCAGGAAACAAATAAATTTATGCCGGAAACGAAACAAACAAAAGAACAGTTATTAAAGCGCCGCGACGAAATCAATGACCAGCTAACCCGGGTTAATAATTCCGAGCGGCTCACGCTCGACAACGATTTGGAAGAACAATCGATCGAAACCGAACAGGAAGAGGTTTCAATCGCGATGGAAGCGAATCTGCGAAAAGAATTAGCCGTAATCGAAGACCGGCTGCTCGACCTCGAAAGCGAGAAGTGAGAATGAACAATTCATATTTCTCATTTAACAAACGGGCTTTTCGTATCGAATTTGCGGCGGCTGACGATTAATTTGTTACCCCGCCGGCGGCGTTTGCGGAAACCGAGAAGGTGAAAAATCCGCAGGGGGAAAATTCGTGCGATGCGCGTGTCGATTTCGAGCGTTTCAGCGTCGAGCGTGGAACGCCTGACGCCGGGCAAAAAGCGCATCAGCCGAGCGATGTTCAAACGCCGCAAAACGCCGGAAATCTTTAACCAGAAAGACGCGACCTCGCGCCCGAGAAAAAATCCGTCCTCGCCGAGTTTTTGATACAGAGGCATTAAAATCAGACCGTTTTCATTCGCGTAAACCGCGCCGCTTTTCTGCTGTGCGAGCAGCTCGCCGCGCTTTACGGGTTGAAAATTATCGAATCCGGGTTCCATTTTAAATTCGTTCCCATCGGTAATCGCGTGTCGATAGCGAATCTCGACAAGGCGCGCGTCTCCGGTTTATCGCCCGTCATCCGGAGCTCGGTAAAAGTTAAGTTTTTGCTGTCGGGCGACCACGTCGCCGCCATGTACACCGTGATGGTTTTATTTTCCTGCGCGAATGCGGCAGCGGCGCTCAAAAGCAGAATTATTGCCGGAATATAAAGATTTTTTTTCATTTTATTTTTCTCCCAAAATTTAAATGCGTTATTTATTTTCTTTGGATTTAATCCATTGTTTTTGATTTTCGCACGCTGCGGTCGTGGTTGTCTTGAACGTTTGCAAGCTGCTTTGAAACTTTCAAAGGCGCGGCGCGTATCAACAACCACTATGACCACCGCCAATCGGGATGCCGCGCGTCTTAAAGCCGGAGAACACTACGGCGCGGTTTTTAACAAATGCCGCATTCCTTCGGCAATCGTTTCCGAATCCGTCTACGAGAAAAAAACGCCGCTGCCCGAGCATTCGCACGAGCTGGCGTTTTTCACGCTGATTCTGGCAGGGAATTACTCGGAAAAATTCGCCGGGAAAAGTTTCGAATATTCGCCGCTGACCGTTCTCTGGCGGCAGGCTGACATTTCGCACCAGGACCGGATTGAATCGAACAGCTCGCGGTTTTTCTTCGTCGAGCTTGAAAAAACAAGTCTCGGAAATCTGGTCAGAGACGAAAAACTGCCCGAACATCTTTTCGAACAAAACGGTTCGCTGACGTGGCTCGCGTCGCGGCTGCGGCAGGAAATCAGAGACGCGCGCGATTTTTCGCCGCTGATTGCCGAAGGCATCACGCTCGAAATGCTCGGGCAGCTCATTCGCAAAAATAAATTACCGGAAAAACGCGCGCCGCGCTGGCTGGTGCGCGTCGTCGAAAAACTGAACGAGGAATACAACGAAAACTTTTCGACCGAAGTGCTGGCGGCGGAAGCCGGCGTTCACCCGGTTCACCTGGCGGCGGTTTTTCGTCAGGTTTACAAGGAAACGATGGGCGAATACGTCCAAAAACTCCGCATCGCACACGCTTCCCGGCTGCTGCTCGATAAAGAAATTCCATTGAGCGAAATCGCGTATGCGACGGGATTTTCCGACCAGAGCCATTTTACAAGAATCTTCAAACGCCTCGTCGGCATCACGCCCGGCGCATTTCGCAGCTCGCTCGATTAAAGTGAAAACTAAAAATAATTAGCCGCAGATAAACCAGGGATTTCACGGATAAATTTGCGCACTGATTGGTTCCGCAATTTTAAAGACTTACTTTGCGGCTTTGCTCCTTTGCGGGAACAAAAGAATCTCCCGCAAAGGAGCAAAGCCGCAAAGTAAGGAAATTTCATATATTTCTTAAATCCGCGAAATCCGCGTACATCAGCGGCTAAAATTGATTTTAACTCAATCGCCTTTCGCCTCGTATTTCGGCATCAGCGTCATTCCGCAAATCGGGCAAATTCCGGCGCGGTCGTGAATTTCCGTGTCGCAGTCGAACGGGCACGGCGGGCAAACGTAGCCGACTAATTTCAATTTGCTGCGGTCAACGCTCGAAATTCGCGCGTCCTGGTTGGCGACCTGCCACGCGGCGGCGAAAATGAGCTGCGTGACGCGCGCCAGATGGTCGTAATCGATCGTCTCCGGCGCATCGCTCGCCTGGTGATAATGCTCGGTTCTGCCGGTCGAATAATAAATAAACGGGACGAGCTGATTTTGAAAGCCTTCGCTATCGGAACGAAAACCACGGTTGTTTCCGTCCGTGATTTCAAGCGTGCTGCCCGTCAGGTTGTGAACCTGTTTGTTAATTTCCAGAAGATTGTCGGAAAGCTTTTCGGCGGAAGCAATGTAAATGTAATTTTTACTTTTCGTCGGATGCGCCGCGTCAATTCCTCCGACCCCGTCCATATTGATATTCGCGACCGTTTTCGCGAGCGGCACAACGGGCGACAGATAGGTGTAAAACGACGAGCCGAGAAGTCCCTTTTCTTCGCCCGCAAAATTGACGAACAAAATCGAACGGCGCGGTGCGTAGCCCTCACGTTTTGCCTGCATAAAGGCGTTTGCCAGTTCCAGTGTCGCGACCGTGCCCGAACCGTCGTCCGCCGCGCCGTTGAAAATCTGGTCGCCTTTCAGCAAAGGATTGATGCCGAGATGGTCGTAATGCGCCGAGATTATGACGACTTCGTCCTTTAATTTCGGGTCTGAGCCTTCGATAAAGGCAAGCACGTTTTCCGTTTCGAGCGGTTTTGAAAGCTCGACCGTTGAATCGACCTTTACGTCTTTGAGGTCGAAAACCGTCGGCTTCAGACTTTGATTTATCTGCTGCCGCAGCGCTTCGACCGTTTTGCCCGAAGGCGCGAGAATCTGATTCGCGAATTTGGTCGAAATCGCGTAGGTTTGCGGAATGTCGGAGTTTTCAAACAGCGACAAAGTGCCGAGTCGCGTGCGCGCATTTTCCGCTGTCTTCGCGGCGGTTTCCGCAAAAGTTCCCTTAAAAAGCGGGCTTGAATCCTCGACGACGAGAATGCCTTTCGGTCGTCCGTTTTTCAGAATCGCGCCTCTCTTGTAGGCGAATGCTCCCGACCACGTTGAAGGCTTTTTGTCGGCGGTCGGCAAAAGGCTCGTATTCGCGTCGGCGAGCGGCTCGTCATCTAAAATCAAAACCCATTTATCGTTTATCGAAATTTGGTCGGCGGCGAGCGCGGCAAGGTCGTTGTAGCCGAGCTTATCGTCGGCGATGCCGTAACCGGCGAAAACCACGCCGCCGCTCGCGCGGCGGGCGCTGCCGAACAAAAAATAGGATAAATCGTCGCTTTTATCAGCGGAAAAAACGCTTCGAACGATTTTTCCGCCCGGCGCTGCGACTTCGAGCCGCGTCTCTTTCGGCATTTCACGATAGACGTTAAACGGCTGAAAATACGCCGCCGGCGAAAGCCTTTCCGAATTTACAATGCCTTTCGGCAGGAGTCCGAGAAGTCGATACTGCGACGCCAGATACTGTGCCGCGAGCCGCTGTCCGCGCGCGCCGGTTTCGCGTCCTTCAAAAAGGTCGGAAGCGAGAAAATAAAGCCTTGAAGCCAGATTTTCGGGCAAAATCGTCTGCTGGTATTTTTTGACCAGCGGCGAATTTTCAAACACGGTCGGCGTTTGTTTCGAGCCGGATTTTTTAGTCGCCGCGCGGCGCGTGAATTCGTTCGACTGCGCCCGCAGCGGCAAACCGAAAACGGCGGCATTGGCTAAAATCAACGCGCCGGCAATAATTCGTTTAAGATTTCTCATAAAATTTCTCCCCGGATATCAAACAATCCAGCTTTTGCTTTGATATTCCATATAAAAAGCGGTTTTTAACGCCGTCTCCCTGCCGAAATAGCGCTCGACGACGCGCAGCGCAAGGTCAATGCCGGAAGTCAGTCCGCCGGCGCTCGAAAACTTCTTTTCTTCCGTGAACCGGAGACCTTTTTTGAGCGCGATTTTCGGATACATTTTCTCGAAACGGTCGAAAAAATCGTGATGCGTCGTCGCCGTTTTGCCGTCAATCAAACCGCTCTGCGCGAGGATAAACGCGCCCGTGCAGACCGACATAATCACGTCCGCCGTTTCGCTTTGCTTTTTCAGCCAGTCGAACATCGCCGGCGAACGCCCGGCTTGCGCGCCGATGACGACGACGTGCGGCGCGGGCGCAGTCGCAAAAGTATAATTCGGCACGACCTTGATGCCCGCCGAGCCCGCGACGGGTTCGAGTGATTCGGCGACCGTGTAAAGCTCGAAAGCCGCCGAGTTACCATCGGTTGCCGCGTCCTGAAAAACTTCCCACGGTCCGAGCGCGTCAATCACCGTAAAGCGGTCGGAAATGACGAAAGCGACCGGAATCGCGCCGGTTTTCGGCGGTGTTAATTTTAACGAATCGTCTTTTTTCGCATTCGTCTGCGCGCCGGTTTTTTTATTCAAAAGAAATGCCGCCGCGCCGATTGCCGCCGCGCCGCCCGTCAAAAAATCTCTGCGTTCCATAATTTTTGATAAATCCTCCAGATGATATTGTTGAATCGCAACGGGTCGATTTTACGACGCTGACGGCGCCCCGTATAGAATA
Organism: Pyrinomonadaceae bacterium; assembly: GCA_036403375.1. Classification (GTDB taxonomy): domain Bacteria; phylum Acidobacteriota; class Blastocatellia; order Pyrinomonadales; family Pyrinomonadaceae; genus JAFDVJ01. The sequence continues at coordinate 27,273 of DASWRC010000035.1, forward strand.
AAATAAAGCCCGGTTGAACGGGCTCAAGACGGAATTTGCCGAAAGTAACGATTGAATTTATGATTTAGCCGGAAAGGAGGAGGTTGAGGCGAGAATCTTTTCTTTCAGATTGGACGCGAATTCGAGCGGTTGATTGAAAAAATCGCGGTCGAGAACTTCGTATTTCCGGAGCGATGCGAAAACGTGCGTCCAGCCGACGCGTTCGGCGATTTCAAAACATTCGTGCGCATTGCGGATTCTTTCGGTTGTATCGCTGAAGTTTTTAAACCAGAACATCTTCAAGCGCGGAAAATAACTGAAGCGAACGAACGGTTTTAAGACCAGCCGTTTCAGCACCGGGCAATCGAATTTCGCTATTTCTTCCTTTACTTTCGGCGCGACGGTCGTTTCCTGTTCCCATTGCAGAGTGGTTTGAAAAAGCCTGCGGCGCGCGGGCGCGTCGAGCGATTCGCCTTTCTTTGCCGCGCGGTGAATCTGGCGCAGGGCGTCCAGTAATTCAGGTTTGAGAAACGCTTCGGCTTCCGTTTCCTCGCCGAATTCTTTCGTGAAATAATAGTTTGAATAAGTGTCTATAAAAACCGAGCGATTGGCGGTTTTGAAACCGTCGGCAAAGGTTTGCAGCAGCGAGTGCCGGTATTTCATTTCCTTCCGGTTGTAAAAATAGCGGTACGAAATCAGACGCCCGAGCGTGCCGGTAGTTTCAAAAAAATTAAAGCCCCAGAGCGCGCCGTGCGTCGCGATTTCGGCAAAACCGTGATTGCCTTTCGAGTCGAGATAAATCTCGTGCAGCAGCGCCGCCCGCTGCGGAATATCGGCGGGCGCGCCCGCCAGCGCGGTCGCCTCGCGCCGCAGCGCCTGATAACGATTTTCCAAAAAAGAGTCCATAGAGTTTTCAGAGTTCGTCGAGTTTTTAAGAGTTCATTAAGTAAAAAGGCTTAATTTCTATGAATTCGATGAACTCGACGAACTTAAAATAATTCAAGCCGCCCGCGAAAGCAACCAAACGTGTGGGCAAAATCTCCAATAAACGTCCGTTCTTTTACTGCTGAGAGGAGAAATTTATGAAAATCAGAACAATTTGGCTCGCCGTGCTGGTTGGTTTATTCTTGAACGCTGCGGCGTTCGCCGAATCGAAAACGACCCGCGAACTCGCGCAGCTGGCGGTTTCCGCCGATTCCGCCGTTTCGACCGAAGCGGTCAAAAATCTTCGCGCGCTCGGGCGTGAAGGTTTGGACGCGCTTTTTCAAACCTACCGCAGCGAAATTGCCGAATTTTCTAAAACGGGCGAAGCCGGCGATGAATGGAAGCGCATCGCCGCAGCGCTCGATTCGGTCGCGATGCAAAGGGACGCCTACGCTTCGCAGCTTTTCTGGTTTACCGATTTTGAAGCTGCCAAACGCGAAGCCGCCCGAACAAACAAACCGATTTTATCTTTGCGCCTTCTGGGTAATCTGAACGAGGAATTTTCCTGCGCGAATTCCAGATTTTTCCGCGCGCTGCTTTATTCAAACGCGGAAGTCTCGAAATATTTGCGCGAAAATTACGTTCTGCACTGGAAATCGGTGCGTCCCGCGCCGCGCGTGACGATTGATTTCGGCGACGGGCGCAAAATCGAACGAACGCTGACGGGCAACAGCATTCATTACATTCTCGACGAAAACGGCGCGATTATCGACGCGATTCCGGGACTTTACAGCCCGCCGGCTTTTCTGAAATATCTCCAAAGCGGCGTCGAAATCAACAAGGTAATCGACCGCGCGCCGAAAGAGCAAAAGGAATTATTAGCGCTTCGATACCGGAAAACGATGTTCATGGACATCAAAACCAATCGCGACAAATCCGTCGGGCAGTCGAAAGTCACGCTGACCGAACCGAAAGACGGCACCGGCGCGCTCGATGTAATGCCGCGCGCGATGACGAAAATGATTACGGAAGAAACGATTCTGCGCGGTATTTACGATAATTTTGCGCGCTATGAGCCGCAGATGAATCTCGACGACTGGAAGAAACTTTCAAAACTCTACGCGGGCGCCGCCAAGTTCGACGATTCGAGCGTTGCGTTCATCAAACGACAGAACGCGAAAACCGGCTTGACCGACGCCGAGTTTGCGAGTCTTTTGTCGAATCTGACAAACTATGTCGCGCTCGACACGACGCGCAACGATTTTCTTTTTCACACGAAGCTTTACGAGATGCTCAACGGCAGCAGTCCGATGGATGTCGATAATTTCAATTCGCGGGTTTACGCCGAGCTTTTCAAAACACCCGATTCCGACAAATGGCTGGGGTTGTACAACACGGACGTTTACACGGCGCTCGACGGTAACGGAATCGTCAAATGATTTGCGATTGGCGATTGCAAATTTACTGAACTTGAATAAAACTTCCAACGGTTTCGCCCGATAATGGCATCAGATTCGGCGAAACCGTTTTATTTTGCGAAAGAATTTGTTTCAATCGCATAAACATTTTATAATTCCGCAGGAAGTTTGGTTTCCGTCCAGAGATGAAGTTCGCCGCCAAAATAATTTTTCTTTTTATTGTCCTGTCTTTAGCCGCGTTTTCCGTCGCGGCGCAGGACTTTTTGCCCGAACTCGTCAAACGCATCAAGCCGTCGGCAGTTGCCATCGAAACTTTCGACGCGAAAGGCAATACGCTTTCGCGCGGCAGCGGTTTTTTCATCGCCGCGGACAAAGTCATCACCAACCGCCACGTTATCGAAAAATCGACGCGCGTCGAAATTCATCTTTTCAACGGCAAAAAATTCGCGGTCAAAGGCGTGCTCGCGATTGACGGCGAAGGCGATTTGGCGCTTTTGCAGGTCGAAGTTCCGCCCGCGACGGCGGTTCCGCTTCAGATTATGCAGCGCGTGCCGCAGGAAGGCGAATCAATCGTCGTTATCGGCAACCCGTACGGTTTGGAAGGCTCGGTTTCAAACGGCATCGTGTCGGCGGTGCGCGAGATTTCCGGTTACGGCAAAATCATCCAAATCACCGCGCCGATTTCGCCCGGCTCGTCCGGCAGCCCGGTCGTCAATATGGTCGGGCAGGTCATCGGCATCGCGACGCTTCAGGCGGCGGAAGGTCAAAGCTTGAATTTTGCCGTTCCGAGCGAAAGAATCGCGCAGCTTAAAGTCGGCGACCTTCAAACGTTTGCGGCGCTGAGCAGCGAAACGCAGAAAAATAAACGCTCCGCCGCGCAGAGTTATTACTCGCAGGGGCTGGCGCAGCTCGGGCGCGACGATTACGGGCGCGCCGTCCAGTTGTTTGAAAGAGCGACCGAAACCGACCCGAATTATGCCGAAGCGTGGTATCAGGCGGGATTTTCCTACGGGATGATGGGACGCCACCAGGAAGCCTTAAAAGCGTCGAAACAGGCGGCGAAACTGCGTCCCGAATGGGCGCCGACCTTTATCAACATCGGCGCGTCGAGCTTTGCGCTCGGACAATACAAGGACGCGGTCGAAGCCTATCGACAGGCAAACAGATTAGACGACGACAACGCCGAAACGCTGTACGCGCTCGGGCTTTGTCTCGGCAAACTGAACCGCACGGACGAGGAAACTCTCGCCTACAAACGCGCCGTCGCGCTCAAACCCGATTACGCGGCGGCTTACGAACAGCTCGGCGCGGCGTATTTCAAACAAAAACGTTTCGCGGACGCGCTCGCCGCATTTGACCAGCTAAAAACCTACAAGCCGGACGCGAAAACTTATAATTATCTGGGCGAAAGCTATTTTGAACTCGGCAAGGCGGAAGAAGCCGTCGAAGCCTTTAACAATGCGGTCGGCTACAATCCCGACTTTGAAAAAGCGCGTTACAATCTGGGAAAAGCCTATCTCAAGCTCGGCGACCGCGATTCGGCGGCAGTCCAGTACGAAATGCTCAGAGGCGCGAAATCCGATTGGGCTGATAAACTCTACGTTCTCCTGAATCCTTAGAAAAATTACCCACCAATATACTTAGCTCACCGGTGGCGTGCCCCGGAATTATTAAAATGTTCGTTAGAGAGGTTATCGAATGAATTCTCGATTGTTAATATTGATCAGTACAGTCGTCGCTTTATTAGGAATTTCTGCAAACGCTCAACCGCAAATCAACCGCGATAAAATCATCGAGGATATAGAAAAGTCCGGTTGCGTCGTTACGGAAGACGATAAAGTCAAAATCTGCAAGTTTGATTACAGATACAAAAATCAAACGGTCGAGGCTTTAACTTTTCGTCCGGTCGCACAAGGCAAATTTCCCGGTTTGATGCTCATTCCGGGCTATCAGGGAACGGTTAAAAGTTATCTTTCGTTCGGCATTATTTTCGCTAAATTGGGATTCGCCTCGATGACGCTCAGCACGCCGGGTTTCGGCAAAACCGGGCTCAAGCCGGATTTTCTGGGCAAGAGCACTATCAAGGCTTATGTCGAAGGCTATGAGAAATTTCGGCAAGAGAGTTTTGTTGATAAAGATAAACTCGGCATTTTCGGGTATTCTCGTGGCGCAATCGCGGCGTCCTTAATGATTACCGAACTCAAAGACGTTAAGGCAGCGGTTCTTGGCGGCGGAATATATGACCTGAAAAAGGCATACGACGAATTAACCATCGAAGACATTAAAGAAAATATTAAAGCCGAAATGGGCGCGAGTGAAAATGCTTTCAAAGAGCGCTCGGCGATTCGTCGGGCGAAGAAAATTAATTGTCCGGTTTTAATCATTCACGGCGAAAAAGACCAGAACGCGCCGACCAATCAGGCGTACCTTTTACGCGACGAATTGAAAAGATTGAACAAGGATTTCGAGCTCCAAATAATCGCCGGGCAAGATCACCGAATCGGCGGCGGCAATTTTTTACAGCTCGTTGTCGACTTTTTCTCGCGCAAATTGCTAGGCAAAGCTAGCACTGTGAAAATTTCCTGACTATTGATAAATTTAACTCGCCTTGCGCGCGATAATATGAAGATTCCGGTGATTCAAGTGTGTTAATGCCAAATTAATCGTTAATCGGCGGGTCGTTTTCGTTTGCCGGCTTACCCTGATGGTCGGCGCCGCGAATTATACCGTTCACGTCGATATAAAACGACCGCGTGCCCGTGCCGCCGTAAGTTTGCGGCACCGCCAGGCAATTGAATGACGGATTCGGTTCTTTAGAATCATTACAAACAAAATAGTATCCGTGAGTTTCGCCGCTCGCCAATCTTCTGTCGATTAAACCCGCCAGATACAAACTGGTAAGTTTACCGAAAAAACCGTTGCCCGCAGTTGCGCGGTATGTCATTTCGGCGCCGTGAAGCGTCCGCATCGCAGAAATCGTGCATCGTTCGTAACCGGCAGGGTCGCCGTACATCGCGCAGACGTCGATTAACGGGTCGTGTTCGTCGGCGAGACCGCCCTTTTTATCGGCGGCGCGCATTTCGCCGAATTCGTCGATATAAAACGAGCGGCGTCCGGATTTCGGATAATTTTGGGGCGTTGCCGTCAGCATAAACTTCGCGCCGGTGGTCGCGGTCGGATGCGTTACGGTGAGCGCCAAAATGTAGCCGTGTTTTTGTCCGGTCGCGAGCGCCGCGTCGATGTAGCCAGCCTCTCTTAACTGAGCTAATGAACCGTATGTTCCCGCGCCGATCGTCGCCTGATAAGTCGCTTCGGCAGAATGAATGAGGCGAACGGACTGGATAACAAAGCGCTCTCTGAAGTTGAGTGAATAATTGCTTTGCGCGCTCGCATTTATCGGAAATATCGTGAACGAAGCCAGAAATATCGCCGGAGCCAGCAGATTCTTTTTTGACATAATTATTTTTGGAAGACCTGAACGGTGGTCGGAGACATTTCAATTCTAACAAACCGGGCGCGCGATTTACAATATTTTTATTGATTCAATTCCTGCACGAGCGCGGTGATAAAATTGTCCTGCATTATCTTGCTGTTTGGCAGACGGTCGTGCGATTCGCAGGAAAATATGGCGGCAGCCGGCAGGCTGCGGTGAAAAATCGAGCTGCGGTAATTCTGCTCGGTGAGCGTTTCCGCCAGCAGCGAGCGGCGTGTGACGCGCGTGTCGCCGGGCGCGTAAAGCTTGTTTTGCGCTTCTTCGGCGGAAACGAGCCTGCCGTTCGAAGTTCGATAGCGGCGCGGCGTAAAAATCGTCTGCCACGCGTTTGTCTGTTTGTTCCGGTAAAGAATCACGCCGTCCTGCGTGTTGTCGCAATCGCTTCCGAAGATGAAAAACGCGAGCGATAGCGGCGCGGTCGTTTCGGCGTCGAGCGCGTCTTGAAAAAGCTTTGCGCGTTTCAGAGTGTTGGCAAAATAGGCGTCCAAATCTTCCAGCGAAACGTCGGCGAATTCGGTTTTTCTGCCGGCTGCGCCGACGGCGTTTGGCTGCCCCGCAAATTTGCTCCGAAACGCGCCGTCCGCGTAAGCCGACCAGCCGTATTTTTTCCACGTTTCGGGATTGTAAAGGTCGAGATCGAGTAAATTCAGGTTTTCGTCGTAAAATCGCGCCGTCCTCTGGTGCGGAAGAAGCTGAAAAACGGCGGGCGCGGTAAATGCGGCTTCGCGATTCAGAACCTTCACCTCGAAACCGCCGACGCGATAGCCTTTCAGCAATAATTCGAGCGACGCCATCGAGCCTTCGTTCGGCGTTCCGAACATAAAAATCTTGTTAAAATGCTGTGCGCCTTGCCAGTTCGGAACCGGTTTCGCGTCCATGAGCGGCAAATCCGTGTCGCCGTACATCGCCGCGTAACGTGCAATCAGCCCGCCCATCGAATGCGCGATGACGTTGAAACGCAAATCAGCGTCGCCGATTTTTCGCTTTAATTCTTCGATTCGCCCGATTAGAAGCCGCGCGTTTTCGACGTTATCGCGCCGCCAATCGTAAGCAAAAACGTAATATTTATCGAGTCCGCCGTTTCCGGCATCGGGGTTTTCCCAATCGCCTTTCGTATATCCGCCGTAGCGCTCCATCGCCTGAATCAGCGCTTCGTAAATCGAAACTTCGGGCAGAAAATTTGAAATCCGGGCGCGTTCGATAATGTTTGCGGCGACGATTTTATCGCGATTCTGCTCTAACCGGGGCGAAATCGGCAGGCTCAAACCGTCGGTTTTCGCGGTTGAAAGATTTACCCAGACGCGCTCCTTTGTTTCGGAATTGACCAGCTCGCTGCCCAGAATTCCCGGGATGATGATGACCGGACGTTTGCCTTTGCGAAGCTTCGACTGGGCGAAAATCGCGTCGAGGTTCGGCACTTTTTTGCCGCCGCCGAGGCAGCCCGAAAACAGACTGCAAAGCGTTAGGATAAAGGCGATGAGCGCGCGTTTTTTTAACGCCCGGACGCAAAGCTGCAAAGACGCGAAGATTTTTAATAAGTTTTCTTTTTTCCTCTCAGTCTGCGCGCCCCGGCGGCTTTGCATTTTAATCATTTTGAAATTTTCGATTTATTAAACTGGCGACGAATCCCGCGCCGAAGCCGTTGTCGATGTTGACGACCGTGACGTTCGACGCGCAGGAATTGAGCATTCCCAAAAGCGCCGCGATGCCGCCGAAACTGGCGCCGTAACCGATTGAAGTCGGCACGGCAATAACCGGAACTTTGACGAGTCCGCCGACGACCGACGGCAGCGCGCCTTCCATCCCGGCGACGACAATCACGACGCGCGAGTTTTGCAGAATCTCCCGCTCCGCCAGAATTCGGTGAATTCCGGCAACCCCGGCGTCCCAGATTCGTTTGACGCGGTTGCCCATCGTTTCCGCCGTGAGAGCGGCTTCTTCCGCCACCGGAATATCGCTCGTCCCGGCGGTGACAATCGCGATTTCGCCGGTGCCAAGCTCGGTTTTATCGCGAAAAACGCGGATGATGCGCGCGTCCGCGTGCCATTCGGCGTCGGTAAAAACGTTGCGGATTTCGCCGTAGACCTCGGGCACGGTGCGGGTTATCAAAACGTTTTCAGAGCGCGCGAGGAGCTTTTCAAAAATGCCGATTATTTGTTCCTTTGTTTTGCCCTGCCCGAAAATTACTTCGGGGAAACCCTGCCGCGACGCCCGCGCATGGTCAACGCGCGCGTAGCCGATATTCTCGTATGATAAGTTTTTCAACCGCCCGGTTGCTTCGGCAGCGGAAAGATTTCCGCTCGCGTGGGCGTTCAAAATCTCTTCGATTTCGTTTGAGTTCATATTTTTATTCTATGTGAATCGCCGAAAGAGAACAAAACTCCGGAGAATTTCCGTGATTGAAAGAAAAGCTGAGCCGCCATTTAAAATAGAGAAACGGCGGGGTGAAACCGCCGTTCTACTTTAAAGAAGACAAATGAAAAAAAAGCAAAAAGTCAGACAAACAAGCCAACGTATTTGTAAGCCCGGCACAATTTCACAAATGCCCACGAAACCGCACCGTGGCTGACCAAATTTAATAAAACTCCGTTTTCTAAGATTCTCCGACTCATTACCGTACTCCGTTCGATACAAAGCAACACCCGTGCCGCTCCGGTTTTATATTCCGTCCGGGGCGGAAAAATTCCGCCTTCACTAATAAACGCGTAATTTTTTGTCCGCCAGTCTCAAAAAAGATGTAATGTTTTGATTTAAAGAATGAATTAAAATTATTCACTCGCGCTGATTTAAAATCATACAAACCCAAGTTGGCAGGAAGATTACGGGCGGTGTAGAGTTATTTTTATATGGAATTGACAGTTGCCATCACGGGCGCTTCGGGCACGATTTACGCCTATCGCACCTTGCAGTTACTGGCGGCAAGCGGCGTGGTGACGGGCATCAATCTCGTCATGTCGGGCACCGCGGCGACCGTCGCGCAGGTCGAAATGGGCATCAATCTGAAAGACGCGAACGCCGAAAAAATCAGCGAATGGCTGGGCTTGCCGGCAGATTCAAAAATCATACGCTTCTGGCGGCTCGATAATCTCGCGGCGAAACCGTCCTCGGGTTCAAACAAACAAGCCGGCATGATAATCGTGCCGTGCTCGATGGGAACCTTGGGCGCCATCGCTTCCGGCGCGGGCACGAATCTGATTCACCGCGCGGCGGACGTTTGTTTGAAAGAAGGTCGCAAATTGGTCATTGTTCCGCGCGAAACACCGTATAACTCGATTCATCTCGAAAATATGCTGAAATTATCGCACGCCGGAGCGCGGATTCTGCCCGCGAGTCCCGGTTTTTATCATCGTCCGAAAACGATTGAAGATTTGGTCGAGCATCTGTGTTTTCGCATTTTAGACCAGTTCGACATTCCGCATTCGAAACGGTCGCAATGGACGGGCGAGGAAATAACGGATGAGGAATGAAATTTTATGACGGACACCGTTGAGAGATTTTCAAATCGCGTCGCGAATTACGTTAAATATCGCCCCCGTTATCCGAAAGAAATTTTGGAAGTTTTTCGCGATAAAATGAATTTAAACGAAAATTCGGTGGTGGCGGACATCGGTTCGGGAACCGGAATTTCAGCCCGCGTTTTTCTTGAAAACGGCTGCCGGGTTTTCGGGGTCGAGCCCAACGCGGCGATGCGCGCGGCGGCGGAAAATTTTTTGAAAGATTATCCGGAATTTAAAAGCGTTGACGGCACGGCGGAAAATACGAGTTTGCCTGATAACTCGGTCGATTTTATCATCGCGGCGCAATCTTTTCACTGGTTTGACCGGGAAAAGACCGCGCCCGAATTCAAGCGAATTTTGCGCGACGGCGGATTTGTCGCGTTGATTTGGAACGAGCGGCAGCTCGATACGACCGAGTTTTTGCGCGCCTATGAAGAGCTTTTGAAAAAATACGGCACCGATTACGAAAAAGTCCGTCACGACAATATCGACCCCGAAATTTTGCAGGACTTTTTTCAGACGGAATTTGCGCGCGAAACCTTTCTGAACGTGCAGACGCTCGACTTTAAAGGGCTTAAAGGACGCCTTCTGTCGTCCTCCTATATGCCTTCGGAAACCGATTCGCGTTTTGAGCCGATGGTTGCTGATGTTCACCGCCTCTTTGAGAAATACGCCGAACAGGGTAAAATACAGATTTTATATAGCACAAATATTTTCTACGCTCGATTGTAATATGGACGCAAAAACCGAATTAAAACCCGAAATCAGAACAATTACCGTTGCCCACTCGCCCGATTCCGACGACGCCTTTATGTTTTACGGACTGGCGACGAACAAGCTCGAAACCGAAGGATTGAAATTTGTCCACACCTTAAAAGATATTCAAACGTTAAACGAAGACGCGAAACGCGGCGTTTACGACGTGACCGCCGTCAGCTTTCACGCTTACGCCTACATTTCCGACAAATACGCGCTGCTGCCGCACGGCGCGAGCATCGGGGACAAATACGGTCCGATTGTAGTCGCGAAAGAACAATACAAACCGGAAGACATTCCGAGCCTGAAAGTCGCGATTCCGGGCGAATTGACGAGCGCGTTTTTAGCTTTGCGGATTTATAACCAGGATTTTGAATACGTCGTCGTCCCGTTTGATGAAATCATCGAATATGTTCAAAAAGGCAAGGCGGACGCCGGGCTGCTTATTCACGAAGGACAGCTTTTCTACAAACAGATGGGCTTGAGCAAGGTTCTCGACCTCGGCGAATGGTGGCATGAACGCACCGGTTTGCCGCTGCCGATGGGCGGAAACGCGATCCGGCGCGAGCTTGGCGAAGATTTGATGCGGCAGGTTTCGCGGCATCTGCACCGCAGTATCGTCTATTCGATGGAAAACCGCGAAGACGCGCTTGCTTACGCCATGCAGTTTGCGCGCGATATGCCGCCGGAAGTGGCTGACCGCTTCGTCGCGATGTGGGTCAACGACCTGACGCTCGACTACGGCGAACGCGGCAAAGAAGGCGTGCGGCGGCTTCTTCAGGAAGGCTTTGACAAAGGCATTATCAAACAGCAGGTCGAAGTCGAATTTGTCGAATAAAAAATTATTTACAATTATTTACAAAACGTAAATTACACGGGAAACTAAATTTAGAAGCCGGAAATCTAAGATTCCGGCTTTTTGTTTGGACCGTCGCGAGCCGCGCTTAAAAAATGGTTAAATTATTGAGCGCATTTAGCGAAAAGTTGTATGATTAAAGTATCTCAGTTAAACCCCGTCAACGAGAAGCCGGAAAGGTTTCGGAAGGTCAATTATCAGAATTAGGAGGAAATATGAAAAGTAATAAACTTTATTTGTTTGTTTTAGCCGCTTTTTGTTTAGGGCTGATTACATTGGCGTTACCGGTAGTTTCATCTGCACAGGATGACGAGGCATTATACGCGCGTCGCTATTCGAAACGCGATGTCGCCGCGATTATCGCCAGTCTCGAACAGAGCAGCGATACGTTTCGGCGCGATTTCAACAGCTATGTGAACGACCGCTCGGTCAGCAAAAACGAGCGCAATCGGCTGACCAGAATCGTCGATAACTACGAGCAGGCTTTAGACAACCTGCGCCGTAATTTCGACAGCAGCGACAACTGGTGGAGAAGCCGCAATAACGTGCAGAGCGTAATGGACGAATCGCGTCAGGTTAATGGGATGATGAACAACCTGTCTTTCGCCCGCAAGCTCGAACGGCAATGGAATCAGATGCGCCGCGATATTAATCGTTTAGCCGAAACCTACAATCTTCAGCGGCTGGACGGCACGGGCGGCGGCGGCGGCAACGGCGGCGGAGGCAATGGCGGCGGAGGCGACGTTCCGAGCTGGGCAATCGGGACTTTCTACGGGCGCAATCCGCAAACCGGCGGCGTGATTACCCTAAACATCAACCGCAACGGGCGCGTCACGATTACGTTTGAAAACGGCGGCGCACCGATTTATGCTTCAATGAACGGTGACCGCTTGAGCAACGGCGGAATCGTTTCGCGGGTGACGAAAATCACGAACGGAATCCGCACGACCCGAACCGACACCGGCGAAAGAATCGATTATTTCCTTAATAATTACGGCGGCGGCGGGGGCGGCGACGACAATACCGGCGGAAACATTCCGAGCTGGGCGATCGGCACGTTTTACGGTCGTAACCCGCAAACCGGCGGCGTGATTACCCTAAACATCAACCGCAACGGGCGCGTCACGATTACGTTTGAAAACGGCGGGACCTTTTATGCCAGTATGAACGGCGACCGTTTGAACAACGACGGAATCGTTTCCAGAGTTTCCCGCACCAACAACGGAATCCGTACGACGCGGGAAGATAACGGCGAAAGTATCGATTATCGACGCTAAAGCCGGTCGATTTATCGCCGGTAATAAACCGAAAAGCGCGCGAATTTTTTCTGTAGTTCGCGCGCTTTTTTTAGAATGAAATTTTAGCTTTTAGCCTTTTTAGCCCGCGATTTTTTAACCGTTGACGACTCTATGCCGTCGGTTTCGATAATCTCGGGCAAAACGCCGAAACGATAATTTTTCCCGAAATCGCTGTCATAATATTCGCTTCCGGTTTTTCCGGTATTCAGAAACCAGATAATCGCTTCCCGGCTGCCGGACGGAACCGAAAGAACGCCTTTTAAAAAACTGCTTTCCTCCTGCTCCGCCTCTGTTTTTTTGCGCGCCGCCTTTTCGGGAAGCAATTTAACTTTACTGACTTCGCCGCCGGGCGCGAATTGATAAAATGCGGCAATCGTCCATGCCGATTTGCCTTTTTCGTCCAGAGAGCGCTCGAAGGGGAGCCGTCCGGAATCGAAAATAATCGTGACCTCGGAACCGGGTTTGATTTCGCCGGTCACGTCCTGTTGAAAATTTCCTTTAAATACGAGCTGCGGAGCCGCACCGTTCTGAGCCTCTGAGCTCAACGCTTTTTTTGTCATAACTTTTAATCCTTTATAAATTTAATTCAATATTAAAGTCCGCTTTGCAAATAAGAGCTTTATGCAAACACGATAAATAGTTTTTTTTTATTAGTCCAATTCTTAATTTTTGTACATTCGATTAGAAAAATTAATACTTGGGCTTAACAGGCGGGAAAATAAGATTTTGCCGTTCCGCCGGTGCTGTGTTTGAAATCCGTTTGCGGGCGAAGCATAATCAAACGGTAATTTTTTTATGTTACCGGGAAGGGATAACATCTTTTTGAAAATTTTTTGCATCTATATTCGATAGCTTTTAACGATAAGAGGACTTGTTATGAAAAATACGCGAATAATTTTATTTGGCTTACTCCTATTCTGCTTTTCGGTTCTGAACGCGGCGGCGCAGGAAACCTCGAACATCGTCAAGGCGAGTTTGAGCCAAGCCGAAATCGATAAAATCGTCAAGAAATTCACCGCCAACGAGTTTAATTTTCGCCAGGCGCTCAGCATTTACGCCTTTAACCGCAACGCGAAGATTCAGACTATCGGCTTGGGCGGACAGGTTACCGGAACGTACCAGCGCGACTCGTATTTAACTTTTAACGAAGACGGCACGCGGTTTGAAAAAATCATCTTCTTTCCCGTTCCGACACTCACGGAAATGACAGTTACGGCGGCGGATTTGGAAAATTTGGGCGGCGTCGACCCGTTTGCCATCGAGCCGAAAGTCGTTAATCAGTACAATTTCACGTTCGTCGGCAAGGAAAAAATCGACGAGCTTGATTTATATGTTTTCGATGTCGCGCCGAAAGTCGTTCCCGATTGGAAAAAAACGACGCAGAAATATTTTTCAGGCAGAATTTGGGTTGACGACCGCGATTTGATGATTGTCAAATCAAAAGGCAAAGCCATCCCCGAGGGCAAGGAGCGTTTTCCGGTAGTCGAAACGTGGCGCGACAGCGTTGACGGAAAATACTGGTTTCCCGTTCTGTCAACGTCCGACGACGATCTGGTTTTTGACAGCGGGCAAGTCGTCAAGGTCCGATTCCGCGTTAAATATTCAAACTACCGCGTCGGCAGAAGCGATGTGAAAATTCTCGACAGCGAGGAAGAAGTCAAGGAAGAGCTTAAACCGACACCGACGCCGACGCCGAGTCCCGCGCCGAAAAAACCTTAATTCAACGGAGAATGAAAAACGGAAAGTGGAAAATTAATCAAAATATTTTCCACTTTCCGTTTTCCGTTTTTCATTTGCCAAGTTCTTCGGCAATCGCGGCGCGCGTTTTTCTCAATAATTCCATCAAATCTACGTTTTCCGCCGTTCCGGTTTCAATGGCGGGAAGCAGAACCATCTCGATTGTGCCCGGGTAAGCGACGCCGGTTTTTTTACCCATCATCCAATCCGTATTTTTTATCGCGACCGGGATAATGGGCGCGTCCGTCTGCGTCGCGAGGTGAAACGCGCCTTTTTTAAATGGCAGCAATTCGCCCGGCAGCGCGCGCGTGCCTTCGGCGAAAACCCCGAACGAAAAGCCTTCTTCCATAACTTCGCGGGCTTTGCGCATCGATTGCAGCGCCTTTTCCGCGTTCGTGCGGTCAATGGCGATGATGTTTACAAAACCCATGCCCTGTCCCAGAACCGGCGCTTTCAAAAGCTCTTTTTTGGCGACCAGACCGATGCGCCGCGTCGTGTAAGCAAAAAGCGTCGCGGTGTCGAGATACGAGCGGTGATTCGAGATAAAAACGTAATTTCGACCCTCTTTCAGATTTTCCGAGCCGGTGACTTTAACGCGCGCGCCGCACGCTTTAAGCCATGTTCGCGCGCCGAACAGGGCGAAGGGATAAAGCCACTGTTTGCGGTTCAGAATCCAAAAGAGCGGAATCGTCGGCACACCGATGACGAGCAGCATCAGCGCAGCGATAAACCAGCACCACCAATAACGAAGTTTGCCGAGAGCGCGCGATTTGTTAGACTCTTTTACAGGAAAGGTCAGTTTTTTATTTTCCCGAATCAACTCAAGAGAAAGGTTTTGCATGGTTAATAGTCTAAAATCAAACTTCTTTATTTCAAATTTCAGATTTCAGATTTCAGTTTTCAAACGCTTTGTTATTTTACACCGCGCCACAGCATCTTTGCGCCTTTGCGTTTTATTTCTGCTTTTCACTGCCGCCGGTTTAGGACAGGTTCCGACGCCGAAATCGGTTCTCGGGTTTCAGCCGACCGATGATAAAACCATCGCCGATTGGTCGCAGATTACGAGTTATTTCGCGCGGCTCGATGCCAAAAGCGACCGGGTTTCGGTGCGCGAAATCGGCAAATCGACGCTCGGCAAACCCTTGATTGTCGCGTTTATTTCTTCGCCGGAAAATATCAAAAATCTTGAAAAGCTTCGCCAAATCAATGCGAAACTGGCTAATCCCGCTTCGGTCAAAGATTCGTCGGAACTTGAAAACTTAATCAGGCAGGGGAAAACCGTGGTGTCGATTTCGTGCTCGATTCATTCGACGGAAATCGTCGCTTCGCAGATGTCTTTGAATCTGGCTTACGAGCTGGCGAGCGCCGCTGATTCCGATACGAAAGAGATTCTCGACAACACGATTCTGCTTTTATTGCCGTCGCCGAACCCGGACGGCGTTGATATAGTCGCCGACTGGTATCGCAAAACTCTTGGCACGAAAGCGGAAGGCACCGCGCCGCCCGAGCTTTATCACAAATACGCCGGGCACGACGACAACCGCGACTGGTTTATGATGAATCTCAAAGAAACCCAAGCCGTCACGCGTTTTTTCTGGCAGGAATGGTTTCCCGAAATCGTCTACGATGTTCACCAGCAGGGACAAAACGCGTCGCGCTTTATCATCCCGCCGTTTTTCGACCCCGTCAATCCGCGCGTTGCGCCGTCCCTGTTGCGCGAAGTCGGGCTGATTGGCTACAAGATGGCGGCAGATTTGCAGGCGGAGAATATCGCGGGCGTCGCGACCAATTCGACTTACGATACGTGGTGGCACGGCGGTTTTCGCTCCGCCCCGTATTATCACAATTCAATCGGCATATTGAGTGAAGCGGCGAGCGCGAATTTGATGTCGCCGGTTGTCATAAAGGAAGAAGACTTGCGCCGGAATCGCGGCGTGCGCGGGCTTTCAAACCTGCTTGAAACGGCGACGAATTACCCGGATGTCTGGCGCGGCGGCGCGTGGCGACCCGCCGATATTGCCAATATCGAGCTGATTGCTTCGCGCGGGCTGCTGGAAATGGCGGCGAAGTTTCGCCCGCGTTACCTGAGAAATTTTTACGATTTGGGCAAAGCAAATTTAGTTAGAAAAGAGGACGAGCCCGAAGCGTTTGTCGTGACCGCCGGGCAGCCCGCCGCGGAAACAGTTTCGCGTTTTCTGGAAATTATGATGTGGCAGGGAATCGAAGTTTACCAGATGACCCGCGAAGGTTATTTTGCGATGGATGCCGCAAAGCGCGGCGACTTTCACGAAATGCCGCTCGGCTCATTTTTAATTTTCGTCAACCAGCCGCAGAAAAACAATATTTTAAGTCTTTTTGAAAAACAGGTTTACCCGCACCGCCTGCTTCCGAACGGCGAGGCGGAAGTGCCCTACGACGTGGCGGGCTGGACGCTGCCGCTGCAGATGGGCGTCGAATCGTACGCGGTCTGGGCGACGCGCGATTTGGAGAAATCCGGAGCGACGCTCAAACGAGTCGAAAATATCAATCAGGCGCGCGCGGTTTTGAATCTTTCGCCCGCGAAAGAGCCTTTCGCCAAACTGCCGAATCCGCTTCGGACAACCCAGAAAATCGGGCTTTATCGCGGTTTTACAGGCTCGATGGACGAAGGCTGGACGCGTTTTGTGCTGGATACTTTTCAGATTCCTTACGCAGCGGTTGCGGACAAAGATTTTCGCGAAAATAATCTAAAATTCGACGCGATAATTTTGCCCGCCGACAACGAAAACACGATTGTCAAAGGCTTGAGCGGGGAACGCTATCCGGCGGAATTGGCGGGCGGAATTACCGAACAGGGCGTCGAAAATCTAAAGAAATTTGTCGAATCGGGCGGCAAACTAATTTGTTTTGACGATTCATGCGAGATGGTCATCAAGCGCTTTAATCTGCCGCTGAAAAATGTCCTCGACGGATTAAAACGCTCGGAATTTTACAATCCGGGTTCGGTCGTGCGACTCGAAGTCGATACGAAAAACGCGCTGGCAAAAGGATTTCGCGAGGACGCGGCAGCATATTTTACAAATAGTTCGGCGTTTGAAATCGCCGACGAATCAAAGGTTAAATCCGTCGCGCGCTACGCCGCCAAAGATTCGCTGCTGTCGGGCTGGACCCTGGGCGAAAAATACATGAACGGCAAAACGGCACTCGCGGAAACCGCTTACGGCAAGGGCAAAATCATCCTCTTTGCCTTTCGCCCGCAGCATCGCGGTCAATCGTGGGCGACATTCCCGTTTATTTTTAATGCTTTAGACGCTGACTGATAATTGAGGCGATTGAGCCTCGCATTACTATTTGGCGGGCGATAAACACGCTTTATTTTTTCGGGCGGGAATCACCGTCTTGAGCGCATTTATCAATCGTGACGGGTTTTCGCGAATATCGAGATGCTGTTCGATGTGTAAAAACAAACCCGACGCGCTCGCTGCGTTTATTTTACACGGGCTTAGCGTCGAACCGTTCGATAATCGACCCTGCACGTTTGTCGTTCCGCACAACGACAAATTTCCGTCACCCGGAAAATTACAGCTTCCGGCGCTCGCGCCAAGATTTTTTAGCTGCTGCCGCAAACGATTAACGCGCGAATTTGAAGCCGCTTCGTTGGTCGTGCCGTTGCTTAAAACGATGTCGGGCAATGAATCTACGTCATTGCCGTGAAGCGATATTGCCGTCGGAATTTTGTCTCTTAATCCGAGGCTCGCGCGATGCGCTTCCTGAAAAAAGTTTTCGGTGTAATGCCCGGCATCCGAAATTTTGAATTTTCCGCTCACGCCCTCGTTGCAGACGGTCGTTGTTCCGCTGCATGGCGAAGTCTCGGCATTGGCGCAGCGATGCGTTCCGGCAATAAAAAGCGCGCGCGCGTTCGTCGCTTGAAAGATAGCCGCGCCTTCTTCGAGCGTTACCGCATCAGCCAGCGGATGCGGAACTTCCGTTATAAGATTACGCGCGAAGTTTAAGTCGAAAATATATGTGCCGAGCGCGCGAAAACCACTGGTATTTTCAACCAGCACAGCGTAGATTCGCTTAGCGCCCGTGTCGTTGAGTTTCGCCAGACGGTAATTGACCGCCGCGGCGAGCGCCTGCGCCTTACACAAATCATTTTGAAACACGGCGCGGACGGCATCATAAAAAATCCGGCGGTCTTTCGCCGGCGGTTTGATAAAACCTTCGGTGTTTTTACGCGGCAATTTTGCCTTGACGCTGGTAATAAAACCGCTCAGAGAATTAAATTTCAGGGTCGGCAGTGTAATAATGCTTGGTTTCATATTTTATGATGCCCATCAATCAACCGGGAAAATTCTCAAACCGCTCTAAAATTTGTTTATTCCGGTGGTTTTGATAATACGGTCGATTTTTCCCAATTCGTATTTGATTTTTGCCTGTTTGTTTATTTCATTGGTGACGGGATTTTTGTCGTATTTTCGTTCGCTGTAAAATTTTTCGGTCGAGCCTCTCAGCGCTCTAATTAAGACGGGAGCGAAAGCGCGGAAGTCATTTATATTTTTACTTTGCGCCTCTTTAATTGCCGCTCGCAAGGCGGCGCGGAAAGGCGCGGGTCTGGAATTATCTGCTTCGAAGATAAATGCCCACAAATTCGGCGGCGCGGTTTTGAATCTCTCCAGATAATTGTTCGGGTCATTTTTCTTTAAAAGGTCTTCATAAAATATTTTCCGTCCAAGCTTGATTTGCGCGATGATTACGTCGTCTTCGAGACCCGCCTGATAGAATCTTTGAGCCCATTCTTTTTGTCTTAAATTTGAAATTTCAGGCGCATTTTTAATCGCTGTCGGATTGTCCGATTGGTTTTTGCCGATTTGGTAACGCCGCGAATAATCGAGCTCAATACCATATTTTCTGAAGGCATCGGGTGCAAGCTCGATGACTTTTTGCAGCTTGCCGACTATTACCGGAAACTGGAAAAAACCCATGCTCATATAGGAATCGTCCCACGAATTGATAACGCTGACGTAACCGTCGGCTTCTTTTTCCGCCAGAATCGAAAAAATCTCGATTTCGGTATCTGTGATTGCCAGTAGCCGTTTGCTTTGCAGCTCGCGTAATTTGTCTTTTATCGTGCCGCCGCCGAAAGCTTTCCAGCCATTTTTATACGGCTTAAAATTTCCCGCGCCGTTAGTCGTTTTGCCTGACGCGCCCGGTGAGGAAACAGTTGTTTGATTTCCGCCAATTTTTAAGGCTTGCTTTATTGCCGCCCAGCTTTTCGGACCTAATACGCCGTCGTCGCCGAGTCCGTTGTTTCGCTGCCATTCTTTCAGCGCGTTTGCAAAAGCCTCCTCGCCGAGACTGACGTTCGAGTAACCCGAAAAAGGCAGCAGAAAATCATTGATTTGATAGATGTATTTGTCCCATCCCAACTGCTTTGATAATTTTCTGTTCTTCAAAACCGCATCGCGCAGATTGTTTGAAATCGGAGCGGTTTTATTTCCGTTTCCGGAAACTTTTTGAGTCACCGGGCTGCCGTTCGCACGGCATCGCATATAACCGGAGAACATTCCTAAATTTCTGGCGCGCTCCCATGAAAGTTTCATATTTCCGCCATTGCGTTGTCCCGGATTGTTGACTCTGACCTCATTTTCGTTGACATCGAGCAGAACCGTAAAGTGATTGTATTGGTGGACGATGATCTTGAAACCGTTTCTGATTTCCTGATTCATTGAATTTATTACTTTTTCTTTGTAAACATTCAAATTAATAACTTTTTCGGCTTCGAGGTTCAGATTTTTTCTTGATTCCGCCGGATTAGCCGGTTTATTTTTTTCTGATTTGTCCAAAACGCGGGTTTTTCTTCCTATTTCTTTTAATCCGCTGTTAATGGAGTGTGTAAATACGGATGCCGATTCAAAGGACAAACGCGCGAACGACTCGGTGATTTTGTCCATAAAGCTCCAGCTTGTAATTGACGCGGCTGCTTTTGCGCGCGCTGCGTTTATTTCATTTGCGCCGAAAGCGTTGGTATTGCCGAGCTTTAAATAAATTGCCAGAATCTGCAGAAAATCGGGATACCTTAAATCATACAGGCTTCGATTTTCTAATTTGTTAGCGTAGAACTTCGCCAGTTTCTCCAAAGCTTCCTTGTTTATATCCGGATTGGTGTTTTCCTTCGTTATTCCAAAAGATTCCAAAATCATCGAAATGCAGGTAATATTACAGGTTCGCCCGCCAGCCTTATTGCCGTTTCCAGACAGAATATCGGCGTTATTAAACTGGTAATAAAAGCCGTAACCTTCCGCGTGAGCGGTCTGGATTGACGCGCTGACCTCGTATTCAGCCAATTTTGTTCCGAATCCGGCAATACTTCTAATTTCTCGAAATAAATGATTTTTCTCCATAATCGTTAACCTTTAAAAACTTATACCGCTATTCTGGTTTAAACATTGTGCGGAACCCTCTCAAATTTAATTTTTAAAGCCGAACAATCAATTAAAAATTTTCACAGCGCAACAATCCTTTCTTTAAAATCGATGGGCAATTGGCTGAAATGCTTCCCGCTTACATAAACCACCGGCGGCGGCGGTATTATCGTCACCGTGCTCTTACTCTTGTCGGGAACATTCGTGTGGCTGTAATGATACGCAAAAATTTTAATCGCCGGATTATCCGCGATTTTATTCCAACGAGACGCGGCACTGACCCAGGAATCAAATCCCCAATACGATTTTATGCGGCTTACATAAGTGCTTTTCGACTGTTCGGCGATACCCGTCATCGGACTGCCGCCGCCCGAGTGAGCGGCAATAATCAGATTTCTGAGTTTAAATTGACCGTTCAACTTGCGCGCTTTATAGATGTATTCGTTGATTGCCCAGATTACCTGGTCAACGTAATTATCGAAATTGGTTGCCAGATTCCCGTACTGCGACTTACCGCCGAGCGTCGGGGCGACAAAAACCACGCTTTTTCCTGACTGGTTGATAGTTTCACGAAAATCGAAATATCGCGGCGCGGGAGGATTTGAATAATTTAAATAATATTGGATGGGCGGAATATAGGGTTTAACATTCTTATTTTTATAGGGAGTGCCGTCCAGATTTATAAAATGGGGAGTGCCGTCCAGCCAACCGTGCAGGTAAATTATCATATCCGTTTCGGCGGCTGGCTTAAAATTTTGAGGAACGTAAATCGCCGTCATTTTCGGCGGGGCGGCAGCCGCTGTGCCGGTTTGCGCCGTCCCGCTGTTGTCATAGTAGCGATAACCCCGTTCGGCTATTTTCAAATCAATTTCTACATAACAGGTGTAGCCATTGGTTTGCGCCGTTCCCGCTTTCGGCTCTTCATCCAGTTTGGGCGGAGTTTGATAGATTACCCAGGCTTTTTTTATCCAGCCCTGAATTGTTGCCGGATAAGGCTTTTCTTTTCTTCCGTCCATATACGCCGCCGTGCCTTCGACCAGAAACCAGTCGCCGTTGTCGCCCAAAATATCAACCCATTGATTCGGCAGATAGTAAATATCTTTTCCGTCAATTTTTTCCTTTGTTTTGAGGTCGGCTTTGCGGAGATAGGAAACTTCCGTTGCCTTGCCGCGCAGCTTTGTCTGGTAAATCGTCGTCCCGGCAACCTTCGGCGCGGGGAACCACGGTATTCTAAAGGCAAAAAAGTGCTCCGCACCTTGCAGTGCCGCGATTTCTCTTTCCAGTAAATTTCTTTCCATAGGTCAAACAGCTTTTCTCGAAGCAACTTGCGGCGAAGGCAAAAACATACTCTTAACAGCATTCCGCCCGCAGAGCGGCATCGCGGGCAATCGTGGGCGACGTTCACGTTTATTTTTAATGCTTTGGAAACTAACTAAGGCGCTGCCGGTTATCTAAAACTGATAAACGATATTTGCAGCGCGATTTATAATTTTTTTATCAGGTTGAAAATATGTTCCATGAATCGCTTCCAGTCAGAATCGAACATTGCCCGAAAACCGACGCGCCGCAGTTCGAGTGCAACATTCGTCCCGGTTTTGTCGAGCCCGATTGTATTCGACAGCGGGACCAGCAGTTTGCTGCCCCATCCTTTATGAGCCGGATTAATCGTATGCTCGATCAAATCGCCCCACGTCGGTATCGATCCGAATGCGGCATTTTGCCGCCGGTGAACACTGTCCGTTCCGAGCTCTCGCGGTCCTTTCGGAAAAAGCTTGTTGTCGCCGTCGGCTTCTGCGGCGGCAGGTTTGACCAGTCGAAAAAGATTAACCCGGGTTGGTTTGTCTTTAGCGAACTGTTCTTTGAAGAATAACTTTTCGTCCGCGTTTAAAAGTTGGTCGAAAATGTCCGGAAAAGGCGCTTTGACGTTAATCGGCAGGTAAGCTTTCGCAAACGGTTCATAATCGCGCGGGTTCGGGTCGATGAAATGATACGGCAGCTCGCTCGTCCAAAGATAGCTCGCAAGCAGTGTGAGAAAGCCGCGCATTTTTTCCGAGAATACAGCGGAAGTTATTTCCTTGCCGTTGCTCAGCGTGAGTTTCGGGTTTTTTGAGAGCATCGATTTACGAAGTTTATCGACCTGAAACAATGCTTTATATAAAGCTTCAGACCGCAAGCCCATGCGCTGCCCCGATCCGCCGGTCAGTGCGATGCCCGATTCTTTTCCCTCACTATTTTTTATATATTGGATAAGGGGCGCAACCTTCGCGAGCGGAATGGCGACCGTTGCCTGCGGTGATGCCCAGACGGAACAATTGGAAGGAAATTTTTTGCTGACCGAAAGTTTTATTACCGGAAAGCCGGTAACGGCGGGCATCATTTTCGGGTATCGAAAAACTCTCGCTTGTTCGCTAAAGCCGGTTACTGTTTGGGGCGTTCCGGTGCGGCAACCCTCCTGCAGCTCTTTGGTAAACACTTTGATATTTTTGAGGGTATCCGTCAATTCTTTAAAACCGCTGTTATCGACCGTAAACGGTTTGGTGGCGATTTCAAAACGCGGACCGTCGAGCGTGACTTTGAACCCGTCAACCGCGTTATCGTGAGTTGTTATTTTGGTCTTCGGCGCGGGTCGCGCAAGCCCTTCGCTGGCTAAAATCTCGTTCATAAACCCGTAGTGCACGTCGAATTCAAAGCCAATCGTTCGCGTCGACTGATTGAGCGCGACCCAGCTCTTTTTTACCCAACCCTGCAGGTCAACGGGCGCGTTGTTGACGGAATAAATAAATTCGATGCCTTTTTCCTCGTAGCTCGGTCTGCCTTCAACCAGAAACCAGTCGCCATTTTCGCCGAGGATGCTGACCGTTTGATTGGCGGGAATAAAAATCTTTTTTCCACCGGGTTTTTGCGTCTGCTTGAGGTCGGCTTCTCTTAAAAAAGACTTTTCCTTTAAGGAACCCTTAAACTCGCCGGGAAAATACATGACGACTTCCGCATCCATCCCGGGAAGCCGCGACAAAGCGAAACGAAAATCGGCGGTTTCAAATAAAGCGCTTATTTCACGTTCTAATAAATTTCTTTCCATAAGCCAACCTGACTTTCAAAAGCGCGCCGGTTTTTAAGATTTTGCCGCAAGCGCTTTGGCAAAAATCGCTTCCGCCTGTTTGTAATCTTTTTGGATAAAAAACTCGATAAATTTGACGGCTTCATCAAACATCCGGCGCGCGAAAATCAAATCGAGTTTATTCGTCCAGTTGGGCAGCTCGTTTTTCGGCACCGAATTGTTGACCGCTCCTAACTGTAGCTCAAGACAGCCAATAAAAAACTTGAGATTGTTCTTAAAGACGAGCTCGCATAAAACCTTGAGCCTGTTTTCAATACTAAATTGCAGTAGGTTGAAGGCTTTGAAAAAAGGCTTCAGATATTTGTTTATTTTGGCTTGATAAACATTGGTCTTCCAGTTTTTAAGACCCGCTTCAATCATCATGATTCTCGTAAAATACTGCGTCACCGCCTCCATTAACGGGTAGCCGTATCGTTTGGCGAAAGCGAGGTCCTGGTCGGTCGCGCCCTTCAGCGGGAAAGAGATTAAATGAAGCCCTTCGTGGATGGCGCCTTCGATGCTCGAAACGCCGCGTTTGAAAAATTCGACCAGAAAAGCCTGTCCTTTTTTCTTATCCGTAAAGCCGAGCGCGTCGCTCGTTCCGCCTAATCTTTGAAATGTGCCGGTATCGACCATCGAAAATCTGCCTTTCAGACTGAATTTGTTTTGCAAAGCGCTGCGATAGTATTCGCCGAAAATCAGAGACTCTTCAAAAAGGCGGTGCAAATCACCGGTTTGCGACGCGTAAAAAGCGCTGCCCGGATGTATCCAATGCTTAAATTTGGGAGCAATTTCAAGCGCCACGATTTCGCGTTGTAACAAATCTCTTTCCATAACCTACACAAACCAAAGGCTTACGCCGCTATCGCCCCGACCTTTTCCGGCACCGCGCTGTAGGCATTGCGATAGCCTTCGACGAGCCCTTCGATGTCGTTGAGCCAGGTATCAAGATTGGAACCGGTGGCGATGGTGGTCAGATTGTTAAATATAATCACTTCGAAATCCGTCAAAAGGCAATAACCGTATGAAGCGCAATTATCATAGATAATAAAACGATTGGTTTGATTGACCGAATGCGTGCGCTTGGCGACCAAAATATCATAAGCGGCGGGAATAAATTCCTCCGGTTTTTCATATTGGGCGGGAATTCCTACCTCGGATTTCAGCATATTTACCAAACATATGGTCGCGTGCACGGTTGCAATCCCGATAAACGTATTGATTAAATTTCGACCGTATTGGAGCGGCTCGAAATGCTGTCGCAGGACGTTCAGCGTGTCCCGGATGGAAGTTTGCGTCGCGACCGATGAGCGCGGGGCGACGTTTCCGGTGGCTTGGGTTTGAATAGCTTGTGCCAATTGCTTGGTTTTATAATATTCGAGCATATAGTCAATCAAACGGTTAAACGTATCCATGAATCCGGTATTGCGCTCGCTCTCGATGCCCAGATTGTTTTCGATGCTGACTCCCAAAACCCGTTGATAAAGACAGATTCTATCGCGCAAATTAGAACTGGTTCCGGTGCGGTGGAGAGTGCTGATCATGTCCATCAAACGAGAATAGCTATTTGCTCTGGTTCCGGAAATAGTGTATTTCCCGCGATAATTATAGTCGTCGAGCAGTGCGCCGAGGATTTTAAAGATTCCCATTCTTTCATAATAATAGAGCCAGATTACGGCACCGGCGGTTAGACTATTCGTATCGAACGTAAAATCTAAAAAATCCGGCGGCGAGGAATTACCAATAACGACTTTTTTGCTTGTTTTGGATAAGGTACATTCCCGCTCGTAGATAAATATAGGCATATTATTCCAGTAGGGCTCGTCGAAATCGCAGGTCGTCGTGGCGGCTCTTAACAGTGCTTTAGTATCTGTTTGGTTAGTTTCAGTCTTCGTGGTTGGCTGTTTAATCTCACCCTTTTCCGTATCTTTCGAAGTTGGATTTGTAGGCGGCGTTTGCTCGTCACCGCTGCATTTTTCTATCGTCAAACAGTGAAATCTGTTAAGAAAATTGGGTTTAGACGGTTTGTTTGGAGCAGGCTCATACTGTTTATCATACTCGTCCAATACGAAGTCCAATAGTTCGTTGTATTGGCTTCGGATAAAAAATGTTTCAATTTCTTTCCAATTTAAGATGTTTATTTTATCAACAAATAATTTTGTGTCTGCCATAGTTTTAGTGTTTTGAATCCGTTGGATTCGTCTAATTTGAAATTGCCATTAACCACTCGCGCATCGTTTTGTCGAGATAGGGCTGTTTGTATTGCCGGTCTTCTCTCATCAGCCTGAAAACGGCTAACTGAAACCCGATAGATTTACTTTTAAATCCGGCGGTCGTTATCGCCTTTTCGTTCGCCATTGCTTTTAAGGCATTTGGCGACAAATCTTCGAGCGAAAAAAGGCTGGCGAGCGGTTTGTTGTCCAGTTTTTTGTACCGCGTATCGCAATAAATCTTTGCAATCAGCGGCAGGAATCGCTCCACGCTCAAGATTAAGTTCCGCGTTATTTTGTCTAAAGAGCTGACCGGATATATCTCCTTCCATTCCTTTTCCCAATCGTCCCAATCACCTTTCCCCCACAGATGCCGGCACCAGTGAACCGATACCAGAAAACGGATATAAGCAGGCGGATGCTGCTGCGCCGGATTGATACAGGTCGTGTGTTTTTGGGGTAGAAAAAGTATGTCGCGCAAACTTGCGGTTTGTGCCATACCGGTCAAACAGAGCGCCCAAAAATCGGGAGCGAGTTCCTTTGACCAATTGATGAACAGCGAGCGAAGCAAATCCGTTGCTCCGGCTTTTGCCAATTGTTCGTCAAAGACTTTCTCAAAGAGCTTCGGGAAATTAAGTTTAACGAGCGCTTGATGTCCGACTTCGTGATAGATTGAAATCAAATTATATTTTTCAAGCAGACGCGAATAGGGAATGGCGATAAACTGCATCGGGTTCGGCACGTTCGGCAAAATATTGATGCTTTCCCGCAAAGTGCTCGCCCCGAACCCGCGTTCGCAATAAACAATCGGCGGCACGGTTATGTCGGCTAAAAAGCCTCGTCGAAAACCGTCGAAAGCAATCGCGTCGCACCCCTTGAGCAGCTCGCCGACGGGTTTGCTGAGGCGCTGCGTCAGCAAGTCCATATAGGTGTCGTAGAAATTAAAGGATTCCGTAACCTCTAATTCCAGTCTTCCCAGAAATTCGACCAACTGCCGGCGGACTGCCGGATTTCCGCGGTCCGCCAAAAATCTATCGGTATAGGTGCGCAGCCGTTGCAGCAAACCGTTCGAGACGCTCGTCAACTGTCCTTGCAGCGCTTCCCATTGTTCCTTTTTCAAATCTCTTTCCGGCGGCAGCGCAATTTCTTCGCGAAGATTGGTCAGCGCCTTGGCGCGCGTCCGCAGGGATTCGATTTTGTTCAAAAAAAAACCGGGAATTTTGTTGTTTTAGCAGTTGTGCTCATCACGCGGCTCACCTTACGAATAAATAATCACGCGACCGGGTTTGACGACGACGATGGAATTAGTGCCTGTGCGGATTACTCGCTTGGCTCTTCCGCGGTAGCGCGAATAGCGCGAATGCCTGCCTTTCGCCGCCGTCAGCGCCTGCTGGCTAAAACGGCGGATTTGACCCTGAACATTGCCCTGACGCAAGTTCGGAAGCAGCCTCGCCATATTTTGAAAAGCATCCTTGGTTACTTTTACTGCCTCGGCTGCATGGGCACGCACATCGTTATCGGCAGGCGCTTCGCGGTTTAATAATTGACCCGCAATCACGCCGCCAACGCCCGGCAGATAGGCATTTGCCGCCATCGACAATCCCTTTTTGATAAAGTCGTTTTTCAGTAATCCGCGCAAATTGCCGCCGGCGAATTTAGCCAAACTTGCCAGATTGCCGCCCGGAATAAATTGCTTGGCGATGTTCGCCAAACCTCCCAGACCGCCAACCTTTTTCTTCAAGAATTTTCCGATGCTTCCGAAGAAATAATCTTTCTCCATTTCGTGCAGCACGCGGTCGATTTCCTGCTCCATTTCAAAGCTGTTTTCGTGCTCGCCGCTTAAAGCCGAATAGAGCCGGTCTTCAAATTCATGCTCGCGCGAGTCGTATTCCTGAAGATAGTTTTCCAACTCCGAGTCTTGCTGCTCAGTATCAAGCTCGAATTCGTCGTTTAACTCGTGCTCGTCGTTTGATTCATACGCGCTGCTTAGTTCGTAATCGTCGTTTGATTCATTGGAGAAATCGTTTTCATACTCGTCTGACGTATTCGTTTCGTCATTATATTCGGACGAATAATCATTCAGCTCGAATTCTCTTTCAAATTCAGACAGATAATCTTTATCGTTACTCATAGCTGTATTTCCTAAGAATTGAATTGGCAAATAAAGTCGGCAGATAAACCTCAGGGCGGTAAACTTAACCGGTCAATTTACCTGTTGCTTAATTGTTTTCGGGTAGGCTGATGCTCGACAAATTCGGCGCTAAGCGCATCTCGGTCAAGTCATCGGTTTTTCGTTGTTTTCGGGTAGCTCTTTTTCTTTCCGGTTCGTCAAAATAGACGAAACAAGCAGAAAGTTTGCCTGAATTGATTTTTCAGTTTTAAAAGATAGACCATTAGAGCATACATTACTAAACTGCGTCAATACTTTTTAAAAATATTTTTAAACTTTTTTGTCGGCACATAATTTGCGATTTAGACGGTGTTTCGAGAAATACTTGTTTGATTTCCGAACAGCGAACGGTTATGAAAGCTGAAAGACAATGCCTAAAATCGAATCTCGGACTGGTCTGCATTACGCATTCTGAAGAGGTTCGATATAAAACGACGACGCGGAAAAATCTGCTCTCTCTGGACGCCGCGGCGCAGGCTGAGAAACTACGCGCGATTTACACGGAAAACACGGCGCGGCTAAAACGGGCAATCGAATATTGCCTGGCAAACAACATTAATCTTTACCGGATGACTTCCGCGCTTTTCCCGTTTTCGGATGAAGCGATGGGCGCTCGAATTTTGGAAGAATTTGCCGGCGAATTGGGCGAAATCGGCGAAAGCGCGCTTAAGAGAGGATTACGGCTCGTGCTTCATCCCGACCAGTTTGTCGTTTTAAGCTCGGATTCGGAACAGGTTGTCGAAAACAGCGTCAAAATCTTAAAAATGCACGCGCGAACGATGGATTTTCTGCGCCAACCGCGCTCGGAATGGGCAGCGATGACGATTCACGGCGGAAAATCGAATCGTGCCGACCGGATGGTCGAAAATCTTCAAAAACTGCCGGAAGAAATCCGCTCGCGCATCGTTCTGGAAAACGACGAATACGCGTATTCCGCGGCTGAAATATTGGACGTTTGCCGCCGCGCCCGCGTGCCGATGGTTTTCGACGCGCACCATCACGTCTGCCGCGAAAAATTGGAAGATTATAACGACCCAACGGTCGAAGAAATGTTCCGGGCGGCACGCGAAACGTGGGCG
Organism: Pyrinomonadaceae bacterium; assembly: GCA_036403375.1. GTDB lineage: Bacteria > Acidobacteriota > Blastocatellia > Pyrinomonadales > Pyrinomonadaceae > JAFDVJ01. Next base: position 56,191 of record DASWRC010000035.1, read on the forward strand.
AATCCCGCCAATCAGATGGTTCATATCTCGAACGGCAGGGAAAGATTCGGCGACCGCGCCCACTCGGATTTAATCTTCACGATGCCCGAAGTTTTTCGCTTCGCGCCGTGGATTGAAGTCGAAGCCAAACATAAAGAGTTGGCGATTGCGAAGCTCCGAACCGAATGGCTCGAAAAGTTAATAACTAAAAACGAATAACGAAAAGTTTAATTTTTCACTTTTCGTTATTCGTTTTTCACTATTCGCTATTTAATGAACTTTGTACTGAAATTGTAAGAATTCAGTCGGATTTTCCTGTAGATATTGCAGGACGGCTTTCGTCACCGGACAATGTCCCAAGCCCCGGATATTCAGATTTTCCCGGAAATTTTGAATATCTTTCGGACGAATGGCAAGCGTCACCTGCTCATTATCGCGTAAAACTTTTGCCATCACGTTGACGCGTCCTAAAACCGATTTAAATCTCGCTTCGCTCTCGCGACTCGGAAATTCAACTGTTGCTGTTCTCATTCTCTAAATCCCCCTTGTAAACCTTCCCTTGTTCAAATTTTTTTTGCGCTTCGGAAAAAAATCCGAAACCGCTTCGAGTTTGATGTCTCAAAAATGGACACTGGTTTGTTCATATTTTTCTCAAACACCTTATCTGAGAGCTTAGATAGCGAAAATCGTGCCAGACAACCTCTCACTTTGTTCGTGATTACAGACTGTAGATTACAGATTTCAAATCTACAGTCTGTAATTCGCAGGGTTGCATCTGTAAAGATGCCGGCAATTAAATCCAAATGATTTCGGCATTAGCGGCGAATTGCGCTAAAATGTGAGAGCTATGTTTTACCGCCCTTCAATAATCTTTTTAATTTGCGCTTTCCTTCTTTCAACCGTTAACGCCGCCGAAACCGAGTTTTTCTACCTGCCGAGCGAACCCGTCGTGCGGATCGGTCTTGAGAGCAACGCGCGTTCGGTTTCGATAACGACTTCCGACTCGTCGCTCGTCGCGATCGCGCCGGACGAGCCGAACAAGCTTTTGGCGACCAATAAAGTTTTCGTCGCGCCGCGCGCGTATCGAGCCCCCGAAATCGAGTTTTATAAATTCGAGATTCAAGACCTCGAATCGCAAGCGGAAGCGGAAGCGATTGCCGCCGACCTGCGCGAAGCGGGCGAAAAAGCGTTTGCGATGCTCGGAATAAAGCCGACGACGTGGCGCGTGATTGTCGGCGACACGAAAGACACAATCGAAGACGCCAACCAGTACAAGGCGGATTTAGCCGAAAAAGGTTTTGAAGACGTAGTAATTATAACGGAAAAGAAAACGCAGCCGTCCGACGAGGCGGTCGCGCTTTCGCAGCAGTTAAAACAAGGCGGAAAATCGGAAGTTCGCAGCCTGATTAAACCGACCGGCGCTTCCGACCCGGCGACAAACGCTCCGGTTGATGCCAACCTCAAGGAAATTCTCGTTTCGGGCGCGGTCGAATCGGCAAAATTTTCGTCCTTCAAGCCGCTCGCGTTCGGCTCTCTGAACGAGCGCGCCGTGCCGGTGAAATTAAACGGAAAGGCGTATCGCGGGCGCATCGAGGTTTTCGTCAATTCGCGCGGCACGATGACGGTCGTCAACGTCGTGCCGCTCGAAGATTATCTTTTGGGCGTCGTGCCGCGCGAGCTGGGGCTGCCGTCGCTCGAAGCGCAGAAAGCGCAGGCGGTTGCCGCCCGAACTTACGCGATTGCCAATAAAGACGGTTTCGCGTCGCAGGGCTTCGATTTGCTGCCGACCGTCTGGTCGCAGGTTTACGGCGGCGTTTCGGCGGAAACCGCGATGGCAACGCAGGCGGTTCTGCAAACGCGCGGCATCGTCGCGACTTATGACGGCAAGCCGATAAACGCGCTTTACACTTCGACCTGCGGCGGGCGGACGGAAAACTCGGAAAACATTTTCGATTTTAAAGAGCCGTATCTTCGCGGCGTCGAATGCTCGTTTGAAAACCGCAGATATTTCGAGCCGTTTCTGATAAAAACTTCGCGCGCGCCCGCTCGCTTGCGCGACGAGCAAAACCTGCGGCTCGTTCGCCTGATGTCGCTTTTGGCAGTCAACAATTTTCAGCTTAATGCCAATCCGATGACCGACGATTGGTTTGAAGACGCGCCGACGCAGAGCGAGATTTCAAACTGGATGAACAATCTCGCCGGGCGATTCGGCAAAACTTACCCGAACGTTACCAAAGATACGGCGAAACCGTCGGAATTAGCGAAAATTTTAGTCGGCTATATTTACCCCGAGGCATACGCCGACACGCTTTTAAGCGAATCGGACATCAGCTATCAATTATCGTTCGACGACGCCGCCGAGATTCCGAAAGACGCGCGGGCGAATATTGCAATCCTGCTGCGCGACGGTTATTTTACGATTTACCCGGATTTGACCCTGAAGCCGCAAAAAGCCTTCTCGCGCGCCAAAATGCTGCGACTTATCGAGCAGATTTACGATAAAAAGAAATGGCTTCCCGCGCTGCAGACGGGCGTTACGGAAGCCTCGGAAAACGGCAATCTCAACATCCGGCAGGGCAAAACAAAACGCGCCTTTCCGCTGCGTCCGGACGTCTTTCTGTTTCGCCAGTTCGGCGATGATTTTTACCAGGTCAGGGAAACCGCGCTCGTCGGCGGCGAAACCGTCAATTTTCAAACCGACGCATCAGGCGCGGTAATTTATCTCGAAATCAAGCCGACCGTGCAGCCGACCGTCGCCGAGCGAATGTCGCCGTTTACATTCTGGAACGCGAATCTCACGGCTGGCGCGGTACAGTCGCGCCTCTCGCGCTACGTGCGCGGAATCGGCTCGCTGATTGATGTCAACATCAGACAAAGAGGCTATTCGCGGCGCGCGACGGATTTGGAAATTGTCGGCACAAACGGCATTTTTCATCTCAAAGGCGGCAAAATCCGCTCCGCTTTGCGATTGAAAGAACAGCTTTTCGTGATGAACAAACGTTACGACGGAAACGGTCGCGTCGCGTCCTACTCATTTACCGGGCGCGGCTGGGGACACGGCGTCGGAATGTGCCAGTACGGCGCGTACGGTCTAGGCAAGATGGGTTTCAAATACGACGCGATTTTGAAGCATTACTACACCGGAATCGAGTTGTCGAAGGCTTATTAAGAAAGCATTAAATGCTTGATTTCATGGTATATTGCCCTAAAATGAATTTTCCTGAATAATGCGGATGAGATTGAGGAAGAAATTGAAAAATACCAGCAGTCTAAATAAATTGAATGAATTGTTAAAGATTTGTAAAAACAACAGCATTCGCCCTATAAAAAACTTTTGACACGCCAACGACACACCAGACGAGAAAAAGCGCATCTTCGGATGCGCTTTTCTTCAATAAAAATGGCGGCTTGGGACTTTAGTAGCGGACAATCATTTCTACCTGCACAAGTAGTGATTTATCAATTAATTAAATCTATTATTCAAACGATTTACTGTGCGATTAACGGCAAAATTATTGAAGAATGGAGTCGTGAAAATAATGTGGAAAATGAAATGGTTAATTTTGGTCGTCATTGCTTTTTTGGCGGTCGATGGTTATTCGCAAAAAAAGTCCGATAAATCTAAAACGGTTGTATTTTCAAGTATTTATCTGGATACGAACGGCAAATTATGCAAGGAGATCGAAGAGGAAATCTTCGGCTGCAAACCTGTCGGCGGTTATCGAATCTTCTCGGCATATCACAATGTCACCGAAAATGTGTGGATTGAAACTGTCGACGGTGAAGAGGTCGCCCGGATTCCTTCGACGGAAACGGGAGCTTTTACCAGACATTTCGGAAAAGTCGAATGGCGAATGGCAAACGGAAAACCATTTGCGATTATTACCCGGTTTGCGATTTTTTCCTATGATGACGTTGAAGCAAACAAAGATTTAACCGACGACTACGGCAAATTTCCTCAAGTGTTGGTCGTCAAAGGTTTAACGGGAAATGAGCAGATAGATTTTGAGCTGGACGTGAAAACTACTCCGAATGTAAACCGGAAAGCGCGAGATTTGGCTGACGCAAACTACAGGAAAAATAAATGAAGCTCAAACAAATCGCTTTTGCAAACTGCTTTTCTACTCGATTAGCGGTCAATTTACAGACGTGCAGGTAAAGAACTCTGAAATGGCTGGTAAAAATTCACCGCTGCCGAAAAAGTAGGAAACCTGTGATTCAGGAGAGTTTATGAAATTCAACCAGCAAAAGATTTTCCGGTTCGCTTTTACCGCAATTCTTATATTGTCGGCGTTTGGAGTTACCAGGGCGCAGTCATCCAAAAAAATCGAAGTTGCCGCCATTAAATACGCCAAAAATTATCTTGTTTCGGGGATTGAAAATGGCTTGCCGCCCAAATCGTTCGGCGTTTGGTTTCGGGAATTGGTCGGAGCGAAAACGCCGGTCACCTGGGAAACAAACGATTGCGGCGAGCAGACCGGAACGTCCGCCGACCGCGGCAGAGATTTCCCGATGTGCGTTCAGGCAAGTGCAAAGATGTCCGCGAATTTTTTTGTCAGCGTCAACATTCAATACGGCACATTCAAACGCGGAGTGACACGGGGAAAACCTGTCGTCAGATACATTTCCGTCGGCGAAGAAGGCGAGGGTGAATATATCGAAAATTTGACTATTTTGCAGCAAAGATTAATGCAAATGCCGCAGGATATTGATTTTTTCGACCCGAACGGCGGCGAATTCATCATCTCCGACAATCAGAAACCGGCGGGCTTTGAAGACTTCCGGGAAATGTATCTTCTGACAAGAGAAGATATTCAGGACAAAAAATCCGCTGCGGTCAAACCTAACGGCGGCGTGGAATCGTGGAAACAGCAGTTATTTGCAATGAGAAATATTTTTTTCGACGGCAAACGCTGGAGTTTTGAAACCACGACAACCGGCGGCGTCAGTTACAAATTTGACGGCAAATTTATAAAAATCAAACGCTACCCGGACGGCACAATGGATAACCAGGATGTTTTAAAAGGTCGTCTGATCAAGCTTGTCGGCGGCAGGCAATCGGCGGCGGCGGATTTGATTTTTTCGTTTCAGGTGGCGGACGACAGTTAAAAATTAAATGACTGAAATAATGGTTATCCGGTGATTTCTTGGAAATTAGAAAAAAAATAAATGCTGAAAAAATTACTGATTTTAATAATAGTTTCACTAACCGCTTTGACAGTCGCTTTCGCGCAGAATCCGGATGAGTCGAATCCGCCGGGGGCAAGAGAAGTGATGGTGAAATTCGTCGAATTAAACAATAAACAATTGCTCCAAACGGACGCGGCGCGGCAATTGTTAAACGCAGATGCCTCTGAATGGAAAATGACTTGGTTCGGTG
>DASWRC010000036.1:0-2389 GCA_036403375.1 Pyrinomonadaceae bacterium
GCAGTTTTTTCAACTGACCACCGACCACTGACCACCGACCACCGAATTATATCACGCTTTTTTTTATCAAAGGTTGCATCCACAGTTCAAATAAGGAAAAGTTTTTCTGCGAAAAACAACCGTTTTCCCCCGGCGTTCATCATAAAAAATATCTTGCGGAAAAAGTATTCTGTACATACAATATAAAAACCAGTTAACCGGAGAATTTATGGCTGTAAATTACGTTCAAAGTGTCAGCCGATTTGACATCGTGCTTAGATTTTTTTTCCTTTCTCTAGCGGTGCCGTTCGGCTTCGTCACCGCTTACGCTCAAACGCCGACTCCGACGCCTCAAACGCAACAGCAGCAAGTCGTTGAAGATGTCGATAACCGTCCCGAAAAAGTTCGCACCGACCTCGTTACGTTGACGCTCACGGTCACCGATATTTACGGTCGATACGTTTCGGGTTTGGGAAAAAACGCTTTTACCGTTATGGATAACGGGCAGGAACAGGAAATCACGTTTTTCAGCGACACGGACGCGCCGGTTTCCCTCGGAATTCTGTTCGATGTTTCCGGCTCGATGAGCGGCGAAAAAATCGGCAAAGCCCGCCGCGCCCTCGAAAGATTTATCAGTACCAGCCATCCGAACGACGAATACTTTCTCATCGCCTTTAACAACCGCGCGCAATTGCTGCTCGACCGCACGCGCGACGGCGACGCCGTACTGCAAAAACTCACCCTCGTTAAACCGAAAGAAAACACGGCGCTTTACGACGCCTGTTATCTCGGCATCGAAAAAGTGACGCGCGGCTCGCACCAGAAAAAAGCGATGCTTATTATCAGCGACGGTCAGGACAATTCGTCGCGCTACAATTTCGGCGAAGTCCGCCGTCTTTTGAAAGAATCCGACGTGGTCGTTTACGCTGTTGGAATTATGGACGGGCGCGACGCCGGCAGCGCCGAAGGAATGCAGGGACAAGCCTTTCTCGACGAACTGACGTCGGTCACCGGCGGCAAAGCGTTTTATCCTTCGACCGATGTCGAAATGGACGAAATTTTTGAGCGTATCGCGCTCGAGCTTCGACACCAGTATTCAATCGGCTACACGCCGAAAGATTTTCAACCGGACGGAAAATGGCACAAGGTAAAAGTTAAGGTCAAACCCCCGCGCGGTTTGCCGCGTCTAACTGTCAGAAATCGTGAAGGCTATTACGCAACGCCCGCCACGAGCTACAAATAAAAACCAAGTTTGGAAAGAAATGAATAAAAGAAGTTTTTTAGTTTTGACGCTTGTTTTCTGCTTTGTCCTCTTCACGGCGGGTTTGAGTTTCTTCAAAACGGGTGCGCAGACGAATATGCAGTCACAGCGCCCGACGGCGACGCCGACGCCCGCGAAAGCAGTTTCACCCACGCCCGCGCCGACAATCGAAACCGACGACGAGCCGATTAAAATCGATACCGAGTTGGTCAATCTCAATGTTCGTGTGGTTGACCGCAACAATCGTTCGATTGCAAATTTGAGCCAAAACGATTTTACGATTTACGAAGACAACGTGCCGCAAAAAATCGAATTTTTCAGTAAATCCGAGGTTCCGACCAATTACGCGATGGTGATTGATAATTCCGGCTCGATGAGATTGCAGCTCGATAAAGTCATCGAAGCCAGCAAAATCATCGTCAACACCAACCGCGCGGACGATGAAACCAGCATCATCCGCTTTGTCGATTCGGAAAAAATCGAAATCACGCAGGAATTTACCGCCAACAAGGGAGACATTCTCGAATCGCTCGACAATCTTTTCATCGAAGGCGGACCGACGGCGATTATCGACGCCGTTTACCTGGCGGCGGAACGCGTTGACCAGTACGAAAAAACAAAGAATCCGAACGACCACAAACGCCGCGCTTTAATTTTGGTTTCGGACGGCGAAGACCGCGACTCGTTCTATAAAGAACAGCAGCTTTTTGATTTACTGCGCGAATCCGACGTGCAGATTTACGCCATCGGGTTCGTCAACGAGCTCAGCAAAGAAGGCGGCTTTATCAGCAAAAGCCCGCAGGGCAAAGCGAAAGCTTTTCTCGAAAGATTGGCAAAAGAAACCGGCGGCAAGGTTTATTTCCCCAATTCCTTAAGCGAGCTCAACGGCATCGCGCAGGACATCGCCAACGAGCTTCGGACGCAGTATTTAATCAGTTATCAACCGGCTGAGGAGAAAAAAGATGTGACCTATCGGGCTATCAAGGTGACGGTCAAGGACGGACCGACCAATGAAAAACGCATCGCCATCACGCGCACCGGCATTCAGAAAGACAGCAAAAATTCGACGCCGAGCCTCCAGAATCCAAACAAGATAAAGACTCAATAAGCGAAGAGTAGAAAAAGAGAAGAGGAGTTGAGGAGACGGTA
>DASWRC010000037.1:0-29217 GCA_036403375.1 Pyrinomonadaceae bacterium
TATGGAACTTTGAATGTATGAATTCAGTTCTATAAAGAGTGGACAGGGGTTTTATGGCAAAAAAGGTTTTAATAGTTGAAGATTATGAAGATACACGGGAATTTATGAAGATTCTGCTCGAAAGTTACGGCTACAAGGTTATTGAAGCAGCCGATGGAATCGAAGCAATCGACAGGGTCAAGCAGCATCATCCGGATTTGATTTTGATGGATATTTCTCTTCCCGTAGTCGATGGTTTGACGGCGACGCGCGCAATCCGCGAGTTTGACGCCGATTACAAGGTTCCGATTATCGCCGTGACGGCTTTCGGGAAAAATTATTATACAAAAGCAATCGAAGCCGGCTGCAACGATTTGATCGACAAACCGGTCGATTTCGACAGTCTCGAACCGATTTTAAGAAGCTATTTAGCGCACTGATATTTTATTATTTTTTACTGACAAAGACGCTATTTTTTAATAAGAATCTCCACGGTTTTTCGGCAAACTCTTCGGCATAATCAATTCCGATGCGTTTGCCGATTTTAATTTCTTTCGCCGGAAACGTCTTGAAATCTTCCAGCCAAATATTGTTTCCGAGCAAATCTTCACCATTTAAACGGCGATTTATATCAAGCGCAATACAAAGCTTCCCCGGACCGGATGTCAGATTTTTGTCCGCCATTTTCGCCGGCGGATTTTTTCGCAGCCGCCGTTCGCGCATTATTTCGATACTTTCGACCGGTTCAATGGCACGAATCAAAACGACGTGCGGCGAATCCAGCGCTCCGCAGACGATGTTAAATTGAAAATACATTCCGTAGATAAAAAAAACGTAAGCGTGCCCGCCGATTGCGTATGTGATTTCGTTTCGCGCCGTCCGCCGGTTTTTGTAAGAATGAGCGGCTTTGTCGATTTCGCCCAGATAGGCTTCGGTTTCGACAATCATTCCCGAAACCCTCTCGCCGGTTTCGGTTGGAACGACTAACAGTTTACCGATTAAATCCTGCGCGATTTGGAGAGTGTCGGGACGCAGGTAAAATTCGCGTGAAAGTTTTTCCATACTTTTTTAGCCGCCGATGAACCGCGGATTTCACGGATTTTAATTTATTGATTTAATCCCCGGTTCATCCCGGTTCATCCGCGGCTAAATACTCTTAAAAATTTTCAGGATAATAAATTAACTCGACAATATTTCCGTCAATTCCCTTTGTGTAAAACGACGAAGTTCCGTCGCGGTGCGGCTTTATCGGACGACCTTCTTTTTGCGCCGCCTTCCGGAGTTCTTCGAGCGTTTCGACCTTCATGCCGATATGCGGCGGATGTTTGGAATCGGGCGGCAGCAGCGCGATTCCAAACCCTCGCGCATCGCGCATCATCGCCCAATCGTCGTAAATCGATTCAACCGAAAAGCCGAGCCGTTTATACTCGTCAACCGATTTCGCCAAATCCTCGCATTTAACCGCCAGATGGTCAACCGTTCCCGTAAACCTCAAATCAGACATTTTCCAAAAACCTCCGATTCAATTTTATCAAAGAAAGTCGAGAGCCGGCAGCCGGCAGTCAAGAAATTCTCTGACTTCCGGCTCTTTGACTCTCGACTCTCGACTCTAATTTGCGGTAAATTTATTTGTTTATGAAAATTGTCTCGCTTTTACCGTCGGCTACTGAAATCGTCTGCGCGCTCGGTTTGGAAGAAAATCTTATCGGAATTACGCACGAATGCGATTTTCCGCCGGCGGTTGCGGGAAAACCGCACTTGACCGCGAGCCGCATTTCGCACGAAACGATGACCAGCCGCGAGATTGACCACGCCGTCCGCTCGCAGCTCGACGGGCACGGCTCGATTTACGATTTGAACGAAAAGCTTCTTCAAGAGCTGAATCCCGATTTGATAATCACGCAGGAGCTTTGCGATGTCTGTGCCGTTTCCTACAAAACGGTCGAACGTGCGGCACGAATGTACGCGGCGGACGCCACGGTCGTATCCCTGGAACCGAACACGATTGCCGATATTTTCGACAACATCCGGCTTGTCGGCGAATTGACCGGCACGAGCGCAAAAGCCGAAGAAGTCGTGCAAAACCTCCAAAATCGTCTTGATAGAATTCGTCAGAAAATGTCGGAAACTAATCCAAAACCAAAACGCGTTTTTATGCTCGAATGGCTTGAGCCGCCGTTTTCGCCCGGGCACTGGGTTCCGGAACAGGTCGAAATCGCGGGCGGCACGGCGCTTCTCGGGAAGAAGGGCGAAAAGTCTGTAACTACAACTTACGAGGCGATTTTTGAATCAAAACCTGAAACCATCGTGCTGATTCCGTGCGGTTATTATACTTCGGATATTTTGCGGCAGATGGGAGATACTTTTTTCCCGGCAAACTGGCGCGAAATTCCGGCAATTCAAAACGGCGAAGTCTGGGCGTTGGATGCGACTTCGTATTTTTCGCGTCCCGCGCCGCGCGTCGTGGACGGCGCGGAAATCTTAGCGAAAATCTTTCACCCCGAAGTTTTCGGTGAACCGGCTGAAACAGAAGCCGTCAGAGTGCCGCGCGATTTGATAAAATTTAGTGTATGAATCTTCGGCGCGCCTTTCTTAGAAACGCGTCCGAGAAAACTTATGAAATTCATTTTAGCTTCTCTTTGTTTGATTATTTTTTCGCTTTCCCTTGCGGCGCAAACGCCCGAGCAGGTTTTGGCAACCGCGAACGGGCAAAAGTTTACCGTCGCCGATTTACCGCCCGAAACGAGCGCGGCGTTTTTGAATCTTTCAAAAACGGTTACGGACGTGCGCCGCGCGCTGCTCGAACAGCAAATTACCGAAACGCTATTCGAGACGGAAGCAAAATCGAAAAACTTAACGATTGAAACATTTCTCGAACAAATCAAGGCGAAAATTCCGGCACCGGCAGAAACCGAGATTCAGGCGGTTTACGATGCCAACCGCCCGCAGCTCGGCGATAAGCAGCTCGCCGAAGTGCGCCCGCAGATTGTCGCTTACCTGCGCCGCGAGCCGGAACAAAAGGCTTTGACCGACACGTTTAACGCGCTGCGGGCGAAATATAAAATAACGCCGGGCAAAGACGTCAACGCATTAAATCTAAAACCGGCTGACGTTCTCGCCACGGTCGGCGCGAAAACGATTACCGCGCAGGAATTTGAAGCGAAAAACAAAATCAGCCTTTACGAAACGAAAGCGAAGGTTTTCGACGCGGTAAAGTTTGCGCTGAACGAATTGATTTACAATTCGCTTATCGGGACGGAAGCAAAATCGCTGAATCTCGAAACGAGCGATTTGATTGCGCAGGAAATTACCGGAAAGATGCGCGACTTCACGGAAGACGAGCGGCAGGGATTGGAAACCAGCCTGCGCGGACGGCTTTTTGCGAAATACAAAACGCAGATTCTTTTGAAAGAACCGGTGCCGGTCGTTCTTAACATCGCCACCGAAAATGCGCCTTCGCGGGGCAGCGCCGCGGCGCCCGTAACGGTCGTCATGTTTTCGGATTTTCAATGCTCGCACTGCGCCGCGACGCATCCGGTTTTGCAGAAAGTTTTGGCGGAATACGGCGATAAAATCCGCTTTGTCGTTCGCGATTATCCTTTGACGACGATTCACCCGGACGCATTCGCGGCGGCGATTGCGGCAAACGCGGCGCGGGCGCAGGGCAAATTTTTTGAATACGTCGAGATTTTGTATAAAAATCAGGACGCGCTCGACGCGGCTTCGCTGAAAAAATATGCCGCCGGACTGGGTTTGAATCTCCAGCAATTTGAGTTAGACTTGCAAAGCGAAAAAAATGCCGCCGCCGTGCGCAAAGACATGGCTGACGGCGCGAGTTACGGCATCGCGGGCACGCCGACCGTTTTCGTCAACGGCGTCAAGGTGCGCGTCGCGACCGCCGACGGTTTTCGCGAAGCAATCGACAAAGCTTTGAAAAAATAGTGGACAGTGGTCGGTGGTCGGTGGTCAGAAAAAACCTGATAACCGACCACCGACCACTGTCCACTGACCACTGAAACTATGCGCTTTTATTTTTTAATCATTTGTGTTCTTCTGTTTTCGACCTGCAACGGGTCGAACAATTCAAAAAACAGTACGGTTAACCGACCGGCGAACAGCAATTCAAATACGACTGTGAAAAACGATACGGGCGTTCCCGTTTACACTTACGAAATCGTCAACACATACAAACACGACCCGACGGCTTTTACCGAGGGGCTTTTTTTCCACGACGGCTTTTTGTATGAAAGCACGGGCGAAGAAGGCAAATCGAGCTTGCGGAAGGTCGAGCTTGAAAGCGGCAAGGTCGTCCAGAAATTCGATTTGCCGAAAGACAGCTTCGGCGAAGGAATCTCGCTGATTAACGGTAAAATTTATCAATTGACGTGGCAGGAAGAAATCTGCCGCGTGTTCGACGCCAAGGATTTTAAGCTCATCCGCGAGTTTAAGTATCAGGGCGACGGCTGGGGAATGACGACCGACGGGAAAAATCTTTACATGACCGACAGCACGCACGTCATGCGCATTATGGACCCGGAAAACTTTCAGCCCGTCCGAATGATTTCCGTCTTCCAGGAAAACGGCAAACCCTTGATGCAAATCAACGAGCTTGAATGGATAAAGGGCGAAATCTGGGCGAACGTCTGGCATTCGGAAGAACCGCGAATCCTCGGCAAGCCGAATTACATCGCGCGCATCGACCCGACGAGCGGAAAGCTGCTCGGATGGATTGATTTGGCGAACATCTCGCCCGACGACGATGTCAACGGCAGCACCCGCAGCGAAAACACTTTGAACGGAATTGCCTACGACGAAGCGAACGACCGCATTTTCGTGACCGGCAAAAACTGGAAAAAATTATTTGAAATCAAGCTAAAACCGAAGCAATAGCGGTCAGTGGTCAGTAGAGGTTGAAAATAAGCAAACAACTTAGCTTACATTCAATCTCTCGCCACTGACCACCGACCACCGACCAGTGATAATGACAGAACAAGACAAGGAATTTATGCGCCGCGCGTTTGAACTGGCGCAAAACGGAGTTGATGCCGGAAGGGGCGGACCGTTCGGCGCGGTCGTCGTGAAAGACGGCAAAATCGTCGGCGAAGGCTGCAACCGCGTGACTTCGACGAACGACCCGACCGCGCACGCCGAAGTCGTCGCCATCCGCGCGGCGTGCCAAAATCTAAATGATTTCCAGCTCGACGACTGCGTGATTTACACTTCATGCGAACCGTGCCCGATGTGTCTCGGCGCGATTTACTGGGCGCGTCCCGCATTGATGTATTTCGCGTGCAGCCGCGAAGACGCTGCCGAGGCGGGCTTCGACGACGATTTTATCTACGAGGAAATTGCGCTTCCGATTGATGAAAGAAGAATCAAAACCGTCAATTTTTTGCGCGACGAAGGCTTAGAGATTTTTGAAAACTGGGTTAATAAATCAGATAAAACCGAATATTAATTGATAGACCTTTGATGGCGAATTTTTTCAACAATTATTTCTTTATCTTTCTCGCCGTTCTGGCAGGCATGGCGATGCCGACGCAGGCGACCGTCAACAGCAAATTGGCGGGTTATGTCGAAAGCCCGATAAGCGCGGCTTTCATATCGTTTGTGGTCGGGACAATTGCGCTCTTTGTTTATATGCTTTTGACGGGCGTGCCGCTCACCAGTCTGGCGTCTGCCAAAGACGCGCCGCTCGTCGCGTGGATTGGCGGTTTTCTGGGCGCTTTTTTCGTGTCCGTGATGGCAACGGTCGTGCCGCGCATCGGCGTCGCGCTCGCATTTTCTCTGGCAATCGGCGGGCAGATGCTCGCCACGCTGGTGATTGACCATTTCGGCTGGCTCGGCGTGCCCGAAAAACCGATAAATTTATACCGCGTGCTCGGCGCGGCGCTGATTACGGTCGGCGTGATTTTGATACGAAAGTTTTAGAATAACGGAAAGTGGAAAATGGAAAACGGATAATAATCGGTTTTTAATTTTCCACTTTCCACTTTCCGTTTTCCATTTTATAAATGATTAAGTTTATTTTAAACAATCAGAGCGTCGCGACCGATTTGCCGAAAGGCACTACGCTGCTCGACTTTGTGCGTTATCACAAAAACCTCAAGGGCACGAAAATCGGTTGCCGCGAAGGCGATTGCGGCGCGTGTACGATTCTGGTCGGCGAACTCGACGGCGGTGAACGCGTAAAATACCGCACGCAGACCTCTTGCCTGATGCCGCTCGCCAATGCCGGCGGCAAACACATCGTGACCATCGAAGGAATCAATAAACAGGACGGCGAGCTAACGCCCGTGCAAAACGCGATGGTTGAAGAATCGGGCACGCAATGCGGTTTCTGCACGGTCGGTTTCGTGATGTCTCTGACGAATTTCTGCATTGACGAGACGCCTAAAAACGAGCAAATGGCGGTTTCGGCAATCGACGGCAACATCTGCCGCTGCACCGGCTACAAATCCATCGAGCGCGCCGCGCGTTTGCTTCTGGAAGAGGAGAAGCGGAGTAAAGGAGAAGCGGAGAATTTGAGTTTTGCGATTGCAAATGAAATCATTCCCGAATATTTTTCCGGCATAAAAAGCCGATTACAAGATTTGCAATCGACAAATCCAAATTCCACAATCCAAAACCCAAAATCCTTTGTCAGCGGCGGAACCGACCTTTACGTTCAGCGACCCGAAGAGATGGTTTACTCGGACGCGGAAAACCTGTTCGACAATTCGGCGCTGCGGTTTATCACCGAAACGGACGAATTCATTGAAGTCGGCGCGTCGGTCGTCGTCACGGATTTACTGGAATCGGCGGTTTTTCTGCGGCTTTTCCCGAATCTTTACAAACATTTGAAGCTCGTTTCGTCAACGCCGATTCGCAATATGGCGACGCTCGCCGGGAATTTTGTCAACGCTTCGCCAATCGGCGATATGACCGCATGGTTCCTCGCGCTCGACGCTTCCGTCGTCTTTAACACGAACCGCGAAATCGCGCTCAAAGATTTTTATCTCGGCTATAAACAACTAGCCAAACAGACGGACGAATTCATCCGCCTAATCCGTTTCCGTAAAGATTTCACGCATTTCAATTTTGAAAAAGTCTGCAAACGAACCTATTTAGACATTGCGACGGTCAACACCGGCGTCAGTTTGAAAATTTCCGGCAATTTAATCGAACACGCGCACGTTTCCGCCGGCGGAGTTTTCGCGACACCGCTTTACCTGCGGAAAACCGGCGAATACCTGCGCGGCAAAGAAATCAGCGACGAGACCGTTCGCGCGGCAAACGAAATTCTCCAAACCGAAATCAGCCCGATTTCGGACGTGCGCGGCTCTGCGGAATACAAAAGACTACTGGCTCGTCAGCTTTTCACGGCACATTTTGTCGAATTGTTTGATTTAGATTTTGGATTGTTTTAGAACATTAAGAGATGAGGTAATTTCAAATCTGTTTTTGCCCTATCGAAATTTTGCCTGATATTTTCGGAAAATTAATATGAATACTCAGTTGCTTAAACTTATAGTAGCAATAACTGGAGTTATTGCATTAATAATAGGTGTTTTATCAAACCTTCTTAGTAATGATATAAGGACTTATTTAGGTGATAGAGGAGTAAAATCATCAGCGCTCTTTCTAGTATTTATTTTATGCATTGTAATTTGGGTTGTCTTAACTTTTATTCCCGTTTTTGATACAAAAGACACTGAAAAGACAGATTTAACTCAATATAATACTAATCAAGCCAGCAGCAACTTATCTAATACTTCGACAAACTCAAACAAATACAATGGAAATACTAAAGTTACACCGATTCCCACATTAACTGTTACTCCAACTCTTGTCCCAACTGCGACGCCAACTGCAATTCCAACTGCGACGCCAACGCCTCAACTAACGCCTCAACCAACCCCAACTCCCATCCCAATAAGAGAAATTTATATTGGAAAAACCTGTTGGAGTAAAAACCGTTATCAAGGACGTCAGGAGCCTAATGAAGCTCCAAATAACTTGACGGGATATATGCTTGACAAACCTAGCAGAGGCGGACCAAAAGTAATAGTTGTTGATGCCATAAAAGGAACAGATAAAAATATATGGTTACAAGTTAAAGTTGATGGAGACATTGTTGGTTGGTTCAAACTGTACTATTTTGCTGAATGTGTCAAATGAGACTCATAAGGGATGATAACAAAACATTGCTAATTTAGATGAAAAATGTAGATTCAAAATCGCACGTTCGCGGCGAATCGGTTTATCTGGACGACGTTCCTTTATTGCAGGGAACGCTTTTCGCGTGTGTTTACGATTCGCCAATCGCGCACGGGAAACTCATAAATATCGACACGTCGGAAGCCGAAAGGTCGGCGGGCGTCGTGAAAGTTATCACGGCGAAAGATTTAGCCGGCGAAAACGAAATCGGCGGGATTTTGCCCGATGAGCCGCTGCTGGCTGACGGCGAAGTGCATTTTTGCGGGATGCCGGTCGCGCTCGTTCTGGCTGAATCGGAAGCGCAGGCGCACGCGGCGGCACGATTAATCCGCGCCGAAATCGAGCCGCTCAAAATCATTACCGACGCGCGCGAAGCGCAGGCAGCGGGCGAACTAATCGCGCCGCCGAAACATTTCAAGCTCGGCGATTCCGAAGGCGCTTTCAAAACCTGCGAGCACGTTTTTGAAGGTCGCGCCGATTCGGGTGGGCAGGAACATCTCTACATCGAAACGCAGGGCGCGTATGCGGTTCCGACCGAGCACGGCGGATTGAAAATCTATTCTTCGACACAGGGACCGACCGCCGTTCAGCGCGCTGTTTCGCGCGTTACCGCAATTCCGATGAACCTGATTGAGGTTGACGTGACGCGTCTCGGCGGCGGTTTCGGCGGCAAGGAAGACCAGGCAAATGCATGGGCGGCGCTCTGCGCGGTCGGAACGCAGCTCACGAAACGTCCGGTCAAATACGCGCTGCACCGGATGGAAGACATGCGGATGACGGGCAAACGCCATCCGTATTCGGCTGATTATAAAATCGGTTTGGACGGGAATTTGAAAATCATCGCGTACGAAGCCGTGTTTTATCAAAACGCGGGCGCGTCTTGCGATTTATCTTTACCGGTTCTGGAGCGCACGCTTTTTCACTGTACCAATTCCTATTTTATCCCGAACGTCTCGGCGACCGCTTATTCGTGCCGCACGCATTTGCCGCCGAATACGGCTTTTCGCGGTTTCGGCGGACCGCAGGGGATGTTCGTCATCGAATCGGCAATCGCGCACGCGGCTGAAAAGCTCGGCGCGGCGCGCGAAGAAATCCAGCATAAAAATTTAATCGCGGACGGCGACGAATTTCCCTACGGGCAAATCGCCGAATCCGACGCCGTGACGAGCTGGACGCAAGCCGACGCGCAATATGATTTCGCGAAATTAAAGCGCGAAGCGGACGAATTTAACCGGCAAAACAAATTCGTCAAAAAAGGCGTCGCGCTGATGCCGGTCTGTTTCGGCATTTCGTTTACCAAAACGACGATGAATCAGGCGCGTTCGCTTGTTCACGTCTATACGGACGGCTCGGTCGCGGTTTCGACCGGCGCGGTCGAAATGGGACAGGGCGTCAACACGAAAATCGCACAGGTCGCGGCGCGTATTTTTTCGCTTCCCCTTGACCGCGTCAAGATTCATACGACAAACACCCTGCGAATCGCCAACACCAGCCCGACCGCCGCTTCAGCCGCCGCCGATTTGAACGGCAAGGCGACCGAGATGGCTTGCGAAGCGATTCTGCAGCGCTTAAAAGAGACGGCGGCGCCGCTCGTCGAAGCCGAAAGCGCGGACGACGTTTCGTTTCGCGACGGCTTTGTTTTCTGCCGGGGCGAATCGACGAATCTCGACTGGCTCGTGCTCGTCAACGAAGCCTATATGCAGCGTGTAAATTTAAGTGAACACGCGCATTACGCGACGCCGGGAATTTATTTCGACTGGGGAACAGCAAAAGGTCACCCGTTTGCCTATCACGTTTACGGAACCGCCGTCATCGGCGTGACAGTTGATTGCCGGCGCGGAACTTACGAGGTCGATTACGTTAAATGCTGTCACGATTTCGGCAATTCGATGAACCGCGATGTGGATTTCGGTCAAATCGAAGGCGGAATCGTACAGGGACTCGGCTGGATGACGATGGAAGAAGTTTTCTACGATGCCGAAGGCAGGCTGCGTTCAAATGCGCTTTCGACTTATAAAATCCCGGATGTTTATTCCGTCCCGAAAGATATTGAAATTCTGCCGCTCGACACGACCCGCGCGAATCTGGCGGTTTTCAATTCTAAAGCCGTCGGCGAGCCGCCTTTGATGTACGGCATCGGCGCGTATTTTGCGATTCGCGAAGCCGTCAAGGCGTTTAATGCGGAGAATTTTCCGCGTTTCGACGCGCCGTTTACGCCCGAGAAGGTTTTGACGAATTTGTACAGCGAAGATTTTAAGGCGATGCTCGCCGGAAAATGAACAAGGAACTCGAAATTTGGCAATTTGCCGCCGCACGATTGAAGCAAAACGAATCGGTAATACTGCTTGTCGTGGCGCAAAGTTCGGGGAGTTCACCCGGCAGGCAAGGCTTTAAGATGATAGTCGCGGCGGACGAATTGTGCGGCAGCATCGGCGGCGGCGTGATGGAAGTGAGGCTCGTCGAACTCGCCAAATTAAAAATTAAAAATGAAGAATTAAAAATCGATTCTGAAATTATCGAGCAGGTTCACCGTAAAAATGCGCCCGGTGCGAGCGGAATGATTTGTTCGGGCAAGCAGACGGTTATTTTTTTCGCGCTGAATTCTTCGCATTTGCAGGACGTTCGGAAAATCATCGCGGTGCCGGAAAATCATCAGCCGCACGCGAGATTACGAATTACGAATGACGAATTACGAATTATAGAAAAGCCGACTAAAGTCGGAACTCAAAACATCGATTTCCGGTTCGAGCGAGCGGGTGAAAACGAATTCGTTTACGAGGAAAGCCTGGGCTTCAAGCAGAAACTTTTTATTGTCGGCGGCGGTCATTGCGCGCTCGCTTTATCGGAACTGATGTCGAAGATGGATTTTCACATTTCGCTTTTTGACGACCGCGCCGATTTGAACACTCTGGCGAAAAACGAATTCGTTCACCGGAAAAAAATCATCGAATCTTACGAGCGAATCGACGAATTCATTCCGTCGGGCGCAAATGTTTACGTCGTCGTAATGACGCTCGGCTATAAATTCGACGAGCTTGTCATTCGCCGGCTTTTTGACAAAGATTTCAAATATTTCGGCGTCCTGGGAAGCCGCGCGAAGATGAAAACTCTGCTCAGAAATCTTGAAAAAGAAGGCTTCGATAAAGAAAAATTAAATAAAATCCGCGCGCCCGTCGGATTGAAAATCAACAGCCGCACGCCCGAGGAAATCGCCGTGTCAATCGCGGCGGAAATTATCGCGGTAAAGAATTCAGTTTGAAACGAAATTGATAAGGTCTTTCAAATCGAAATCATAAACCGGCACGTCGAATTGCGCTTTCAAATCTTCAAACTGCATTCCGTCAATCAAAATCGGCTCGTCCGACTTGATGGTGTGTTTCGGAATAATGACGAAATCGCCTTCGATTTTATCTTTAATCGCCAGATAATCCTGCCCCGAAAGAAGCCCGGCGACCGCGACGTCGCCGCCGAAATAGGTATTCGGAACGGCGAGCACTTTCAGGCTTGAGTTGAGCGCCGCATTTAGTTTTTCGATTTGTTCGGTCAAAACCGGCGCGAACATTTCGCCGGTCAGGATTGTTCCGCTGAGGGATTTGCGATTTGCGATTTGCGGTTTGCGATTTTTCGGCTTCATCGCCAGCGCGTGCGTGCGGACGTTTTCAGCCATAAAACTTTGCGTCTTTGCGTCCTTGCGGGAATTTTTTTTCAGCAGGCTTTCAAACGAATTCAAAAACGAGCGAATCATCCCGACGCCGTCTTCGATTTGCGGATAATTGCCGTAATGCCGGCGCGACGGAATCGGCAAACCGGCTTTGATGTAAATTTCATCGCCGAGAAAAGCGAACGTCACGCCCAAAGTTTTACGAAATTCTTTTTGCAGCCGCTCGACCTCGCGAATCGTCCGGCGGCAAAATTCCGCGCTGACGCGGGTTAATCTGTCGTCCGTGTTGTAGCGCGTCAGCGCGACCGGCACGACCGCCGCCGAAACGATTTTCGGATAATTTGCCGCCAAATCGCGGAGGGTTTTTTCGAGCTGCGCGCCGTCGTTGATTTCAGGACAAAGCACGATTTGCGCGTGAATCTCGATGTCGTTATCAAGCAGAAATTTCAGTTTGTCGGAAATATCGGCGCGTTTTTCGTCAACGCCGAGAAGCAGGGCGCGCGTTTTCAAATCGGTCGCGTGCACGGAAACGTACTGCGGCGAAAGACGCTGTTCGATAATGCGCCGCATCTCGTCGGGCGTAATCGAGGAAAGCGTCGTGTAATTGCCGTAAAGAAACGAAAGCCGGATGTCTTCGTCGCGGACGAAAAGCGACGGGCGCGCGTCTTCGGGATTTCCCTTGCAGAAACAGAACAGGCATTCGTTGGCGCATTGGCGCGGCACGATTTGCTCGAACATTAAGCCGAAATCTTCACCTTCTTCGCGTTCGAGTTCGATTTCCCACGTTTCGCCGCCCGGTTTTTTGACCGTCAAATCAAGCTCGGTTTCGCCCGCGGTTTGAAAGCGAAAATCGAGATAATCGCGCACGGCACGACCATTTACTTTCGTGATTCGGTCGCCCGATTCCAAGCCTAATTCCGCCGCCAAACTGTCGGGCGTGATTTCCGTAATAATGACTCCGGCGCGTCTTAATTGTGTGACGGCGGGCGTAACCGCAAATTCGTACATAAAAATTTTGAAATGTTTAGTTTAATATTATTGACAAAAGGTTGGCAATTTTCTTAATCTGAAAACGTCTTCTATAATTGGCTTCCCACCCTAAAACCGTTTACTTTCTATAATTTGAGACCTTAGAGGTCTTACCAATTTTTATGACGATGCTTAAAAAAAAGCGGGTTTTACTCGCGGAAGACGATTCTTCGATGCGGCGATTTGTCGAAATCACGCTGCAAAAAGCGGGTTTTGAAGTGCTGGCGGCGGAAGACGGCTTGACGGCGATGCAGATTGCGCTTGAATCGGAAATCGACGCGGTTGTCGCCGACGCGATTATGCCGAATATGAGCGGCTACGATTTATGCCGCATATTTCGGAGTCGAAAAATTCCCTGCATTATTTTAAGCGGACTCGCCGAAAATAATTCCGGCAGCGATTTGGCAGACATTTTTTTGACCAAAGACACAAACCTTAAAGAAAACCTTTTAGAGGCATTGCAAAAATTACTTTGAGTTTACGTTTTGCGCCGGCAAATAAATCTGGCGAGTTCGCCGAAAATAAAAATCCCGAGGAAATCGAAGACCAAATCGCTCCAGTCGAACGTCCGCCCGGAAACGAAAATTTGCGAGATTTCCTCGATTGTCACGACGACTAAACCAATTACGCTTCCGAGTAAATATCTGATTTTCCAAAGGCTGAAAGTCCGCGCGTCTAAAACCAGATTGAGCAGAAACGCGAAACCGCCCATCAGCAGAAAATGCCCGAGCTTGTCGCCGTACGGAATATTGCCGACAAACCGAAGCATATAACGCGTCCCGCGCCGGTCTGCCAGAAAAATAATACCCGCGAGAATAAAGATATAAACGACCAGCAAAATCTTCATTCCCGCGGATTTTATCATCACTTAAGCCTGCTTTGCAGGATTACAAATTACAGATTACATATTTCAAATTATTCGTAATCTGTAATCTGTAATGGCAATATTTAAACACTCGCGTTTGAGCGAGCCGCGCCGTCCAGAAGCGAGTCGAGCGACGTGTATTCGATGCTTTGCGAAGTCGCAACCGCTTCGTAAGTGCATTTTCCGGCGTACGTGTTGACGCCTTCCTTGAGCCCGGCGTCTTCGTTAATCGCGCGTTCAAAGCCTTTGTTGGCAAGCGCCAGCGCAAAGGGCAGAGTCGCGTTCGTCAGCGCGAACGTCGAAGTTCTCGGAACCGCGCCCGGCATATTCGCGACGCAGTAATGCAAAACGCCTTCTTCGTAAAACGTCGGGTTCGAGTGCGTCGTCGCGTGCGTCGTTTCAAAGCAGCCGCCCTGGTCAACCGCCACGTCAACCAGCACCGAACCGTTCGGAACGTCCGCCAGCATATCGCGCGTGACCAATTTCGGAGCCGCCGCGCCGACCACGAGAACGCCGCCGATAACGACGTCGGCGTGCGAAATCGCTTCGTGAATCGCGTAGCGCGACGAGGCGAGCGTTTGAACTTTCGACAGGAAAATATCGTCGAGCTGGCGCAATCTGTCCAGATTGATGTCGATAATCGTCACCTTCGCGCCCAAGCCGACCGCCATTTTCGCCGCTTCCGTGCCGACCACGCCGCCGCCGATAATGACGACGTTCGCCGCCGGTACGCCCGGCACGCCGCCGAGAAGAATTCCCTTGCCGCCGTTCATTTTTTCGAGATAAGTCGCGGCGACCTGAACGCTCATTCTGCCCGCGACTTCCGACATCGGCGTCAGCAGCGGCAAGCGTCCCTGCCTGTCGGTGATGGTTTCGTACGCCACGCCCGTCACGCCGCGCTCCATCATCTGCTTGGTCAGCTCAAATTCCGGCGCTAAGTGTAAATAGGTAAAAAGCAGTTGATTTTCGCGCATCCGCGGATATTCCGGCGCAATCGGCTCTTTGACTTTCACAATCATGTCGCCCGTCTGCCAGACTTCGTCCGCCGTGTCGAGCAGTTTGCCGCCCGCTTTAACGTAAAGCTCATCTGAGAAGCCAGAGCCTTCGCCCGCCGACTTTTGCACAAAAACTTCATGTCCCGCGTTCGTTAAAGCGTTGACGCCTGCGGGCGTTAATCCGACGCGGTACTCGTTATCCTTAATTTCTTTCGGTAATCCGATTTTCATAAATTCTCCAGTTAATTATGTTGTGATAAATAAAAGCTATATTTTCCGATTTTACGCTGTTTTTTTCAAATCGGAAAAGCCATCAGCCATTTTTTAGTTGTTTTCGGCGCGATTGGTAATTTTTGTGCCGTATCGAGACGGATATTATTTTCTCGGAACGAGAAGCAGCAGAAAATTAATGGCTAAAATTACTAATCCGGCGTAAGCCATTCCCTTTTTTCGGGAAAACTTCAAAGTCAAAAACCCCGCCGCCGTTCCCGCCAAAAGCAGTGAAATCCAAATTAAGAATTCCGCCGAAGATAAAAAATTAACGAGCGAGCCGTAATTTTGACGGTCTATATAAAGCCATTGCAGCCAGTTATGAGCCAGCGCGAAAACCAGCGTCCCGATTTCCAGTGCGCGATGCCCTTTTTCGACCGCGTTTTGCTTTAACGAAGCAGACTTCGTCGGGCTCGGCGACGACTGATTGACGGTGGCGGGATTTTTGACTTCGACCGTTTTCGGAAGTTCTGCGGAAGCGTCGAAAAACATGGTTTCGATATTATTCTGATTGGTTTTAAGAGGTTCTTTTGACGCCGTCTTGGAAGCGCTGACGGCGGTCAATCTCGCGCCGTCTTCGAGACAAAATTCAAGCATTTCATCAAAATAGTCGGCGCGGCATCTCGGGCATCGTTTCATTGATTCTCAATCATATACAATTGTTTTTGATTTCAAAAAATGCGATTTTGATGATTTCACAAACCAGCATTTCAAAAATCGCGTTCAAGTTCCTTTATTTCAGGCTCCTCAAGCAAACCTACGAACTCAGGATTCCATCTATTATAAATTCCCTGCGACATTAAATTTTTCAAATTTCGACTTCGTCAATCTGCGCTTTTTGCAGCTTGCCCGAGTAATCGACGTAGATTGATTTCCATTCGGAGAAAATGTCGAGCACCTGCGTGCCGGCTTCGCGATGTCCGTTGCCGGTGCCTTTCGTGCCGCCGAACGGCAGATGGACTTCCGCGCCGATGGTTGCCGAATTGACGTAGACGATTCCGGTATAAAGCTCCTGCGTCGCGTAAAAAGCCTGGTTCACGTCCTGCGTGTAAATCGCCGACGACAAGCCGTATTTCACGCCGTTCACGATGTCGATGGCTTCGTCGAGAGTCGAAAAAGGAATAATCGTCGTGACGGGTCCGAAGATTTCTTCCTGCTCGATGCGCATTCCCGCTTTGACGTCCATAAAAACGGTCGGTTCGATAAAATAACCGTTTTTATAGTCGCCTTTCGTCAGACGATTTCCGCCGCAGGCGAGCTTTGCCCGGTCTTCTTTCTGACCGATTTCGATGTACGACAAAATCTTGTCCATCGCCGCCTGGTTAATTACCGGACCGACCTCGGTTTTGCTTTCAAGACCGTTGCCGACGCGCAGGCGTTTAGCCTTTTCGATGAATTTTTCGACGAATTTTTTGTAAACTTTTTTGTGAACCACGAGCCGCGACGACGCCGTGCAGCGCTGTCCCGAAGTGCCGAACGCGCCCCACAGCGAGCCTTCGACGGCGTTATCGACGTCCGCCGAGTCCATCACGATAATCGCGTTTTTGCCGCCCATTTCCAGAGAAACTATTTTATTGCTGCGCGCGCATTGCTCGGCGATATTCTGCCCCGTCGCGGTCGAACCGGTGAACGAAATCAGCCGCACGTCTTCATGGTTGACGAGCGGTGCGCCGACCTCTGCGCCGTGCCCGTTGACGAGATTGACGACGCCTTTCGGAATTCCCGCCGCTTCGCACGCTTTGACCAGATTCAACGCCGAAAGCGGCACGTCTTCGCCCGATTTGATAACGACCGTGTTGCCGCAAACGAGCGCCGGAATGAGCTTCCACGAAGGAATCGCCATCGGAAAATTAAACGGCGTAATCAGCCCGCAGATGCCGACCGGCTGGCGTTCGCACATCGCGTATTTGTTCGGCATCTCGGCTTTCGTCGTAAAGCCGTGCAATCGGCGTCCTTCGCCCGCCGTGTAATACGTGCAGTCAATCGCTTCCTGTACATCGCCGCCGGCTTCCTTTAAAACTTTGCCCATCTCGCGCGTCATTTCCCGCGTGTACCGCTCTTTGTTTTCGCGCAGGATTTCGCCCAAACGGAAGAGGATTTCCGCGCGCCGCGGCGCCGGCGTTCGACGCCATTTCGCAGCGACTGATTTTGCCGCTTCGACCGCTTTATTAACGTCTTCGGCGTTCGACGCCGGAAAACGCCCGATAACGTCCGCCGTGTCCGCCGGGTTGATGTTTTCAAACCATTCGCCCGACGCCGATTTCACCCATTCGCCGCCGATGAAGTTGTAATAAGTCTGCGTTTTAGTATTTTTCTTATCCGATTTTTTCGCTTCTTTTGCTTTTGCCATATGTCAGTGGTCAGTGAACAGTGGTCAGTGGTCAGTTGAAATCAGAAAATTCTGACCACCGACCACCGACCACTGACCACTGTTATTGAACCGTAAACTGCACGATTTTCATTTGCCCGCCGCGTCCCGAGCGGTTGTTGCTGAGGACGTGCAGGACGACCGCGTCGCCGGTTTTCAATTTCGACGCGATCTCGTTAAAGGATTTCAAATCGGCGATTTCCGCGCGGTTAATGCGCTGAATCAAATCGCCTTCGCCGAGCGCGTCCGTGCCGTTCGATGCCTTGACGTCGGCAATAAAGCTCGCCGGGTTGATTTCCTTAACGAGCAATCCTTTATTGGTTTCAAGTTTATAGGTCGAAACCAGTGCCGGACTCAGTTCGAGCAGCGTCAGCCCGAAAGGTTTCAGGATTTCCTTCGCACCGCCGAGCGTGCGGCGCGACGTGTCGTTGTCGTCGACGACCTTATTGTTCGACGGGCGTTCCGAAAGCTTTATCGTCGTCGTTTTGCGCTCGAAGCGCGTGCCGACTTCGCGCATATAAACGACGTTAACGGTCTGTTCGGGCGTGGTCGCCGAAACTTTACCGATTAAATCGCCCGCGTTTTCGACCTTTTGACCGTCGTATTCCAAAATCACGTCGCCCGCCTGCAAACCCGCCGCCGCCGCCGCCAGTTTTTTGTCGTTGATGTTCAGGATTATCGCGCCTTTCGCTTCCGTCAATCCGTAAACCTTCGCAAATTCCGCTTTGACCGAATCGAGACTGACGCCCAAATAACCGCGCCGGACTTTACCGTTTTGCAGGATTTGACGGTAAACGGCGGTCGCGTCGTTAATCGGCAGGGCAAAGCCGATGCCGTTGTAATCGCCGGTCGAGGTCGCAATCTGCGAATTGACGCCGATAACTTCGCCGTCCATATTGACGAGCGGTCCGCCCGAATTGCCGCGATTGATTGCCGCGTCCGTCTGGATGAATTTTTTCGGAAAAGAATAAGTGTACGGCGTTTCGCGATTAACCTGCGAAACGATTCCGGCGGTCACGGTTTTCGACAGCCCGAACGGCGAGCCGATTGCCAAAACCCAATCGCCGACCTGCGCTTTTTCCGAATTGCCCAATTTCACGAACGGCAAATCCTTGCCCGCCTCGATTTTCAAAACCGCGAGATCGGTTTCTTCGTCAATGCCGACGATTCGCGCCGCGAATTCTTCGCCCGTATTAAGCTGTACCGTAATGCGCGACGAATCTTCGACGACGTGATAATTCGTCAAAATATAACCCGATTTATCGACAATAAAACCGCTGCCGACCGCGTAAGACGGACGTCTTTGGCGACGCAGAAAATCGAGTAAATCATCGCCGCTGGGATTGTTTTTATCGATCGGGTCAGTTTCCTTGACGCTGACATCCGGTACTTTTCCCTTCGTGTCGATATTGACGACCGCCGGTTCGACCGCGCGGGCGACTTCGGCAAACGAAGACGAAAGCTTTTCGGGCGTCAGCGCAGCGTTTCTAATCGTTTCGGTGTTGCTCTGCGCATAAATGCTCGCGCTGCCAAGCAGAAACGCGAGCATCAAAATCGTTAAATAAAAGCTGAACGGGAACGCGGATTTTTTTTTATTATCGAACATACTGCTTTTCCTTAAAATTCAAGATTCGGCGAACTAAATTCGGTATTGTTCAGTATAGCAAAAGAGAATTAAGAATTGAGAATTAAAAATTAAGAATTGAGAAAGCATTCCTCTTACCCGTAATTTTAATTCTTAATTGAAAGCAGGACTTTCAAAACGCCTTTTTCCGCCGCGCGGCTCATTGCACGAACGCCTTCGGAGAGCGAAAATTCTTCCGAAATCAAATCTTCAACCGTCACCCGTCGTTTCGCGAGCAGCTCGAGTGCCGGCGCGAAACGTCCGCAGCGTGAGCCGACAATCGTGATTTCGTCAACCACAACGCGCCACATTTCAAGATTCGTTTTGCCCTGAAATGTGGATTTTAAAACCATTTTGCCGCGCGGCTTTAACAAATCGAGCGCGCATTCGAATCCCGATTCCGAGCCGCTGGCTTCGACGACAACATCAAACGAGCGATTCGATTTCGCCGCCTCGTCGAGCAAAACGGTTTCGATATTACGTTTTGCCGCCAGGGAAAGTTTTTCGCGATGCTTGCCGATTAAGACCGTATTTTTGCTTTTTAAGGAAAGCGCGAAAGCGCACAGGATTCCGAGCTTGCCGTCGCCGACGACCGCGACGCGCGTATTTTCCGCGATTTCGACCTGCTCGGTAATTCCGAAAGCCGCCCCGAGCGGTTCGGCGAAAACCGCCTCTTCGTCGCGCACGCCTTCCGGAACTTCTAAAAGATTAGCGATTGGCAGCGTCAAAAATTCGGCGTGCGCGCCGTCGCGATTGTGAATGCCCAAGACCGTCCGATTCGGGCAATGCCGCGCGTCGCCCGCCGCGCATTTCCCGCACGCGCCGCAGCCCGCGTTGATTTCGCCGACAACGCGTTTTCCAATCCATTCCGGAGCGCCAGCCGCGGCTTCGACGATGCCGACGAATTCGTGCCCGATAGTTCCCGAAAATCCGGCGTAGCCGCGCACGATTTCCAAATCCGTGTTGCAGATTCCCGATTTCGTCACGCGAATCAAGGCTTCCCGCTTGTTTTCGGGCTTGGCAATTTCGGCAATTTCGAGCCGGTTATTAACAAATCTGAGCGCTTTCATAGAAGTTTCGTGAATATATTTTAATTGATTGCCGGCTGATTAATAAATGCGGAAGCTCATTTCACTTGCGCGGCAGACTATTACACTTTGACGGCAGGGCGGTGACAACTTGTTAAGCAAAGCCGGTGCGGTTTATTTATTCAGTACCAGAAAATATGCGGCGTCGCAGCGCGGCGTGTGTTTTTCGTCAGTCGGCAGAAAGCCGAATTTTTCGTAAAGCGCAACGGCTTCTTTTAAGACGCTTGCGGTTTCGAGGTAGATTTTTTTGTAGCCCAGCGCGCGCGCCTTTTCAATCATCCGGGCAAGCGTTTTCTTGCCCATCCCGCGCCCGCGCAAAGATTTGGAAAAATACATCTTGCGAAGCTCGACCGTTTCTTCACTCATCGGGTAAAGCCCGCACGTCCCGAGCAGATTTCCACGAGCGTCTTCAAGCAATTCAAACGCGCCGCCGCGCTTGATGTAATGCGCCTCGATGTCGGCAATATCGCGGTCTGTCCCCGGCAAATCCGGCGCTAAACCGTATTCGCGCAGAACGCCGAAAACCAAATTTTGAACGCGCTCGCAATCGGCGTTGGTCGCCGGGCGAATTTTAATTTCGGTTGTTTCGTTCATTATTTCCCGGCTGGATTTGAATTGTCTGCCGTTTGGTTTGAATTGTCCGCCGTCTGATTTTCGCGGTTGTTGAGAAAATAAACCTTTAAATCCTTTTCACCGTCAATCAGCCATTTGCCTTTCGTTTTGGTGACGTGAATTTCCTGCTGAACAGAGCCGGTCGAGGTTTTCTTTTCGTTTTTCATCGTCCACGATTTATCGAAGACGATGGTTGCCGACTCGGCGGATTCGGGCGTGATTTTCAGGTTATCGACCTGCATCTGAATCGTATCGTATCGCTGGTAGGCGCGCAGGCGGTCGGCGAGCACGTGATTTTTGTCCTTGCCGGTTTCGCCGTA
Organism: Pyrinomonadaceae bacterium; assembly: GCA_036403375.1. GTDB lineage: Bacteria > Acidobacteriota > Blastocatellia > Pyrinomonadales > Pyrinomonadaceae > JAFDVJ01. Next base: position 21,011 of record DASWRC010000037.1, read on the forward strand.
ATAAATTTCGAGCAGGTTGGCGTAATGCGCGAGGTGCGCGTCCGGATTTTTATCCGAATTGGTTTTTGCCCAGGAGAGCATAAAATCCGTCAATTCCTTTTTAATCAGCGCGTCCTGCTCGGGCAAAACCGGAACAATCGCGTGTTTCGGAATCGACGCGGTATCTTCGGAGATAACGGACTTGTTCGCCGGGTTCCCGGGTTTTGAAAACATCCAGAAACCGGCGCCGAGAGCGAGGATAAGCGCCACGCCGATAATCGTGTAGAGAGTTCGACGGGATTCTTTCGGCTGGAGATTGCGCGCCGTCGTATTGCCCAGTTCAAATGTCGGTGACGAAGGACTGACGGAAGTCGGGCGCGCGTCAGCCATCGAAAACCGCTGGTCAACCAGCGTTTCCGCCGTGTGCCACGATTTGCTGTTGCTCTGCTTCGACAGGTATTCGTCCAAAATTTCCTCAGCGACCAGCGGAACGCCGTCCGTCAAGCAAAAATTCAGAGTTTCGTCGGAATATGATGAATTACATTTGGGGCAAACTTTCATTCCTTAAAGAGTAATTTAAATCGTTTATTTTGAACTTACAAGCTCAAAAAGGCAAAAGGCAAAAGTAAAAAGTAAAAAGTAAAAAGTAAGTCTTTAAATGACTCTCTTTCGGCAAAATTAGATGCCCGCAAAAAGATGGATTCTGCCCTTTTTATTTTGTCTTTTCCCGTGAAAATCATTCCGTATAATAAACCTTCAAATCGCCCTCGCCCGTGATGCGCCATTGCCCGTTTATTTTCCTGAGCTTTAATTGACTCTGAACTTTTCCGGCTGAATATCGCGCGCCGTTAAAAACCCATTCCTTATCGAATACCGCCGTCGCCGTCTCGCCCGAAGCATCCGGCGTTACAGTCATATTGCTGAGCGTGATTTTCATCGAATCGTAAGCCGAAAAAGCTCTCTGTTTATCGGCGCGGACAGTCGCGATGCTGACGCCTTTTTTGTTGTAATAATCGATTGTCGGAGCATAATAACTCATGTAATTGTTGATATTCAGCGATTCTGTCGCCGATTTCCACGCGTTGATGCTCTGCGAAACCTCGCGCTTGATTTGTTCTTTATCGACCGGCGTCGAATTCGTCACGGCGTTCGCATTGCTGCTGCTGGTCGAAGGCATTGTGGTTGCCGACGGCGACGGCGCGGTCGATACAACGGACGAGTTCGACATTCTTTCGGAATCCGGTCTTTTTTTGGCGATGAATTGATTTCCGCCGTCGTCCGAGCGCACGCCCCGCAAATAAAGCCACATGCCGATGCCGACGAAACTGAAAAGCAGAAGCATCACGAACGCCGTCAAAAGCACGGCGGCGGTCGGGTTTGATTTTTTTTCCGGCGGCTGAAAACCCGCGTTTGATTGATATTGCTGCGGGTTCCAATCGGTCGGATTGGTGACGTGCGGCGCGTTGATTTGGCTCGATTGGCGATTTGAAACAACCGTTTCCTGCTCGCCGTACGAAACCGTTTTCGATTGCTGCGGCGCGGCAAACTGCAGGGGCGAACCGTCCTGCAGGCAAAACTGAAGCGTGTCGTCGGTGTATTGCGATTGGCAGGTCGGACATTGCTTCATATTTTTTTTGCCCGGCTTTTGAACTGATTTTCAGGCATCAATCCGGGCACGGCGGTTTCGGGAATTATACCGTCTTTTCGCCCGCGCGTCCAAGTTTTACTTTTCGAGCCGGTTCAGCCTATACTTTGAAAAACGGCTGATTGATGTTTTTACTGCGACATTTTGTTCTCCGTTTTCAAATTTTACGAACGACACAACCGAGAGATTTAACCAATGAAAACTTGCCCCGAATGCAAATCCGTTTATACCGACGATAATTTGACGACCTGTCCGAACGACGGCACCGAATTAAAGGCTGGCGCCGCGAGCCCGAAAACCGACGGCAAAGCAGCCGCGCCGCCGAAGACCAAAAGCAGTCCGGTGCTGGTTCTGGTCGTCGCCGGCGTGCTCATATTCCTGGGCGGCATCTGGTGGTTTTCGCAGAAATCGAAAAATCCGTCGAACGTCAAACCGGCGTCCAATACGGCGACCAAACCGGGAAATGCGCCGACGAATTCCGCCGCGCCCGAAACCAAAGCGCCGACGATGACCGACGTGCCGGTCGGCGGCGCACAATCGCCGACCGAAGCTTACCGGATGCTTTTTGCGGCGGTCAAAAGTCAGGAGCCGGCAAAAATCAAATCGATGCTCTCGCAGGGCTCGATGGGTTTGGCGCAGATGGCTTCGGGGCAGCAGAAAAAACCGGTCGAAGAAGTTATCAAGAACGGTTTTACGGAAACCACTTTCGTCGATGATTACCCGCAGCTGCGCGACGAACGCATTAAAGGCAATTTCGGCGCGGTCGAGGTCTGGAACGAAACGCGTAAACAATGGGACGACATTCCGTTTGTTCTCGAAGACGGCAGCTGGAAAGCGGCGTTCGGCGACGCGTTCGGCGGCAAATGGCAGTCGCCCGGTAAAAGTCAGGGCGTTATTGAACAGGAAAACGCCAACGCGCAAAATCCGAATTTGATCCAAAAAATGCCCGCCGGAAACTCGAACACGAGCGGGAATTTCCAGGGCGGCGGAAAATTGCCGAGACCGAAATAATAAATGATAGCGTCAGGGCAAATCGCGGAAATTTTAGCGCTTTACAAAAAACACGGCTGGATTTTACGCCGTGTTTTGCTTTCCGGCGCGCTTCAGGCAAGTCTCGCCAATGAAACGCAAAGCTTATTCGGAAACGCCGAAATCCGTCCGGCAGACGTTGACGCCGCGTGGTTTTCGCGCGCCGCGCGGAATAATCAGGAGGCTTGGGAGCTGCGCCGTTTGAGCGAAGCGCCGTTTGCGCTGCACGAAATGTTCGAGGAAGATGACGATGAGGAAATCCGCGAAGAGGCGCTTCTCGAAACGGAAGCGAGATTAAAATCGTTCCAAAAATAACCGTCTATGACAACAATTTTAACATCGCTTCAAGACTTTCCGACATCTAAAATTTTGCTTGACAAGACGGCTTCTCAAGCGCAAACTATTTTTTGTTGAAAAATGATGATTAAAGACTTCGGTGCGCGAGTCGAAAGTGTTTGGGAAGGCTTGCGACCGCTTACAAAAAAAATGCTCGTTGGCGTTCTTCAAGCCAAGACAGAAAACCCCGTCAACACTCCGACGCAAAAATTTTCTTACGATACACAATCGGACTGGGAACTGAGCCGGCTTCTCTCTGCGCTTGATGACCAGGCAAAAAATGCGGAGGTCGCGGAAAGTCCCGAAAAATCGGGCGAGCTTCAAAAATTGACGGAGACCTGTATCTCGGTCATGAAAGCGCAAAGCGAATCGGCGGAAGTTTTTATACAGCTCGCCGAACGCGCGCTCGCCAAAAGAGATTATAAAGAAATCGACCGTCTCGCGGATTTGCTGGCGGAAAGATTTTCGGTCGGCGAAATGTGCGAAATCGCGCGGCAGACTTCAAACGCGGCAATCCGTGCGATTGCGATGGAAACGATTGCCCTGATGCCGGTCGAAGAAATTGTGCCGTCCTTGGACGACCCGATTTATGAAGACATTGCCCGCGCGGCGCTCGAAATGAAAGCGTTTGAATACGAATCGGAAGACGCGCGAAGAGTTTTAGACCATTTCGTGTTCGACGAAATAATTGACGACTAAATTTTTCTAAAATCTTTGACGAACACGCAGAAGACACGAGTTTTGAAACTCTTCTGCGTTTTTTTCGTCTATACGTCAGCTTCGCTGAATTACAGATTACAAATTACATATTTCAGATTCGCTGAATTACGGACTACAAATTACATATTTCAGGTTCCATATTTCAGTTTTTATTGTAATTTGTAGTTTCAAATCAAATATTTCAATTTTGTAATTTGTAATTTGTAATAAAATAACAAATCTAATGATTTGTTATCGGTTCTAACACTTTCAAAAATTCGGAGGATTTCCAATGTTCGCTCGAAGAGCCGCGGCTCGAATCGCGTTTTTTATCTTTTTGTTTTCGCTGCCCGTTCTGGCGCAAACCAAGCTGCTGCGTTTTCCCGACGTTTACGGCGAACGGGTCGCTTTCACATACGCCAGCGATTTATGGACGGCGCCCGCCTCAGGCGGCACGGCAACGCGTTTGACGGCGCACCCGGGCATGGAAGTTTTCGCCAAATTTTCGCCGGACGGACGCTGGATTGCCTTTACCGGACAATACGACGGCGACGAACAAGTCTACGTCGTTCCGGCTTCGGGCGGCGAGCCGAAACAATTGACGTTTTACCCGGCGAAAGGTCCTTTTGCGCCGCGCTGGGGCTGGGACAATCAGGTGATGGGCTGGACGAACGACGGGCAATCCGTCATTTTCCGCTCGCAGCGCGATTCATGGACTTTGCCGGTCAGCCGGCTCTACAAAGTCTCGATGAACGGCGGCGCGGCTGAAAGCCTGCCGATGCCCGAAGCCGGTTCCGGCGATTTTTCCCCCGACGGTACGAAGATGGTTTATTCGCCGCGAACACGCGATTTTCGCTCGGAAAAACGCTACGGCGGCGGACAGGCAAACACGCTCTTTATTTACGATTTGGCGACCAACGACGCGCGCAAAATCTCGGAAGGCGTGCGCCCCTGGCGCGATGCGATGTGGATTGGCGATAAGATTTATTTCAACTCGGATAAGGACGGAAAATTCAATCTTTATTCCTACGACGTGGCGAGCGGAAAATCCGCGCCCGCGACCGGCTTCAAGGATTGGGAAGTCCGCTGGGCAAGCTCCGACGACCAGTCGAGAATCGTTTACGAGCGCAACGGCGAGCTTGAAATCTACGATACAAAGGGCGGAAAATCGACGAAACTAAACATCAATGTACCGGACGACGGCGTTTATAAACGACCGCGCAGCGTCAACGCGGCGCAGGTTCTGGAAAACGTCGCGCTCGCCCCGAAAGGCGAACGCGTGCTCTTCGGCGCGCGCGGCGATATTTTCTCGGCGCCGGTCGAAAAAGGCGGCACGCGCAATTTGACGCATTCTTCCGGCGCGCACGATAAGTTTCCGCGCTGGTCGCCCGACGGCTCGCGCATCGCGTACATTTCCGACCGCACGGGCGAGGAAGAAGTCTGGATTGAGGCGCAGGACGGGCTTTCCGAACCGCAGCAGCTAACTTCAGGCGGCAGCGCGCAGCGTTACGCGCCCGAATGGTCGGGCGACGGAAAACGCATCGCGTTTTCCGATAAAGACGGGAAAATTTATATTCTCAACCTTGCCGACAAATCCCTAAAACAAATCACGGACGCGCCGAACGGGCAGATTAACGATTACGAGTGGTCGCCGAAAGGCAATTATCTTGCCTTTTCGATGAACGACAAACCGGCGTCGAATAACGGCGGTTTTAATTCGGTTTACATTTACGACGTGAATGCCGGGAAATTAAACCGCGTCACCGACCCGATGTTTAATTCCTACAATCCGACTTTCGACCCGTCGGGCGATTATCTCTATTACCTGAGCGACCGCGAATTCGCGCCGCAGATTTCAGCCTACGAATGGAACTTTGCGGGCAATCGCAACACGCTCGTTTACGCGCTCGCGCTTCGTAAGGACGTGAAAAATCCGTTTCCGCCCGAATCGGACGAAGTCGCCATCACGCCGCCGATTAATGAAGACAAGCTGCTTCCCGAAGCGACGCCGAAACCGGTTGACGAAAAACAGCCGCAGCCGACGCCGCAGCTCTCGCCGACGCCTTCCGCTTCGCCGAGCGCCGACGCGGTGAAGAAAAACGTGCCGTCCGCGAAACCGGAAGTCATCGACTTTGACTCGATTACGACACGCGTCACGAAGTTTCCGCTGCCGTCGGAAAATTACGGCGGCTTGACCGCGAAAACCGGGCACATCATCTATTTTGTCGGTTCGGCGTTTTACTACGGCAGACAGTCCGACCGCCAAACCAGCCTGCGAATTTTCTCGTTCCGCGACCGCAAAGAGACGACGCTGATGGAAGGCGTCAATTCGTATTCGCTCTCCGCGGACGGGTCGAAAATCATCGTCGGGCAGGGCGCACAGTTTACGCTGATGGACGCGACGCCGCAGGGCGCAAACTCGAAAAAGCCGGTTTCAACCGCCGGTTTGGTGACGGAAATCAACCCGGTCGAGGAATGGAATCAGATTTTCAACGAAGTCTGGCGGCGTTACCGTGATTGGTTTTACGTCTCGAATATGCACGGCTTCGATTGGGCACGCTTGCGCGAGCAATATAAAACGTGGCTTCCCTTTGTCGCGCATCGCTCGGATTTGAACTACGTGATTTCGGAAATGATTTCCGAGCTGACCGTGCAGCACGCATACATCGAGGGCGGCGATTTCAACATTCCGCCGCGCGCCCGCGTCGCGCTTCCCGGCGCACGGTTCGAGATTGATAAAGCGGCAAATCGCTACCGCATTTCAAAAATCTTCGAAGGCGAAAACGAGGAAGACATCTATCGCTCGCCGCTTATGGAAGTCGGCGTCAACGCCAAACCCGGCGACTACATTCTGCAAATCAACGGCGAAAACGTCACCGCCGACAAAGATATTTATCAATATCTGCGCAATAAAGCCGATTCGCCGGTTTTACTGACAATCAATTCGACGCCGAATGCGGCGGGCGCGCGACAGGTTTCGTATCGTCCGATTACGGATGAAGGCAACCTGATTTATCTCGATTGGATAAACGCCAATCGCCGCCGCGTTAACGAACTCTCGAACGGTCGCGTCGGTTACATACACGTTCCCGATATGGGCGCTGCCGGACTCCGCGAATTTATCAAATGGTATTACCCGCAATTAGACAAAGAAGGAATGGTCGTCGATGTGCGCGCCAACGGCGGCGGCAACATTTCGAGAATGATTATCGAACGCCTGCGCCGGAAAGCCTTGGGCGCAAACTTCTTCCGCACGAACGACGCGGTAACGACTTACCCGGACAGCGCCGCGCCGAATGCGATGGCTGCTATCCTGAATGAAAACTCGGCATCGGACGGCGATATTTTCCCGTATATGTTCCGGCAGGCAGGCTTGGGAACGCTCGTCGGTAAACGCTCGTGGGGCGGCGTCGTCGGCATTTCCAACCGCGGCGGTCTGATTGACGGCGGCACGGTCAACGTTCCCGAATTCGGCATGATAAACCTGAAGGGCGAATGGGTGATTGAAGGCTACGGCGTTGACCCGGACATCGAAGTCGAAAACGACCCGAAAGCGGTCATCGCCGGGCGCGACCCGCAATTAGAGCGCGCCATCGAGGAAGTGTTGAAGAAAATCGGCACGACGCCGGCGAGCCCGCTCAAACGTCCGACCGCGCCGGTGAAAACGAATTAACGCGAAGGCGCAAAGAGGCGAAGAATTAAATCAGCGTGTATCCGCGGCTAAAATTATAAAAAGCTCTGCGCCTTGGCGTCCTTGCGGGAAATAAAATTTAAGAGGCGATTCTTCCCGAAAGCCAGAATTGCCCGCTCACGATGCCGCCGGTTTGCGGTTCTCGCGGAACATATTTCGGGTCAACAACCACGTCAACTTCGCCGCCCAAAGTTTCGATGAGAAACCAGTAAAACTTTTCGCCCGAAAGCTCGTTTGTTTTCAGTTCAAATTCCTTGATTTCGCCCGCAAACATTCCGACGGGTCGCACGACGCTTAAATCGACGCTCGTGTCGGATTCGTCAAACGCGAAAAGCCCGACGGGCACGAACATTTTTGAAGCATATTTCAGTTCGGATTCCTGCGAGGCTTGATAATATTCTTCCGACTCGAAAATCTTAAAATCGTTTGAAGCAAACGCCGTTAATTGAATTTCGGCGACTTGCGGAAATTCCGAAAGCTCAGCCGCGCGAAAATCGGGCACGTCGAAAACAAACGGGTAATCGCCCGCTTCGCTCACCGCGTCCGGCGGATTTGCCCACGCGTGAAAACCGCCGTCCAGCTCCGACGAATCGCGTTCAATCAATCCCGTCAAACCTACGCGGCGGCGGCTCGTTCCGGCAAAATGCGGGTTAAAGCCGACCAGTTCCTGATTAAAATTTCCCTGTAAATAAATTTCCGCGCCTGAGGAATCCGTATAAACCAGATAAAATCCGCGCGAAGTTTTAACCGGTTTCGCCACTTCCAGAACGTGCATAATCATCTCGTTGACGGCTTGCTCGTCCGGCGTCGGAAAACCGATGTCCGATA
>DASWRC010000038.1:0-15142 GCA_036403375.1 Pyrinomonadaceae bacterium
AAGGTCGGCGGCAGCGAATCGCAGTCGCTTCTCTCGGAAGTTGCCGAGAAGGAAGCGAAATATACGGAAGCGATTCGCGAAGCGCGTTCGAAAGGTTACGGGCTGATTGAACAGGAGCGCGCCGAAGCCTTGAGCATCAGACAGGAAAGAGTCAGCGCGGCACAAGATGAAGCACACCGCACGTTAACGGAAGAAATGGCGGGACTTGAAAAACAAACGACCGAAGCCCGCGCGGCAATCGCGGCGGAAGCCGAGAATTTGGCGGAAAAAATCAGTTCGAATATTTTAAGAGCCTAACGACTGCAAATTTGTAATTTGTAATCCGGTAATTTGAAATCTTTTTATATGTTAGCTTTTATTTACAGTTTTATTTTAATCTTCGCCGAAACCGGCAAAGCGAGCGGCGGATTTACGGCTTGGTGGAATCAGAATGCCGCGCCTTATCTGAATTATCCGGGTTTTGAAGCGTGGAAATTTATTAACCTTGCAATTTTTGCGGCGATTCTGGTTTATTTTCTGAAAAAACCTTTGACCGAAGCTTTCAAGGCGAAACGCGAAGCGATTCGCGCCGAGCTGGTGCGCGCGGAAGAGGAAAAACAAGCCGCGCTCGCGAAATTAACGAACGCTGAAGCAAAACTTGCCCGAATCGAATCCGAATCCGAAGAAATCGCCGAAAAAGCGCGCCTCGAAGCAGCGGAAGAAAAAGCGCGAATCCTGCGCGAGACGGAAGAAGAAGCCCGTCGCCTGCGCCTGCAGGCTGAAGCCGAAATCGAGCGTAAAGCGCAGCAGGTTCGCATGGAACTGCGACGATTTTCAGCCGAAGAAAGCATTCGTCTGGCGGAAGAAAAAATCAAACAAAACATCAATGCGGCGAAAGACGCGCAGCTCGTAAAAGCCAACATTCAATCAATCGGAGGTTTAAACTAAGATGAGCGTCGAAACCGTTGCCCGCCGTTATGCCACCGCGCTGGCGGATGTCGTCGCCAAATCGGGCGAAACCGAAGCTGTCAGAAGCGAATTGAAAACGTGGGAAGATTTGATGAAAGCAAACGGCAATCTGCAAACTGTTTTCGCCAATCCCGCGATTGCCCACGTCAATAAGGAAAAAGTTCTCGAAAGCCTTCTGGCAAAAGCCAAACCGTCAAAGACGACCGCAAATTTCCTGCGCGTCCTGCTGCGCAACAGCCGTTTGACCAAATTAGCCGTAATTAACGAAAAATTCGCGTCCGTGCTGGACGAAAGAAACAATATCGTGACGGCGGAAGTGACGTCGGCACGCCCGCTTTCCGAGGCTGAAAAGACTGAATTTCAATCGAATCTGGCGCGGCTGACGGGCAAAAAAGTAAATTTAAATTTCAATATTAACGAAAACATTATCGGCGGAGTCGTCACCCGCGTCGGTTCGACCGTTTACGACGGCTCTGTGAAAACACAATTAGAAACACTTAAACAGCAATTGATTGGGAATTAGTGGACAGTGGACAGTGGTCAGCTAAGACCAAATTCTGACCACTGACCACCGAACACTGTCCACTGATAAAGAATATGGAAGCAATTAAAGCCAACGAAATTAACGAAATTATACGCTCTCAGATTGAGAATTTTGACGCGAGCATGACCGTCGCGGAAGTCGGCACGGTCATCAAGGTCGGCGACGGTATCGCTGAAATTCACGGACTTGAAAAAGTTATGGCGGGCGAGCTGCTGGAATTTCCGCACGCGGTTCGCGGGCTCGCGCTCAACCTCGAAGAAGACAAGGTCGGAACGGTGCTTTTCGGAGATTTCCAGAAGATTAAAGAAGGCGACGAAGTCAAGCGCACGCGCCGCATTATGAGCGTTCCGGTCGGTGACGCGATGATTGGACGCGTCGTTGACGCGCTCGGCAACCCGATTGACGGCAAAGGCGAAATCATCACCGACACATACAATCCGGTCGAACGTATCGCGCCCGGAATCATCGACCGCCAGCCGGTTAACCAACCGCTGCAGACGGGTCTCAAAGCGATTGACGCGATGGTTCCTATCGGTCGCGGTCAGCGTGAGCTTATCATCGGCGACCGCCAGACGGGTAAAACGGCAGTCGCGATTGACACGATTATTAATCAGAAAGGCAAAGACGTGATTTGTATCTACGTCGCCATCGGTCAGAAAGCTTCGACCGTCGCGCAGGTCGTGCAGAAATTACAGGAAAACGGCGCGATGGATTACACGATTGTCGTCAACGCTTCGGCGTCCGATCCGGCGGCGATGCAGTATCTCGCACCGTATGCGGGCGTCGCGATTGGTGAATATTTCCGCGATAACGGTCGCCACGCGCTGACGATTTACGATGATTTGTCGAAACAGGCTGCCGCGTACCGCGAAATTTCATTGCTTCTGCGCCGTCCGCCGGGTCGCGAGGCTTATCCGGGCGACGTTTTCTATCTTCACTCGCGCCTGCTCGAACGCGCCGCCAGAATGTCGGACGCGCGCGGCGGCGGAAGTTTGACGAGCCTGCCGATTATCGAAACGCAAGCCGGCGACATTTCGGCTTACATTCCGACGAACGTGATTTCGATTACCGACGGGCAAATCTTCCTTGAATCCGACCTTTTCAACTCCGGCGTGCGTCCGGCGATTAACGTCGGAAACTCGGTTTCGCGCGTCGGCGGCGCGGCTCAAATCAAAGCGATGAAGCAGGTTGCCGGGTCCTTACGTATCGATTTGGCGCAGTTCCGCGAGCTCGCGGCATTCGCGCAGTTCGGTTCGGATTTGGATAAATCCACGCAGTCGCAGCTCGAACGCGGAAAACGCCTGACCGAGATTTTGAAGCAGGGTCAGTACGTGCCGATGGAAGTCGAAAGACAGGTTATGATTATCTGGGCGGCGACCACCGGGTTACTGGACGATATCGCGGTCGAAGATTTGAAAGGCTTTGAATCGGAGCTTGCCGCGTTTATCGAAAACGCGCACCCGGCGGTTCTCGAAACGCTGCGGACGAAAAAATCGCTCGATGACGATTTGAAGGCTTCGATGAAAGAAGCCGTCGAAGATTTCAAAGCGACCCGCTGGAATCAGGACGCATTGGGCGTGAACGCTTAATCAATGCAAAACGGAAAGTGGAAAATGGAAAATAATTTTCCGTTTTCCATTTTCCACTTTCCATTTAATTTTTATGCCAAGTTTATTAGACATGCGCCGGCGTATTAAGTCGGTGAAAAACACACAGCAGATTACCAAAGCGATGAAGATGGTCGCCGCGGCAAAGCTCAAACGCGCGCAGGACCGTGTCACGGCGGCGCGTCCCTACGCGCGGAAGATGACCGAAATTTTGGGCAATTTGAGCGCACGTATCGGCGACGAATTTTCATCACCGCTTTTAGACGCGCGCGGCGACGCGAAATATCTTATCGTGCTGGTCAGCGCGGACAAAGGTTTGGCGGGCGCGTTTAATGCCAACATCATCAAAGCGACACAGGCTTTTATCGCCGAAAATACCGGCAAAAACATCGAGATGCTGCCGGTCGGTCGAAAAGGACGCGACTTTTTCAAACGCCGCGAGATGGCTTTCACGGAAGAATACGTCGGTTTGACCGGCACGGGACGCGTCCAGTACAAGGACGCAGCGGAAATCGCGCAGAAGATTATCCGCACATTTGTCGAAGACGAAACGATTGATAAGGTTTTTCTCGTTTTCACGGAATTTAAAACCGTTCTGTCGCAAAAGCCGGTCATCGAACAGCTTTTGCCGATTCCGAAAATCGAGCCGGAAGACGATACTGCCGGCGCGCAAGCCGAATATATCTACGAGCAGCCGCCGGCAGAAATCTTCGGACGCCTGCTGCCGAAACAGGTCGAAACGCAGATTTATCGGGCGATGCTCGAATCGGTCGCGTCGGAACAGGGCTCGCGCATGACGGCGATGGACTCGGCTTCGAAGAACGCGGGCGAGTTGATTGATTCCCTAACCTTAAACATGAACCGCATCCGCCAGGCGGCGATTACAAAAGAAATTATCGAAGTCGTCTCGGGCGCGGCAGCGCTTTAAGTAGTAGGCAGGCGGCAGCGGCGGCAGGTGGTTTTGATTTTACTGCCAACGGCTGCTGCCGCCCGCCAGCTTGAATGGTTACTGAAAATTCAACAAAACAAATCCGGCGCGAGCGAATTATTCGTTACGCGCCACTTATTTTGTGGACGGCAGTGATTTTTATAAATTCTTCGACCGTCGGGGCGAGCAATAATACTTCGCGAATCATTCGCCCGCTGCTCGAATGGCTTTTTCCCGCTGACTCGCCTGCAACGCTTGACCTTTATCACGGCTACATCCGCAAGCTCGCGCATTTTACCGAATACGGCGCGCTCGCTTTTTTAGCTTCACGCTTTTTTTGGCTTTCCTCAAAACCAATCCTGCGAAAATTCTGGTTTATCTGGGCTTTTTTAGTTACTGCTTTGATCGCTTCGACAGATGAATATAATCAGAGTTTTAACGTCTTGCGAACGAGTTCGCCATATGACGTTCTGCTCGATTGCGCGGGCGGTTTGACGGTGATTTCACTGGCGGTTTTGTACAAAAAAATCAGGCGAAAATGATTTCCACAACACTTGGAAAACCTTCTCCGAATGTTGGAAAAACGCGCCGAACAATTTAATAAATGAAGCAACCGGGCGCGCAAAACTTCCATTTGTCGAAACTTTGTGAGATATTTTTCGTTAAGAACTTCAAAGGAGATGATGAAACAAGATGAGTTTTTTCGACAAAGTTAAAGAAGCGGCGATGAACCAGTTTATCGAAGTTATCGAGTGGCTCGACAACACGGGCGACACGGTTCTCTATCGTTTTCCGGTTTACCAGCAGGAAATTAAAAACGGCGCGCAGCTTATCGTGCGCGAATCTCAGGCGGCGGTTTTCGTATTTGAAGGTCAGGCGGCGGACACATTCGGTCCCGGTCGCTACACGATTGACGGCGGCAACACGCCGATTTTATCGAAATTGGGCGCGTGGAAATTCGGTTTCAACTCGCCGATGAAATCGGAAGTTTATTTCGTCAACACGAAACAGTTTACCGACATGAAATGGGGCACGGCGAACCCGATAATGCTGCGCGACGCCGATTTCGGCATCGTTCGCCTGCGCGCTTTCGGCGGCTATTCGATGCGCGTCTCAGACCCGCAAACCTTTATCAAGGAAGTCGCCGGCACAAACGCACATTTCCAGACCGAAGACATCGACGAGCAGCTTAAACGCGGCATCGTCACCGAATTTTCGGACGCCGTCGGCGAAATGAAAATTCCCGCGCTCGATTTGGCGGCGCAGTACAAGGAACTCGGCGAAGCGATTCGCGCTAAAATTAATGAAGATTTTCGCACCTACGGCATCGAGGTGACGAAATTCTACGTCGAAAACATCAGTCTTCCGCCCGAAGTCGAAGCCGCGATGGACAAACGCGCTTCGATGGGCGCGCTCGGCGACGCCAATCGTTATATGCAGTTTCAGGCGGCGGACGCCCTTCGCGACGCGGCGCAGAACGAAGGCGGCGGCGCCGGCTTAGGCGCCGGACTCGGCGCCGGCTTCGCGGTCGGCAACCAGATGGTCAACGCTTTCGGTCAGGGTCAGCAGCAGCAAGGCGGCGCTTCGCAGACAAACACAATTCCGTGTCCGTCATGCGGCAAGCCGAATGTCGCGGGAACGCGCTTTTGCGCCGACTGCGGCTCGAAGATGGAAGTCGCCAAAGTGCCGTGCGTCAAATGCGGCGCGGAATTGCGGGAAGGCGCGAAATTCTGCTCGGAATGCGGCTCGTCGCAGGAAAAACAAAAATGCGCCAACTGCCAGGCTGACCTTGCGCCCGGCGCGAAATTCTGTAACGAATGCGGCACGAAAGCCGAAGGGACGGAGTAGAATTTTCGGGTAACATTTTCCAAATCAAGACCGTGCGGAACCGATTGGTTCCGCACGGTCTTTTCAGTAATCACCTCCTGGTTTTGGTTAAGTAAATTTGGGTTTGTTTTCAATCGCTGATAAAATTCACGTCCGTCAATTCATCATTTAAAGAAATTACCTGCGACGATTGGGCAAATGTGAAGCGGTTTGAATAAATGGTCAAAACGTAAGTTTCGCCGACCGGAACGTTTTCAAAGTGAAAATACCCGAAACTGCCGGCTTGCGCGAAACGCGGCGCGCCCGAACTATCTGTTAGAACCAAACGTGCGTTACGGATTCCCTGCCCGTCGGCGGTAAGAACTCTGCCGGAAATACTGACATTGGCGGACGTCGGCGCGAGCGGGCTGTAACTCCAAAAACCGACCGTCACCGCGTACGGCGCGCCGCGCAGAGCGTTTCCGGCTGCCGCCTGCCCGGTCGTCGAACCGAGCGTGTAAATGCCGCCCGCGCCGCCCGACATGCCGCCGCCCGCGACCGCTGTTTTTTCGAGCGTATAAACCTGCGCCTCAACGCACGCGGCGAAAAAACAAAATAAGCCGAGCGCGAAAGCCGTCTTGTAAAATAAATTCTTCATCTCGATACCTCCCGTTTTTACGGCGCAAAGCTAAAAACGACGACGCGAAAGACGCCCGCCGGCGGCTGACATTCGTAAAAGTCAATGCCTTCCGCACAAGCGCTCCGACCGACCGCTCCCGATGTATTGCCGTCCGAGGCAAGCAGTCTGTCCCAGGTTACGGAAACCGTGTCGGCTGCTGAAACATAAGCCTGAAAAACATACGGCTGGGTGATGGGAACCGGAGTTCCGCCGCCCGGAGGTACATAATTTTGAACCGGCAGGACATTCGCCGGAATTCCAAGATAAACCGCATCGCCGACTCGCGCGCCGAGAACGGTGATGTTTAATACTTCCTGAAAGATGGTGGATTTTCCGAAATCGAGTGTCGCCGACGCCGTTAAAACTTTCGTCACCGGCAGACCGCCGCCGACGCTCAGGGTGTTGGCTGAGACGCGCCCGGCGAAATTGTTGTTTGCCGCTGAAAATGTATTTCCCGCGTTGAGACGCGGAATATTGGCGGAGAGCCGCGCGTCGGAGAGCGTTCCGGTCGCGATATTGTTGGCTCCGAGATTGCCGATAAACTCGCCGCTCGCGACGGGCGGCACGTTAAACTGCACGAACTGCGTAAAGATATTCTCTTCATTGCGACGCGCAACGTTGGCGGAAAGCCGTGCGTCGGCAAGCGTTCCGTTTGAAATGTTCGACGCGTTGAGGCTCGTCAGATTCGCGCCGCTGCCGAAAAGTGCGCCCTGCACGTCGAGAATGCTCGACGGGGAAACGGTTAAATTTCCGCCCGTAAAAATCTGGCTGACATTGCTTCTCAGATAAGCCGACGGCGCCTGCCCGCCGAAATTTTCCGCGTCGCCGGCTTTACTCGCCCGCAACGCCTGAAGCGAATACGGCGAAGCGGTCAGCTCCTGACGCGGATTGATCGTCGTAAACGCGCCGGTACCGGCACCCGCGCGAACGCCGACTCCCAGATAACGCCCGCTGTTTGAGTAAAAAACGTCCGCGCCGTAATCGAGCGTGACGGTGAAGATACCGTCCGTGACCGGCACATCATCTCTGACAATCGTTCCGAAAAGCGTTCCGCCCGCCGGTAAATCGTAAAGCCTGAACTGCAAATCGTACAGCCCGTGTGCCGGCGCGCCGTTTTCATTCAATTTGCCCTGAAACGTGAACGCCGTGTTCTGCGCCTGAACGAGTTGACTGAAAAAAAGCAGCGCGACCGGCAGCAGAATCGCTTTGCTCGTTAAATTTTGAAGAAACCTGATTTTCATAAATTTTTCCTCCTCACCGTGCGGTCTGAATTCGAGCCGAAGGAACGACCTGTTGAACCGACCAATTGTATGTGCTCGCACGTAAAGGCATGTTTTCGCCCATTACGTCCAGCTCGCCGGAAGCACAAGGTGGCGCTTGATCCGCCAGCAAAAAGGGAAAAGCGGCTTGCGGTCTCGATGGTACTGCGTGCAAAATCATCACGACCCGCGAACGATTGTCATAGCAGGTAATGCGCGCAGCGGGAATCGTGACATAGTTAAAAATGCCGGAATTGTTCGGTGCGTTGCCGTGCGTTAAATGCCATTCCATTCTTCCGTTTGGATTCTCCTGTAACACTAATCTCAAACCTTCGGTTTGCGTGATTTCTAAAATAGCTCTCGAATTACTCATTTTTACCTCCGAATAAATAATGTTTTTTGCTGGAATCGCGAACGAAACGTGCGATTCCGGTTTAGTTGATTTTTAGGTTTTCCGTCGAAAATCAGGACGGCACCCAAATCGGGCGAATTTCAGCGAAATCAGCGCCGCTCAGGAAAATATGCGGTCCGCCCGGCGTGCCTGGCTGCTCGTTGAAAACTTCGAGCGAAGGCACGATGTTTTCTAAATCTTTCGCGTCCGACACGCGAATCTGGACGTACATCAATTGCCGGTTGCTCGTGCCGTCCGGAATCGAATATTTATCAAACGCCGCATCGCCCGGCGCGGGAAGCGCATCGCACAGAACCGAAACTCCAGCCTTGCCCTGTTCGCCGACGGGAACAAAAACTATCTGCACGGGAATCGCTTTTTTCCCCATATTGACCGCCGAAACGCGGACGCTCTGACCGGGCAGCAGCGTAAACAGTCCCGAAACGAATCCGGCGGCAGCGGCAGGCTGCGTGCCGTCGCCCGCCGGATTCGGTCTGTTCGGCTGCTGGGCAAACGCTTGCGATGTTAAAGCCGTCAGCAAAACGGCAATGGTAAAAAATCTCGATAAAAAATCTTGTCTTTTCATAAATAAACTCCTTACTTTGCAAAAATTTCTTGAATGGACGGGCGCGGCGGTTCTAAAATGGATTGTTCACTTTCATTTCAGGACGGCTTTTGACGCCCGTCTGCGTGCAGTTTTTGTTTTAATTCGAAAGCGGGGAAAATGTCATCGGATTTATCTTCAATTCAATCTCAATTTAATCTCAATACGGTTAAAGACAACGTTGAGAGTAGTTACGAGTTTGAAGATTTTCGTCTGGACGCCGCGCATCTAATGCTTTACCGCCATGAAGAAAGCGTTAATCTCGCGCCGAAAGTCGTCGAAACCCTGCTTGCGCTCGTCGAACGCGGCGGCGAAATCGTCTCGAAAGCAGAGCTCATGCAGCGGCTCTGGAAAAATTCCTTTGTCGAAGAATCGAATCTCACGCAGAATGTATACCTTTTGCGAAAAACTTTGGGGAAAGGCGCGGACGGGCGGGATTTAATCGAAACTTTCCGGCGGCGCGGCTACCGTTTTACGGGTGTTATTAAATTGCCGGCAGAAAGTTTATCGCCGGTGAACCGCGCCGAAGCGACGCCAAAAATGCCGGCGGTCGAAAAAATCGAACAGCCGAACGTCTTCGATTCGCTCGCCGTTCTGCCGTTCAAAAACGAATCGAATGATGAAGCGGCGGAATATTTGAGCGACGGCGTGACGGAAAGCATCATCAACCGGCTTTCGCAGCTTGAAGATTTTCGCGTCGTCGCCCGCAACACGGTTTTTCGTTATAAAAATTCGGAAATTGACCAGCAGAAAATCGGGCGTGATTTGAGCGTCAGCGCGATTTTAACCGGCAGAATCCTGCAGTTCGGCGAAAAACTGATTGTCCGCACCGAGCTCACGGACGCGGCGAGCGGCTGGCAGATTTGGGGCGCGCAGTACGACCGTCTTTCGTCGGACGTTCTGGAATTGCAGGAAACAATCGCCCGCGAAATTTCCGAAAAGCTCGAGCTCAAACTTTCCCGCGAAGAACAAAGACGGCTCGCCAAGCGCGATACCGAATCTTCTGAAGCCTATGATTTCTACGTCAAAGGACGTTATTTTTTGAACAAACGCCTGACGGGGACAATCGAGCAGGCGACCGTTTTTTTTCAGAAGGCGATAGACCTCGACCCGTCTTACGCGCTCTCTTTTGTCGGTCTCGCGGATTGCTACCCGCTTTTGAGCCTGTACGGCAAACTGACGCCGCGCGAGGCTTATCCGAAGGCTGAGATTGCGGCGCGTAAGGCTCTGGAAATTGACGATAAATTAGCCGAAGCCTATAACTCGCTCGGCGTCGTCAAACTTTTTTACGAATGGGACTGGACGGGCGCCGAAGATGCGTTTCAAAAAGCGATTGCGCTCAATCCGAACTACGCTGACGCGCACCAGCGGTACGGCATGTTTCTGACGACGCAGGAACGATTTGACGATGCCGCCGTCGAATTTGAAAAAGCCATCCGGCTCGACCCTCTATCGCTGATTATCAGGACAATCAGCGGTTACACGTTTTATTATTCGCGCCGTTTCGAGGAGGCAGCCGCGCGTTTTCGGGCGGTTATCGAGACGGACGAAAACTATTCGATGGCGCGTTTCCGGCTTGGTCTGACATACGCGCAGCTCGAAGAATTCGGCAGCGCGATTGCGGAATTTGAAAAATCAATCACGCTTTCAAACGACCGCGATTCGATTGCCGCGTCCGCGTTCGCGCAGGGATTGGCGGGCAACGGCGAAAAGGCGGCAGCGGCGCGCGTCGAGCTCGACGAGCGCGAAAAGAAGGGGTTTGTGACTTCTTACAACCGCGCGCTTGTCAAAATCGGTTTGGGCGATTACGAATCGGCGATTGACTGGCTTGAAAAAGCTTTCGAAGAGCGTTCTTACTGGCTGATTTACCTAAAATGCGACCCGTCGCTCGACGCGCTGCGCGAAAACGCACGTTTTGCCGCTTTGCAGGAAAAAATCTTCGGCGGCGCGGCGGACGCGCCCTTCGAAGATTCCCTGAAATATCTCGAACCGCAAAAAAACGCGGCGTCCGAAAAACGCCTTTTCAGATGGAGCCGGAAATACGCGGCAATCGTTTCGGGTTTATTGCTGCTCGCGGTTTTTGCCGCGACGCAGTTTAATCGGCGCGAAAAAAACGACGCGGAGCAAAGCCGCGCACGAACCGCAAATGTCGCGCTCAGACGCCTCACGCCGGACATTTACGCCGTCTATTCCGCGATTTCGCGCGACGGTAAATCTCTGGTTTATGTCCAGTCGGAAAACGGCAAACGGAGTCTCTGGGTAAAAGAAATTGCGACGGGCGGCGCGCAGCAAATATTGCCGCCCGAAGAAAGCGAGTACGGCGCGCCGCAGTTTACGCCCGACGGCAGTGAGATTTATTTTACGACTTCGCGAAATAATCGCTCGGCAATCGCCCGCATTCCGTCCGCGGGCGGCACGCCGCAGGTCATCTCCGAGGAAACGACGAGCCCGTTTAGCTTCTCGCCTGACGGCAGGCAGCTCGCTTTCGTGCGCGAGCAGAGTTTGATAATCGCCCAGGCAGACGGCAGCGGCGAAAGAATTTTGAGCCGGCGCGGTAAAAATGAAGCGTGGTTCGAATCCTGGGGGTCGCAGCTTTCGTGGTCGCCGGACGGCAATTCGATTGCCGTTTGCGGCGCTCGCGTGCGGGACGGCAGCCGGCGGTACGTATTAACGGAAATATCGGTTTCGGATGCGAACGAGCGCGATATTCCCGTCCCGAACTGGGATTATCTCGACAGCGTGCAGTGGATTCCCGACGGCTCAGCCCTTATCGTTATCGCCCGCGAGACTTCGGGTGCGCCCTTTCAAATCTGGCGCGTCGCCTATCCGACGGGCACGACGACGCGCGTCACGCAGGATTTCCAGGATTATAATTCAATCAGTCTTTCGGCGAACTCGCGCCTTTTGGTCGCCACGCAGGGCATCGGCAATCTTAACCTCTGGATTGCGCCGCTCGCCGATACGCGGGACGCGAAACAGATAACTTTCGGCACGGCGGCTAAGGACGGCTACTGGGGCTTTGTGCTGACCAATGACGGGCGTATCGTCTATACGAGCCCGCGCAGCGGCAACTGGGATTTGTGGAGCATGAACCTGGACGGCTCGAACCAGAAACAACTGACCGCCAACGCCGGAAAAAACCAGCGCCCGGCGGTGACGCCTGACGGGCGTTACATTTTTTTTCAATCCGACCGCGGCAACACGTCCTGGCGCATCTGGCGAATTGACGCGGACGGCGGAAACCCGAAACAAATGACCGACGGCGAAACTGTTCAAGAGCGCCCCGTTGCCGCGCCGGACGGGCAGTGGATTTATTTTAACCGGGCAGATGAGATGAAAAGCTCGGTCTGGAAAATTCCGGTCGAAGGCGGCGAGCCGGTTCCGGTTTTTGCCGCCGATGTCAGCGTCGGGATTCTGTCCGCTGCGCCCGACGGCAAACAGCTTGCCGTCGACCGCTACGACAAAAATGCTGCGCTCCAATGGCAGCAGGGCGTGAAACGACTTGACGCGGGCGGAAAAGTTCGTTGGCTTGACCGGCATTTATACGGACAAATCGGCTGGACGGCTGATTCAAAAGCCTTGGTTTCCGTCGAACCCTTAAACCACTTCAATCTTCTACGGCACCCGGTTGACGGCGGCGCGGCGCAGCCGTTAACCAATTTCGACTCGCAGCAAATCCGCGCTTTCGTCCTTTCGGCAGACGGCAAAACGCTCGTCGTCGCGCGCGGCAATTCTTCGACCGAAGCGATTTTGCTGGAAAATTTCTGACCTCCGCGCAATTCGTCGAAAGACGAACGCTTCTTTGGCGGCAGACTACAATTTCGCCGCGCTTCCATGTAAAATCAAAAAAGAATTTATTTTTGGAGAAAACCCGAATGGCAATCAGTCCTGAACTTTTAGAAATTTTGCGCTGCCCGAAATGCAAATCAAAGGTTGAATTAAAACAAGACCGGAGCGGCTTGAAATGCACGAACGCAGAATGCGCGCTCGTTTACCCGATACGCGACGAAATTCCCGTGATGCTCGTCGAAGAAGCGACAACCGAAAAATGAAAAATGGATGAAGTCGCTCGCTATAATCAAGCCAGATGGAAAGCGTTGGTCGAAGCCGACGCGCTTTTTACGCGTCCGCGATTGAATCTTGACGTTGATTCGGCGCGGCAAATGGTTGATTCGGCGGGCAGGCTCGGCGATGTTTCAGGAAAAAAAGTGCTTTGTCTGGCGAGCGGCGGCGGACAGCAATCGGCGGCTTTTGCGTTGCTTGGCGCAGCTGTCACGGTTTTTGACATTTCAGCTGAGCAGCTTGAACGCGACCGTGAAGCTGCCGCGCATTACGGCTTTGAAATCGGAACTGTGCAAGGCGATATGCGAAATCTTTCGCGTTTTGAGATGCGCAGTTTTGATGTCGTCTATCACGCTTATTCGTTGAATTTCGTGCCGGATGCAAGGCAAGTTTTTCGCCAGGTTGCGCGCGTTTTGCGAATCGGCGGAATTTATCATTTCGGTTTCGCTAATCCGTTTGTGATGGGCGCTGGTCAGAATGATTGGAATGGCGAAGGCTATGTTTTGAAAAAAGCCTATATCGGCGGCGCGCAGATAACTTATGACGATCAGGATTGGGTTTACAACCGGGAAACACCCGAACAAATTCCCAACCCGGTTGAATATCGACACATTTTGAGTGATATTTTGAACGGTTTGATAGAAAACGGTTTTATAATTTCGCACGCTTCCGACAATCAAGATATGCATCCGGACGCGAACGCCGCGCCGAAAACCTGGGAACATTTTACCGCGTTTGCGCCGCCCTGGCTGAATATTTGGGCAGCTTTCCGACCTGATTTTAAAATTGAATAACGAAATTGACTGGAAAAAAGTAAATCGCGTTCTCGTCGTGCGCCTGCGCTCAATCGGCGATACGGTTTTAGCGACGCCTTCGCTGATTGCCCTGCGGAGATTTTTGCCCGATGCGCAGATAGATATTTTACTGGAAGATTGGGTCGCGCCCGTTCTGGAAGGTTTCGAGGCGGTCGATAATGTCATCAGGGTTTCTCGGAAAAGCAAAAAATCGCGTTTTGCGGCGGCACAGCTGATTCGCCGGAATCGTTACGATGTCGCGTTTAATCTTCACGGCGGGACGACCGCGACGTTTTTCGTCCGCGTTTCGGGTGCGCGTCACCGCGTCGGATTTTCGCATTACAGCTACAAATTTCTGTACAATCATCTGCCGTCTTCGTCCGTCGATTTCTGGCACAGAGAAATTCTCCATTCCGCCGAACAGCAGCTCGCGCTTTTGGGTTTGGTCGGCGTGCCGGTCGAAGACAAACCGAAAAGCCGTCTGACGGTCACGGAGAAAGCGCAAAAATCAATCGAAGAAAAATTACAAATTACAAATTACAAATCGCCGATTGCTTTAATTCATCCGGTCGCCGCGACTGAGACAAAACAATGGGCAACCGAAAATTTTGCGCGGATCGCTGAATTTTTAAGCGAAAAAGGTTTTCAAGTCGCCGCCGTCGCCACGAAAAAAGAACGCGACGTTTTGGAAAATCTCAAAAAGCTTTCCGGCGTTTCCGTCCTTACTTTCGACGATTTAACCTTGCCCGAAATTACGGCGCTGGCGTCGCGCGCCGCCGTTTTTGTCGGAAATGATTCGGGCATCGCACATATTGCGGCGGCTGTTCGCACGCCGAGCGTCGTAATTTTCGGCTCGTCGAATCGCAATCACTGGCGACCGTGGACGGATGCGCCGAACGAGATTGTTTACGAAAAACTGGCGTGCCAGCCGTGCGCCGGATATTTCTGCAAGGAATTCGACGCGCCAAAATGCATTTTGAGTGTCAGAACGGAAAACGTCATTAAAGCAATTGAAAAAGTTCTCTCCGAAAATAAAAAGGCGAGTTCCGAAGAACTCGCCGCAAAGCTATAAGCATAGGCATTTAAGCTAAAGTCTATGACGAAACTATTTTTTATTCGTTGCGGTGTTAGACGATTTCGAATTGCTCGAACCGCCGCCGGTGTTCGTCATCGAATCTTTCGGCGCGACCGTTAATTTATTGGACACGCTTTTAACTCCGTCGACTCCTTTCGCGACCTGCTCGGCTTTTGTTTTTTCCGCCGCGCTGGCAACACTGCCTCTTAAAGTGACAACCGCATTGTCAACGTCAACGTCGATCGTCGATTCGCGCAAATCGGCGGTCGTCATTAACGCTAAACGAGTTTTAGTCCAAAGCCAGCCGTCGTTCGCGCCGGTTCCTATTTTGCTGTTGCCTTTGTCTTTTTCATACTCAGCCTTGTTCTTGTCATATTCTTCGCGCGTAATATTCGAATTGCTCCAACGATTTGCGCTGCTGGTATTCGTCGTCGAAACAACGGTC
>DASWRC010000039.1:0-13183 GCA_036403375.1 Pyrinomonadaceae bacterium
TCACCGCCGACCACCGACCACCGACCACTGAAAAAAATGAGTATAGAGAAAAAAAATAACAATAATCTTCCATTAGTAATTATCGGCTTGGTTTTAATCGCCGCAATCGGCGGCGGCTGGTGGTTTTACAGCAGCTCGAAAACAAAACCGAAGCCCGGACCTGTCACCAATTCAAACACTTCGGCGAATAGACCGGCACCGCCGCCCGAAATGGGCGCGCAGCCGCCGAATTTGGTGGGGTCGCCGAACGCGTCGGTGACGGTCGAAGAATTTGCCGATTTTCAATGTCCGACCTGCGGCGCGATGCATCCGAAATTCAAGGAGATTCAATCGCTTTACGGAAGCCGCATCAAGTTTATTTTCCGCAATTTTCCGCTCGCAATTCCAGCGCACGATAAGGCTTACGAAGCGGCGGTCGCGGCAGAAGCCGCCGGGCTTCAGGGCAGATTCTGGGATATGCAGAACCTGCTTTTCACGAATCAGCAGGCTTGGTCGGCAAACCCCGATTACCGCAAAGTTTGGGAAGAATACGCGACCCGAATCGGTTTGGACATCGAAAGATTCAAAGACGATATGGCGGGCTTGAATGCCAAAGCGCGCGTTGAAGCCGATTTGAAACGCGGGCGGGCGCTCAATATCAGCTCGACGCCGTCGCTGTTCATCAACGGCATGGCGATTCCGTTTGACCAGATGAATGTCGAAGCGCTGCGCCAAATCATCGACGGCGAGCTGCAAAAAGCGCCGTCCAGTCAGCAAGGTCAAACGACCGGCGCTTCAACGAATCCGGCACCGGCAAACACGGCGGCGAACACCAATTCCGTCAAAACGAAATAATGAGCGAGACAGACTTTTTACCGGAAGAACCGGCGAGCGGAATCGCTAAACTGCCGCTGCTGGCGGCGCTCATCGCGCTCTTCGGCTTGGGCGACGCGATTTACCTGACGATTCATCACTACACGTACGAGCCGGTGCCGTGCGGCGGCGGTTTCGACTGCGGCGCGGTGCTGACGAGCCAATACGCGACAATCGGCGACATTCCGCTCGCGGCATTCGGCGCGGCGGCGTATTTTATCGCGTTCTCGCTGGCGCTGCTGGCGGCGTTCGGCAATCGGCTGGCGTGGAAGCTTTTCGGCTTGCAGACCGCTTTGATGGCGGCGGCTTCAATTTATTTTGTTTATTTGCAGGCGTTCGTTATTCATTCATATTGTCTGTACTGTCTCGTTTCGGCGACGACGTCTGTAACGCTTTTTATCGTCGCGCTCGCGTCGCGTTTTTGGCGGCGTTGAAACCGGTTCGGCAAATCGAGCGAATATATTTAACGGAAGGCATCAGAGAAAAGCCTTCCGTTATTTGTTTAGTGCACGGCGGCTTTTGCAAATTTTCGGCAAATGCGCTGAAATAAAATTGTTTCAGAGAAAGGTTTACTCAATTTTGTTTCGGAAAATGTGACATAGATAGTGGCTGAAGTGATACTTCATCGAATTACTCGGGGAGACAAAACCGCCGTTCAGGACTGCCTGAATAAATACGGCGGTCTGGTCTGGTCTTTGGCGCGCCGGATGTCGGCGTCGCAGGAAGATGCCGAGGACGCCGTGCAGGAGATTTTTGTCGATATTTGGAAAAATGCGCAGCGCTTTGACTCGGCGCAGGCGTCAGAAACGACCTTTATCGCGATGATTGCGCGGCGGCGCCTGATTGACCGCCTGCGTTACGCGAAACGCCGTATTTCAACCGATTCGCTCGAAGATATCGCGGCAGAACCGCAAAATCGCGGCGATGAAGAATTGCAGACCGGCATCGAAGCCCGCGACGCGGCGCGCGCGCTTCAGCAATTGCGCCCGGAACAGCGGCAGGTTTTGCAGTTATCAATCGTGCAGGGCTTGTCGCACCAGGAGATTTCCGATGCAACCGGAATCCCTCTC
Source organism: Pyrinomonadaceae bacterium (assembly GCA_036403375.1). Classification (GTDB taxonomy): domain Bacteria; phylum Acidobacteriota; class Blastocatellia; order Pyrinomonadales; family Pyrinomonadaceae; genus JAFDVJ01. The sequence goes on from DASWRC010000039.1 coordinate 1,923, forward strand.
GGAACAGTCAAAACACACGCGCGGCGCGGGCTTCTAAAGGTTAGAGAATTTTTAGGAATGAGTAGTATAACGGAAGCGAAGGGAGGTACGGCATGAGCGACGAGAATAAAGAAAAAATGCTGGAACTTCTTTCGGATAAGGCGATTTTCGGGCTTTCCGACGCGGAATTATCGGAACTCACGGAACTGGAAAAGGATTTTCCCGAATTAAACGATGATTCGTTTGAACTGGCGGCGGCTTCAATCGGTATGTTGAATTTGGATACAAACGAACCTTTGCCGGCACATTTGCAGACAAAAATCACACGGGACGCGGAAAAATATTTCGCGTCGCAAAAAGAAGTTTCCGCCGAAGCCGCCGCAACGCCAGCCGAAAAGGAAGAATTTCAAAAGACCTTTACGCTCGCACCCAAAAATTCAATCCGGAGCTGGCTCGGCTGGGCGGTCGCGGCGTTCGCCTGCGTGGTGATGATAGTCAACATTTATAGCACAAACAGACAAATGGAAGACCTCGCGAGCACGATGAGAACAGAAATCGACCGGCTTAAACTTCTGAATTCATCCCTCACGCCGAAATTGACCCCGACGCAGGAACGCGAACAATTGCTGGCATCATCGCCTGATATTTTGCAGTCGACGTGGGGCGATTTAGACCCGAAAAAGCCGCACAATATGAAAGGTGACGTCGTCTGGAGCAATGCCGCGCAGAAAGGCTTCGTGCGTTTCAGCAATCTGCCGGTCAACGATAAGACAAAAGAACAATATCAAGTCTGGATTTTTGACGAAAACCAGAAATATCCGGTTGACGGCGGTGTTTTCGACGCCAACGAAGCGGGCGAAATCATCATTCCGATCGACGCGAAAATAAAGATTCAAAAACCGAAAATGTTTGCCGTCACGGCGGAAAAACCCGGCGGCGTGGTCGTTTCGCCGCTCGAAAAAGTAATGGCGGTCGCCAAGCTCGCGGCTTAGCGCGCAATTTCGGTTCGAAAAAGATGATAGTTTTTGAAACTTAAAACGCATTTTTCGCGTCTAACAAACCACTTATCGAAAAACCCATCAAAATAAGCATGAAAAGATTTGTGGTTTTCGAAAATTAACCGTCTAAAAACAATATAAAATAATAGGAGATTGCAATGAAATTTATGAGATTTTTTATTGCGCTGCTGGTTCTTGTTTCGTTTATGACAACAATTATTTCAGCACAAAAAACCGATAAATTACCGAAATTAAAATACGAAGAATTCCGTCTCAAAAACGGGCTGCGCGTGATTATGCACGTCGATAAATCGACGCCGATTGTCGCCGTCAACCTCTGGTATCACGTCGGCTCGAAAAATGAAGTCGTCGGGCGCACGGGGTTCGCGCATCTTTTCGAGCACATGATGTTTCAAGGCTCGAAAAACTATAACGACGATTATTTCAAACCTTTGCAGGAAGCCGGCGCGAATTTGAACGGCTCGACCAATGCCGACCGCACGAATTATTACGAAGTCGTGCCGTCGAATTTTCTTGAGCTTGCGCTGTTTATGGAAGCCGACCGGATGGGCGGGCTGCTCGACGCAATGACGCAGGAAAAGCTCGACAACCAGCGCGACGTCGTGAAAAACGAACGCCGCCAGCGTTACGACAACCAGCCGTACGGCACGGCGGGCGAAAAAATCGCCGCGCTGATTTACCCGAATGACCATCCGTATCACTGGACGACCATCGGCTCGCTCGACGATTTGACGAGGGCTTCGCAGGACGACGTGAAAGCGTTTTTCCGTCAATATTACGTGCCGAACAATACTTCGCTCGTGATTGCGGGCGATTTCGACACTAAACAAGCGCGCAACTGGGTCGAGAAATATTTCGGACCGGTTCAAAACGGCGCGCCGATTACGCGCCCTGCTCCGGCGACGCCGAAGATTGACGGCGAAATGCGCAAATCATACGAAGATTCGGTTCAACTGCCGCGTCTTTATATGGTCTGGCACACCGTTCCTGCCAATCACCCGGACGAAGCCGCGCTCGATTTGCTGCAATTCGTGCTTTCTTCCGGCAGAGGCTCGCGCCTGCAATCGAATCTCGTCTACGACAAACAGCTTTCCCAGGACGCTTTTGCGTCGCATTTCTCGCGCGAGATTGCAGGACAATTCCAGGTGACTTCGACGGCGCGTCCCGGAAAATCGCTGGACGAAATCGAAAAGGAAATCAACGGGGAAATCGAGCGCATCAAGAAAGAGCCGCCGACGGCGGAAGAGCTGAACCGCGCGCTCAACGTTATCGAATCGCAGACGGTTTTCGGGATGCAGACCGTGCTCGGCAAAGCCGACCAGATGAACTCTTACGCGACTTTCCAAGGCAAACCCGATAATTTTCAGGCGGATTTAGACCGTTACCGCAAAGTCACGCCCGCCGACATCCAGCGCGTCGCGAACACCTATCTCAACGGCAATCGCCTCGTGATGAGCTTTGTTCCGCGTAAGGAAAAAGCCGTCTCGCAGCAAAATAACGATGCCAACAAGCCGACTTCCACGGCGAGCAAAAAGAACGCGGACAAAAAAGATTATCCGTCCGTTTTGCCGAAACCGGGCGCGAACCCGACGTTTTCGCTGCCTTCGATTGACAAGCACAAGCTCTCGAACGGTTTGAACGTCTGGATTGTCAAAGAAGACGAATTGCCGATTGTTTCGATGAATATGGTCTTTAACTCGGGCGCGACGGCTGACCCGCAAGACCGCGCCGGACTCGCTTCGTTTACGGCAAGTCTTTTGAATACGGGCACGAAAACGCGCACGGCGGTCGATATTGCCAACCAGCTTCAGGCAATCGGCGTGCAGGGCATTCCTTCAAGCTCGGGCTGGGATTCGGCAAACGTTTCGATTCAAACACTGACGAAAAATTTCGACAAAGCTTTGGAAATCTATTCGGACGTGATTATGAATCCGGTGTTTCCCGAAACCGAATTTAAAACTCTGCAAGGTCGCTCGCTCATCGCGCTTCGCCAGCGCCGCGATAATGCGAACGCGATTTCGTCGGTCGTTTACAGCAATCTGCTCTACGGGAAAAATCATCCGTACGGCAAATCTCTGTCGGGCGACGAAAAATCCATCAAGGCTCTGTCGCGCGAGGAAATCGAAAAGTTTTACGCGACTTATTACCGCCCGAACAACGCGACCTTGATTGTTGTCGGCAATACGGACGCGAAAACCCTTCTGCCGAAGCTCGAAACCGCGTTTGCCAACTGGAAAACGTCGGACGTTCCGAAACTCGATATTCCGAGCGCGGCGACGTTCGATAAACCGGGAATTTATGTCGTCGACAAACCCGGCGCGGCGCAGTCGGTCATCAGCATCGGTCAGGTCGGCGTTTCGCGCGACAATCCGGATTATTTCCCGCTGCAAGTGATGAATTCGATTCTCGGCGGACAATTCTCGGCGCGCATTAATATGAACCTGCGCGAAGATAAAGGCTACACCTACGGCGCGCGCAGCGGCTTTACTTATCGTCGCGGCGCTGGTCCGTTCGAAGCCTCGGCAGACGTCCAGACGGCGGTCACGAAAGAATCGGTGCAGGAGTTTATGAAGGAACTCAACGGCATTCGCGGTGCGATTCCGGTGACGCCCGCCGAATTGGAATACAACAAGCAAAGCATCATTCGCCGCTACCCGCAGGGCTTTGAAACGGTCGGACAAGTTTCCGGTCAGCTTTCAAACCTTGTGGTTTACGGTTTGCCGGATTCATACTTTAACGATTACATCGGACGGGTCAACGCCGTCACGGTCGATGACGTTAATCGTGTCGCCAACAAATACTTAACGCCCGATAAAATGGCGATTTTGATTGTCGGCGACCGCAAAGCGATCGAATCGCGCCTGCGTGAAATCGAAGGCTTGGGCAGCTCGATTCAGTTTCTCGACGCGGAAGGCAATCCCGTGAACGATTAATTCCCGGACATTTTCCACGAAGGGTGAAAAGGGCAAAGCCGAAATGCTTTGCCCTTTTATTTTTGGTACTGTAAATAAAACTTCATTTTTCGAAGGGTTTAATCTTTAAAAAAGGAATAGAAAAAGTGCGTTTGAAAAATTTATTTAAAGTATCGCTCCTCGCCATCGGGCTTCTGCTCGGAAACTCCGTCAGCATGTTGGCGCAGGATAATAAACCGGCTGAAATTAAGGTTTCGGGCGACGAAGCCAACGCGATAAAAAAAATCGAGAAAGCCAAGACGCTCGCCGATAAAGTAAAAGCGACGAGCGAGTTTGTGCAGAAATATCCGAAAAGTCCGGCGCGCGAGCAAGCCGCCAATTACTTGGCGGCGCAGATTACGCAGACGAAAGACGACGCGCAGATTGTCCAGTACGGCGAAACTTATCTGACGATTTTCGCGGAACCGGCGGAAGCCGACCTGATTTTGCCGAGTCTGGTTTATTCATACAGCGCGGCGAAACGCTATCGTGAAGCGTTTGACACGGCAAAAGAGTATTTCTCGCGTCACGCGGACGATGTCGCTCTGCGCGTGAAATTGGCAATCGAAGGCTCGAATCTGCAGCGCGGCGGCACGAAAGATTTTGCCGCGCCGACGCAGGCTTTCGCCGAACAGGCAATCGCACTGATTGAAGCCGGTAAAAAGCCCGCCAATATCGACGACGCCGGTTGGAAGGAATATCAGACCAAATGGCTGCCGCAGCTTTATCAAACGCTCGGCGTTTCCAATTTTTATGCCGGCGATAAAGTAAACGCGCGCGGTTATTTGGAAAAAGCGACGAGTCTCGACGCGAGCGACGTCAACAGCTGGATTCTGCTGGCGACGATGAGTGACGAGCAATACCAGGCGCTGGCATTGAAATTTAACGCCGCCGGCGCGGGCGCTGAACGTGACGCGCTGTTAAAGCAAGCCAATGAAAAGCTGGATTCGGTAATCGAAATGTTCGCGCGCATCGTCGCCTTGACCGACGACAAAGCGGAAGCCAAACAAATTAACGAACAGGTCCGGCAAAATTTGGAAAGTTACTATAAATACCGCCATTCGAATCTTGACGGTTTGCCGGAATTGATTAAGAAATACAAAAAATAAGCGGCGCTCGGTCAATTTTTCGGAGCACAGGCGAGAGCGGGCGAAACATCGCCCGTTTCGTTTAATTAAAAACAGTTAGAAGGGATAAGTTTCATTGAGCTTGTCCTTTTTTTATTGGCTGAAAAATATTTTGAATATTTTTTGTATTTGGCGGATACGTTATGATGAGTGGCGATAATGGATGACAACGCGGCAATTGAGAAATGTTTGAAAGGCGAAAAAGATGCGTTTCGCTTTCTTGTCGAACGCTATCAGGCGCAAGCCGTCGGTCATTCACTGGCAATTCTCGGAAACCGCGAAGATGCGCGCGACGCCGTGCAGGAAGCATTTGTCGATGCTTTTCAGGCGCTCAAACGTTTTGACCGCACGCGGCGGTTTTATCCGTGGCTTTACGTTCTGCTGCGCAATCGCTGTTACAAATTTCTGGCGAAAAAACAAGCAACCGAAAACATCGAGGACGCGGAAATTCTCGCCCCGCGCGCGGGCATTTCGAGCGAAGAACGAATCGCGCTCGACAGAGCATTGTGGTCGCTTTCAAAAGAAGACCGCGAAATTATTACTTTAAAATATCTGGACGGGCTTTCGTACGACGAAATCTCCGAATACCTGAAAATTCCGCGCGGCACGGTGATGAGCCGTCTTTTTTACGCGCGCCGGCTGCTGCAGGCAAAGCTGAGCGGAAAATTTCATTGAAAAAGTTTATGAACAACTGCGAAGAAATTTTAATCCAAAAATGGGCGCTTCTCGACGGCGAAGAAACGGCTTTGAGTGCCGCCGAAATCGATGCTCACTTAGAAACCTGCGAAAATTGCCGCCGCGAATTCGAGCCTGTAAAAACCGCCGTGTTTTCGCTTCAACAGCAGGAAAGAAAAGTCGAAACGGCAGATTTATGGTCGGCAATTGATGAGCGCATTGCAGCTCAAAATCAGCCGCCGGCAAACTGGCAGCCGTTTATTTTACTCGCCCTTTTGCTTGCCGTTTATAAGCTCGTCGAATTGCTGCCCGCGCGCGATTTAGGCTGGGCTTTAAAGCTGGTGCCGCTGGTCGTCGTCGTCGCGCTGTTCGGCTTTCTGAAAGAAAACCCGTTCAAAATTAATACCGAGCTTTTATTGGAGAATAAATATGAATAATGAGTTTGAAGCGAAGGATTTAACCGTTCTGGGGCAAAAATACGCGTTTGCGACCGTGTCGCTGGTTCTGGGAATTTCGTGTTTCGTCAATCTTCTGGGATTGGAAAAGGCAATCCTGGCGATTGTTTTCGGCTGGCTGGCGCTGCGTGCCAGTCCCGCGCCGGTTTTGCGCGAGCATCGCCTGTGGGCAAAAGCCGGTTTGATTCTCGGCATTTTGCCGCTGATAATTTTGCCGACCGTGCTTATTTTGAATTACGAACGGCTGCGCGAGCTTATCGAATGTTTATCGAAAATGAGCGGCGGAAGATAACGCCGCGAGAGGAAAAAAGAAATGAAAAATTTAATTTTTTGCGGACTGATTTTTTTAAGTTTTACGTCATTAACGGTTTTCGGACAAAATAATTCGGGCATCGACGGCAGCTGGCTCGGCACTCTGGATGTCAGCGGCATGAAACTGCGGCTCGTCCTGAAAGTTTCAAAAACGGCGGACGGCACGCTCAGCGCCAAACTCGACAGCCCCGACCAGGGCGCGACGGATTTGCCGGTTGATTCGGTCGTGCAAAAAGACAAAACCGTCAGTTTTTCCGCCGCCAAATTCGGCATCAGCTACGAAGGCACGCTCGGCGAAAAGGGCGACGAAATCGCAGGAACTTTCAAGCAGGGCGCGAATTCTTTGCCGCTTGTTTTCCGGCGCACGGGCGAAATTGAAAAACCGAGACGCCCGCAAACGCCGCAGAAACCTTTTCCGTACCGCGAAGAAGAAGTCAGCTACAAAAACGCCGGGGACGACGTCAAACTAGCCGGAACGCTCACCTTGCCGCCGGGCGACGCGAAATATCCGGCGGTAATTTTGATTACCGGAAGCGGCGCGCAGGACCGCGACGAAACGATTTTCGCGCATAAGCCTTTCCTTGTTCTGGCAGATTATTTAACGCGGCGCGGAATTGCCGTGCTGCGCGTTGACGACCGCGGCGTCGGCGGTTCCGAGCGCGGTTCGACTTCGGCGACGAGCGAAAATTTTGCCGGGGATGTTTTAGCCGGAATCGAATTTTTGAAAAGCCGCAGGGAAATCGACGTGCGAAAAATCGGCTTAATCGGGCACAGCGAAGGCGGAATGATTGCGCCGATGGTCGCCGCGCGCTCGAAAGACGTCGCATTTATCGTTCTGCTGGCAGGTCCCGGACAAACCGGCGAAGACGTGATTTACACGCAGACCGCGCTTTTGCAAAAGGCGGAAGGCGCGAGCGCGTTTATCACGACCGAAACGACGAAGGCAATGAAAAACGCGCTCGCGATTTTGAAAAGCGAACCCGACGGCAAGCTCGCCGCCGAACGTATTAACGAATCGCTCGCCAAACAAACGAGCGGTTTCACCGAAGCGCAGAAAAAGGAGTTCGAGCCGGTCGAAAAAACAATCAAATCACAGATTCCGATGTACGTTTCACAATGGTTTCGCTATTTCGCGGCGTTCGACCCGCGCCCGACTCTGGAACGCGTAAAAGTTCCGGTGCTGGCTTTGAACGGCGCAAACGATTTACAGGTTGCGCCGAAAGAGAATCTGGATTTAATCGCCGCCGCGCTCAAATCGGGCGGCAACAAAGACGTTACGGTGCTTTCGTTTTCAAAGCTCAATCATCTTTTTCAAACGAGCGAGAAAGGCACTTTGGGCGAATATCAAACAATCGAGGAAACAATCGCGCCGACGGTTTTGGAAACGATTTCCAACTGGATTTTGAAACACGCCAAATAAATTCTTGAAACTCTTTGCGACTTAGGGCGTTTGCGGGAAATTTCCCGCAAACGCCCTAAGTCGCAAAGTAAAGGAGTTTACTGTAAATTCAGCGGGCGCGTCGGCGGCGTCGCCAGCCGTTCGGATTCGCGGATTTTTTCGCGTTCCTGTTGGAATTTCTGCCATTGCTCGGCGCTGAGGACTTTTTGGAGTTTTTCGTCGTTCGACGTGCGGATTTCGACAATGCGCGGGTCGGTTTCCTGGCGAATATTTTGGATTTTTTCGCGTGTTTCGCCGACAATTTTCTGGACTTCCGCCTTTTGCGAATCGTTAAGCCTGAGGCTCTTAAAGGCTTCTTCGTATTTTTCCTGCTTGGTCGGCGCTTTTGCCGCGTCGAACCATAAATAATAAGCATTCAGCGCAAACGCGCCCGCCACGAACCCGAGAACGAAAATCCCGAGCGTCGCAAAGCGGATTTGCCATTTACTTTTGCTTTCGATATTCATCATCTTTTTAACGGGTCGCGCCGCTCGGTGTAGATAACTTCCAGCGCCTGCTCGGTCGTGATGCTGCGCGGCTGCGTCTGGTTCAGGATAACCGAATCGGTCGAGTAAAGATTATAGGTCGAAACCGCCTGTTCGGGCGGTGATTGGGGCGCGAGCATCGTCAAAACAGCCAGCGTAATAACGATCAGCAGCATCGAGCAAACCAGCGGAAAAGATGCCTGCCACCAGCGGCGAAACGCTTCGATGGGATTACTGGGCAAATTCTGACTTTCGCGAATCGCGCGCAAAACTTTTGACTGGAAAAACGCCGACGGCTCGCTCGCGGCACGCGCGGCACGAACATTTAAAAGCGCCGCGGAAACGCGCGCCGCGTCGAATGCCTGCCGGCAATCGGCGCAGACGGCGCAGTGCGCTTCGACGGTTTTCCTCCTGCGCGCATCTCCGTGAAGCGCGGCAAATCCGGTTTCGTCCAAAATTTCTAAAATATGTGTCTCTTTCATTTTACTGTTTTATCGGTTTTCAAAAGTTTTCCGTCTTTTGCATTGAGAAGTTTTTCAACCGCCTCGCGCATTCGGCGGCGCGCGCGAAAAGCTTTAATTTTCACTTTCGATTCGCTCCAGCCGGTGGCGGCGGCGGCTTCCTTGATTGACGCGCCCTCGCCGTCAATCATCTGTAAAATCAATGAATCATCGGGCGGCAAAGTTTCAAGAACGCGATTTACCAAATCGGCGGCAATCAATTTATCTTCTTCGTTTTGATAGTTTGCGGATGAAACATTCGCTAGTTTGTTTTCGAGCCACACCGTCTCATCGTCCGACAGGTCGGCGGCGGTCAATTCGTTTTGCGGTTTCGAAGCGCGCAGGATATTGATGCACGTCGTGACCGTGATGCGCGTCAGCCAACCTTCGAGCGAACCGCGCCCTTCAAAGTTTTTGAGCTGCGTAAAGGCTTTCAGAAAAACTTCCTGAGCGGCTTCTTCAACCAAATCGTAACGCCGGAAAAAGCGCGATGAAAAGCTGAAAACCCGCGGGCTGTAACGACGAACAATCTCGCCGAAAGCCGCTTCATCACCGGTCGCCGCCGCGCGTGCCAAATCCGCGTCCGCTAAATTTTGGTAATCGTCCGCCAAAAAAGTTTCCCTTATCGAAATCCGAGGGGCAAATATTTCAAAAGCAATATGTTTCCGAAGCCTTTGCCACATAGACGATTTTAAGCGCGCCGCGTCTTTTTTTCAAAAAACTTAATCGTGTTACCAACCTAACAGACACGAAAAGGAGTAAAATGGTTACATAACTATTTGGAATAAGCCGCGGGCACACCGGATGCCGTGAGCTGACGGAAGTTTGTTTTACCCTGCGAGAGGAGAAGCTCTTTACGCTTCTTTACTTAAGTTTTTGTAACCGTTTTGTCTGAGCGCTTGTCTAGTTTTAATTGAAGAGAAATTGGAAATAATAGATTGTAATGCCGGTTTCTCAAGTTGAACGCAATCATATTTATGAATTTTATAAAGTTCGGACGCACAAAAACCGTTCGATTATTTATCTTAGCCTTAATAATTCCGACACTTTTTGCCGGCTGCGGAACCACTGGTCGCTCATCGTCGAGAACGCGTGAAGACGCCAATTCAAACGCCGGCTCGCAGAATCAGGAAACTATTCCCGTGACGCAGGCGAAAGCCGAGTCGCGGCAGGTGCCGACGGTCATTCAGGCGACGGGAAGTCTGGTCGCCGAAGAAACTTCGGACATTGCCCCGAAAGTCGCCGGAAAAGTCGTCAACGTTTCGGCAAACGTCGGGCAATTCGTTTCGCAGGGCGCGGTTATCGCCAAGATTGACGATAAGGACGCGCTTAACCGCCTTGCGGAAGCCCGCGCGAGTGTCACGCAGGCGCAGGCTGGAGTTCGCCAGGCGGAAGCGCGGCTCGGACTCTCGCCGAACGGAACTTTTTCCGCCACGACGATTCCCGAAGTTCGCGCGGCGAGTGCCAATTATGAACAGGCAGTCGCCGAGTTGCGGCAAGCCGAGTCAAACGAAAAACGCTATCGCGACCTTGTGCAGACGGGCGATGTGGCGATGATTACCTACGAGCAGTTTCGGACAAACCGCGACACGGCGCGCGCGCGCGTTAATAGTGCGCGCCAGGTGCTCGAAGCGGCGACGAACACCGCGCGGCAAAACAACGAGGCGATACGCGGGGCGCAGGCGAGCGTCGAAGCGGCACGCACGCAGGTGGCGACCGCGCAGCAAGCGGTGACCGATACGGTCGTGCGCGCGCCGTTTTCGGGTTTTATCAGTTCGCGTCCCGTGGCGGTCGGCGAATATGCAACGTCGGCGACGCCGGTCGCGACGATTGTGCGCACCAATCCGATAAAGGTTCAGATTCAGGTTGCCGAGGCGGACGTGCCGTACGTCGGTCTCGGGCGCGGCGTGACGCTTCAGGTTGACGCCTACAAAGACCGTAATTTCGGCGGCGTCGTGACGGCGGTGAACCCGTCGATTGACCCGAATTCGCGTTCGGCAATCGTCGAAGCGCAGATTGAAAACGGCGACAATGCGCTGCGTTCGGGAATGTTCGCGACCGTTAAAATCACGCGCGAAGGCGGAACGATAGGCGTTTTCGTGCCGAAGGAAGCCGTTCTGAACGACCAGGCAACGCAAAACACGCGCGTCTTCGTCATTGTCGAAGGCATCGCCAAACTTCGCACCGTCCAAATCGGCACGGAAGAAAACGGCAGCGTTCAAATCTTAAACGGCATCGCGGCGGACGAGATGGTTGCGACGAGTAATTTGCCGCAGCTTTACGAAGGCGCAAAAGTAACATTCTAGTGGTCGGTGGTCGG
>DASWRC010000040.1:0-32631 GCA_036403375.1 Pyrinomonadaceae bacterium
ACAAAGGAATTTGTCTTATCGAATAAGGAAATTTTATGATCTTGCCGGCAATTTTACAAAAATCAATAATATCCAAAATCCAATTTTTCGTTTTTATTTATCGAATAAATTGAAATTTCGAGAAGCAAAAATAATACCTACAAGTTAAAATTTAAATGCTTTGTGGAAACTGTTTAAGAAATAACCGATACAACCGCTGTGAAAAGGACGGTTTTCAAAATAAGTATTAGGCTCTATAAGGTCGAAATGGTCTGGTATATTCCGTAAGTAATGATTCAACTGACAATTTGGAGCGCACAACAAATGAGTTTTGCTTGAGTTGGGTAGACCGAACACCAGCACGTTTTCACAACGGGCGAGAAACCCAAACAGTTGAAGAATATTTCGCAGATCGAACACACACGACATCGCTCGTTCTGGAATTTTCTGGTTAATCTCGCTTCCGGGCTGATTGCTTATTCCTGGCGCCAAAAGAAAATACAAGCCGTCGGTATGAGTGTAGTCCAGATTCGACGGTTATGGGCAAAAGAATACCCGCGACCGCATTTCGTAGCAGCCCACGTGGAAACACGCGAAGCAGAGTCTTGGTAAGTGCGGGGAATTTAAAAAAGCCCTTTGCGAGATCGGAAAGTCGTATTAGATTCGGCATCACTGCCGCACTGAGGTCTTCCTCCTCACTGAGCTTAAACCCCACCTTCTCGAAGCACTCGCGAAACGCAGATATTTCAGGGGACTTAGGCACAGACATCGCGGCTTCAACTAAGGTAGTTGCACGGTCAAGATCCGCGTCAACAGTCTCCTGTGAATTGCGGAAGCCATCGAAGATCATCAGCATTCCGCCGGGTTTGATCTTTCGAGCGATCGTAGCTGCAACTTTGTCAAAGTCCAGTGCGTGGCAAATGCTCTCAACGCACAGGACAAAATCGCACGATCCGTCATCAATTGAGTTAAGTTCGTGAAAGTCGTCGGTATTAAAGCGAACATTTGTGAGTCCCTTGTATCTCTCCGTTGCATCCGTGATGTGCCGTTCGCTAAAGTCAACCCCAATACACGTCCATTCGGGTAGCTGGTGTCCCAAATACCCGATGTTAAAGCCTCTTCCACATCCTAGCTCTAAAAGCACTCCAGAGGTTGAGTGTCGCTTTGCGAGAATCGCGGCTTCTTCCGCTTGACGGAAATAATCATTCTTGCTGAACTTTCCGTTTCGGCTGATCGCCATATGGATTGCACCACTCCACGAATGAAAAATGGAATAGCCAATATAGCTTTCATCGTAATAGGTAGTGATATCTTCAGCGGTAATATCATTAGCCTCAGACATCTCAGGAAAAATCCTATCAATCTTGCTCAAATAAGCCTTAAGTCGGTGTGGTTTGACTGCCTTAAACATTTCGTTCTTATTGTAATCACAATTTGGGGAGGGCGGCAAGTGCCTGAAGTCCAATCAAAGAGATGCCCTGTGCTAGTACAATAAGATATGTCTCGTGAACTGGATAGACCCACTTATCGTACTCAAGGTAGTACGGGTCTATTTCCAGCACAAAGTCCATACCATTGCTCTTATTGCTCTGCGAGTTACAGCGTTTCTCTACCGCGCGGTTAGCGTGCCCAAGCCAGAAAACTTCTGCCTTTACTGCCACAATTGCGTAAATTACCTGCGGGACGACAACATTAATTACTCCAAGCATAACTAATGCAATGAGGAAGGCTCTAATGGTAAATGACGCCCCTCCGCGAAAAAGTACGGCGATTAGAGTAGCCCCAACAGTCCATATAAGACTTACTATCGTGTAGAATGCAGTCAGTTTTGCGAATTTTGCCTTGATAAAGCGCGGCATCATGGTCACCGAATTACGCGCCGTCTGTAGCAATAACCATGGCATTCTTGATATCAGCCGGTAACCTGTGGCTAGTGGAAAGGATATAAACAGCGCAAACAGCAACGTTATTGGAAATGCCTTTGTGGCGACACCAGGCTCATACCAACCAGCGGTCTGGAAATCGGTAAAGCGAAGAGTTGTTATGCCTAAGTATCGTTTCAGGAAGACTTCAGCCCCGGGGGAGAAAAACCCGATATAGGCAACAGCGAATGCTAGTAAAAATACTATTAACCCTGTTCTGATGTGTCGTGCATTCGCGGAGTACCGGTCCAGGGTATTTTCAACTATTTTCGTTCGGTCATCATCAGAAATGTCGAAGCATAGGAGGAAACTGTCATAGATACTATAGTTCGACCTACTACCATACCAAATTGTCGCTGTCGTGATATAGATTCCGACGACACCATAGTATACCGCTAGGTTTGAGTGAAACTGTGATGACCAGCCAAATATAAATGAAAGAAGCGATCCCACGAAGAAAGGAGTGCACGCGTAGACAGCAATTCGGAAATAGGCAATCCCCGCGCGTTCTCCAAATAAAAAGTCAACCCACAGACGGTGTGCGGGACGATAGCCTTCTGCTTTAGCCATTTGGTTTATCCTTATAATTATCTCGCGAAAGTTTGGCGGTTTAAATTAGCACATGTCAGGCGGAGTTGCAATGAATCGAGGGCGGACTAATAGAACGCAGCACCCACACTTCACACTTGGGTGGGCGGGGACAACTATATTTCCTTAATCCTAATCATCACCTTTTTCGAGGTTTCTAAAAAAACTGTGTAAAGGAAAATTAAATCTGAAATTAGGTTTAGTTGCGGCTTAATTTTGTGTGCCTATTGTGTGCCAAATGTTCCGAAACTACCTGAAATCAGCAGAAAATAGGTGATATGAATTTTGCAAAAAGTCAATTAAAATCGAGAAAAATGAAAAGCTCTGAACTCAAAAGAACTGCTATTTAAGACTTTTAACCATTGGGTCGAAGGTTCGAGTCCTTCTCGGATCACCATTTAAGTTCAATAAAATGAGGGCGATACGGTTTTATGCCGTATCGCCTTTTTTTACAACTCACACCTTCACTCACACCTCGACGATGGGCTTAGGTCAATCGTATTTGAGGAGTATGAAATAAATTGAGCGGGACCTTTCTCCACCCCCGAGGAAATCGGTCCCGCTTTTCCGTTGTTCCTCACATGCCAGTCGGAAGACGAAGGAATTTAATATCAAAATTACCAGTGAATTAGTTGCATCGTCAGAACAGTCTCCCTTGACCGTCAACGACCTCTTCGATAATTCTTTCCAGTTCGCTCTCGTCAGCCGTCTCGCAAGCCTTTAGAACGGATCGTTTCTGTGAGTCCGAAAGCTCGCGCCAGGCTTTCAGAATTTCTGTGTTTTGGTTAATGAGATATATCGTTTGGTTCGGCGTCATAATTACCTGGAGCTTTTTAGAAATGCTAGATATTTATACGATGGAAGATATTAAAAAGCAAGAGGTTTTTGATAGTTAAGTGCGACCCCCCTCTCCGCCATAATTCAACTAAACCAATCGCAGCAACGTTTTCTTGACCGGCTTTTTCTCTGCAAATACGGCAGTTCTGACTGATTTTTCAAGCGCTGCCTTTAGCGTCGTCCAGCAAAACTCAACAACCGCTCTTTTTTCAGCATCCCCAAAGTCCTGATTTACCCGCCCGTTTTTCCGCGCCAACCACAATGCCAATCACAGAAGAGCGTGAGAATCTTAAATTTAAGGAAAGCCAAACTTTACTAATATGCAGACTTTCCCTTTATGACATTAGTTTTTAAGGCACAAATGAATTGGGAATCGGACGATCACCGTTCGTACCGAAACTGGTAATCAGAATACCGGCACTCGAACGCTGCACGAACCAATCTGCCGTCGAAGGTCGGAACACGGCGGTGTCGAACTTGCCGTCGCCGTCATAATCGCCCGGCGCCGCAATGTCGCCCGCCGCGCCGAACGGCACTGAAAAGTATGAATTATCTTCACTGCGCTGAAAATACCATTCGCCGGTCGATGGACGAAATATAGCAATATCAGCTTTGCCGTCGCCGGTGTAATCGCCCTGAACGGGCTTATCCGTGCCGACACCGAAGCGATAAACCTTGAATTGGCTGTTCGATGATTGCAGATACCACCACGAACCGTCCGACGGGCGGAAAATAGCAATATCGGCTTTCCCGTCACCATCGAAATCTGCCGGCACAGGTTTATCTTCCGACGAGCCGAACGGCACAATCGAAGTGCCGCTGCCGCCGGAATTCAAAATAAACCAGGTTCCCGAAGATGGACGAAAAACCGCCGCGTCCGTTTTGCCGTCATTATCATAATCAGCCGGCGCGGGAATATCGCCCGAAGAGCCGAACGGGAAAGAAAAGTAAGAATTATCTTCCGAGCGCTGAACGAACCATTCGCCGGTCGAGGGTCTGAAAATAGCAATATCGGCAAGCCCGTCACCCGTATAATCGCCGGGCGTAATAATGTCGGAAGAAGTGCCGAAAGCAAAAACGCGAAAATCGCTGGCAGACGAGCGCGTATACCACCAACTGCCGTCACTCGGGCGAAAGATGCCGACGTCCGTTTTCCCGTCGCCGTCGAAATCGAAGACGGATTTCACCGCAGTTAAGGCTTGCGAAAATTCCGAGGTATTTCCACCGCCGTCGGTCGCCGTTGCCGTAATGAAACGACCGGTGTGCAAAGTTAGGGTTGTCGTGAAAGCAGTATTGCAAGCACCGTCCGTTGTGACGTTGATTGTCCCGATATAAATTTTCCCTTCACCGAAGCCGGACGCATCGGCGCTCGGACTGGCAAAAAAGTCAATCGCGAAATTCGAGCTGCTAGTGCTGTTGAGCGAACCGCGCACCGTTACCGAGGAGCCGATTTGCAGGGCAGAGGTTAAAACCGGAAAATTCTGTAGATTGTTGGCTCCGGCGTCGGCGTCACACGAATCGTTCGGAGTTACTCCGTTGCCGGGAAACAATTCAATGCCGAGACTTCCGTTCGAAAAAATAGAATTACCGCGAATCGCGTTACGGTTTGTCTGCTGCTGTGTCGTCGAATTCGAGCCGCTAATGCCGCGCGTCCCGTTGAATGCGACGACGTTGCCCTCGCCCGCCGCGGTTCCGCCGATGATATTATCGTGCGCGCCGTCGCTGAGGACTATGCCTTCGACCTGGTTCGGCAGCGCCTGCGTTCCGGTTATATCCGTGCCGATAAAATTGCCTTTAATGACGTTTCCCGAGGCATTGACATTAAGTGCGATGCCGCTGCCGCCGCCAGAACTGCCGAAATTGTTGCCCGCAATAAGGTTTCGCGCACTGGCGGTGCTGCCGCCGATAATATTGTTGCGCGTCGCCGAGGTAAGGTAAATGCCGATTCCGGTGCTGACGAGCGCCTGTGTTCCGGCGGCATTCGTTCCGATTAAATTTCCCTGCACGCTATTGCCGACGCTGGCAAAACCGTTGATTTCAATTTCATTACTGTCATTTCCGGCAATGACGTTGCCCGCGCCGGGAGCTGTGCCGCCGATTAAATTATTCGTCACATTAAAATCCGGATTCGAGCTGCACAAACAAATGCCTGCCCTGCCGTTGGCGATTACTGCTGTACCCGTCGCGTTGACGCCGATATAATTTCCCTGAATGACGTTGTTCGACGCGTTTGCGCCGTTCACCGTGATTCCGGTCGAACTGTTGCCGGCAATCACGTTGCCGGTATTCGGCAAATCGCCGCCGATGGTGTTGTTTGACGAATTTCCAAGTTGTATTCCGAAACCGAAATTGGTTTGTGCAGCCGTGCCCGCGCTGTTCGTGCCGATAAAATTGTTTTGGATGACGTTGCCGCCGCTGGTAAACATCGAAATCCCGGTCGAGTGGAAGTTATTGATGATAAATCCGCGAATGGTCGTATTTCCGGCATCGATTATCAATCCGAATTGCGCGCCGGTTCCTTTAAGTTCAATCAGCGGATTTCCCGTGTAACCGGGCTGCGTCGTCGCGTCAATCACAACAGGTTCTGAAATTCTGGGCAAATCCGATAAAACCGGGATCGTTTGGAGACCGCTCACCCCAACGTTAAAAACTATCGAATCCGCTCCCGCCGTCGCGTTGGCATCAAGAAGCGCCTGCCGGAAACTTCCCGCACCGCTGTCGTTGTTATTGGTAACCGTAAAAGTCGCGGCTCTCGCTGCAGACACTGACGAAAAGGCGAAAAAGCCCGTCAACATTATGGATATAATCCATTTACTACTTATTTTTTGCATTTTGTTAATACCTTGCGCGATTCGCTTTTAGAGCTTGAGATATCTGAAAGAGACAACTCACGAATCAACGCGGAGGGAGTCGCCCCGGAAGTTCGCATTCTGAAGAAGCCGCAACGCTTTTATGAAGCGTACTCGGAGTTCAAAAAGACAAAGCGTTAACAAGGAATTAATATAGCCCAAAATTGACTGAAGTGAGATAAAATTGAATAGCTGAATCATTTTGCACACGCAATAAATTGTTGATTTTATTAGAAAACTTCAACTATTCAATTTGTTTTCAAATGTCTTGTCAATGGATTCGCAATGCAGAGGTTAGCGGAAAATCCGATGGTCTTTCTCCGGTTTGAATCCCGCCCTTACCGCCGAACGATGATAAAAGCAATTAGGATTGATTTTAACGGCGTAGAGTATCTGAACCGAGGCTATTTCTTCAGTTCAATTGTTTTGACCGCATTATCGATAATCGTCTCCAGGTCGGCATCGTCCGACCAGAAGAGGGTCGCCGTAACGACGATTTTGTTCTTTCCCTTCCCGCTAAAATAATATTGGATGGATTTAACGTCGCGACCCGCCGCGACCGCTTTGAAAACGACTTTCACGCCTTGCTCCTTGCCGGCGGTAAAAGCTTTTTTACTTGATAGCGCGACCTTCGTGATGCCGCCCGGTTTGGTTTTCAGGATATAGGCTATTCCGGCAGCGGCGGCTTGCGAGACGGTTCCGGGAAACACCGCGCCTTTCACGTTGATGTTTCTCGTAAAGTTGTCGGTGCGTTCGCCGACGATGACTTTGTTATTATCGATCCCGTCGGCTATCGCCCACCCGACCGGCGCGCACATCGAAACGCCCAATGACGCGTCTTGAAATTTGACGCACCGGAACTGCGCGCGCGCGAAAGTGACGAAACAGAGTGACAGTAAGATTAACGGCAAGATTTTTTTCATTCTTTATTCCTCAATACTTTTGCAGTAATCAGCCAGTCGTCGGAGTTCGGAGTCATCAGTAAATCGCATTGGGCAAAAGCGCGGCGAACGGCTGAAAGTGCTTTGAAGGTCGATTCATCGGAGGCGCTGCCCGGCAATTCCGGAATCACGATTTCGGACAAAACAAAATTGCCGGGAAATTCCGACAATTTGTTGGCAATGATAAAGGATGTATCTAAAGTATAGAGCGGCATTAATCCTTTTTATGATGGCTGTCGTAGACCATACGAAACGCTTTCAGGGGTAACGTCTTTCTTTTTTCGGCGCGCGCGTCCGATTCAGCGGAACTTCCTTTATGAGTTACGCTGCCATTTTTTGAATTTGTCCGGGTGGCAGCTCCACAAGGCGCTTTTTCTTTTTCCTTTACTGATGTTTTTACCTTCGCCATCGAATATCACCTTTTTGAGTTCATAAATTGAACTCAACTACATTCTAACAGACAAATTGTCCGGTGTGCCAGACAAACTGGAATCCAATTTTCCTACCCAACTAGCGGACTGATTGTCCGGTAGCTGCTTGTAGCAGAAGGGATGAATTTAATTGTTGAACTCATTCCCAACAGAACATTTTGTCCGGTAAATTATAGATGTCATTTTGTCAGCTATCGGATTGCCAGTTGTTTATTGTGACGATTTTAACGTTAATTTTTGAGCATTGCTCATAAACTGCCGGTATGTGGTTGTAATCTGGTTTTATTGGATTGTCTTAAAAGCGTCCGCATTTGCAGTAATCAGCCATTTATTCCCGAACCTCAATCCTGGAATGTAAACGCAGCAAGTCAATCTCAGTAAAGACCGCTTTTCGGCGCTCGTCGTCCGTGCGCCGAACATAATCGCGCAACGCATGATAGAGCCGGTCGGCTGCCGCTTTTAAAGGATAGCCGTCTCTGCCGGCTCTACGCACCGCGTACAGGTCACGGTCGGCGTTTAAAAGCGCCACCTTCTCTTCTAACGACACGTTCGGAATTTGATTAACGAGCGCCATGTCGCGATTCAACAACGAAACGGGGTTGCCGATTTACGGTCTCGCAGGGCACGACAGTAGTGGAGCATGTTGGCATCGTTTTAGGGACGGCGTGCAGGGCGGTGCAGGCAAAACGAAAGAGTTGGCGGCGGCGGCGCGTAGAAAGCCGCTCATCGGGAAAGCGGACATCCGCGAAATATGCGGCAACTGCGTCCGATAATCTCAAAACTTTCGAAATTGAAATAGAAGGGGCGGGAGGTTAATCCCGCCGTTTTGGAGAACCAATCGAATCATTTCAACTAGTTTTTTTGTAGCACATGATTCCGGCATAAAAATTCGAATTTGCCGTTAATGTTGAAAGTCTTTACTGGATAACCAGTGGAACCTCCGATGCGATTTGAATATCCATCAGGGCGTAAAGTCGACGGTCAATCTGGAAGAAAAGCGCGGCTTTTTTTCCGGGAATCACTTTTTCAACGAGCGGAATGTATTTCTGACGCGTTTGCGCCAGTTTGATTTGAATATCATTCCATTGCTTGATCATGCTGATTGCCTGTGTATCGTTGAGGGTTTTTTGATTCGCGGCATATTCTTTTATGAGCGAGTAAAACTCATCATAATTCTTTGTCATTTCGCCGGCATATTGGTCATAAACCACCCAGAATTTTGTCGCTTCCGTATCGGTCAGCGGAACATTCATGGCGATTATCTTTTTCTTCTCCGACCGTAAATCGCGGCGCAGCAATTCAATGTCCTTGTCAACCGAAATACCGGTCGACGTCTCCCTCTGGGCAAAAACGTTACTGTTTGCCAACGTCAAAACAAAACCCAGCACAAAAAATAGTAATATTAACTTTTTCATCAACTCTCTCCCTATATAACTTTTAATCTGTTTAAATACCTTTACCGTTAATGAAATATTAATTGCCGGGCGGCTTTATGATACCTGTAAGAATTAACAGTGAAACGACTTTTTGCCGCCCCCTCGGATGGTTTTGCTTAAAAGCTTAAAACCATGGGATTTTGGTCGAATCCCGTAGTTTTAGATTTATTAGTTGACCTATCTCGATATATCGTGATACATATTGATATATTACAATGAAATACTTGTTTCATTGAATATTAAAAATTAGTGAGGTACAAATAAATGTTTGGAAAATTTAAATTTGGACGCGGCAGCGGCTGCGGTCCGGGCTTCAGAGGTGAGTTTATGCGAATGCGGCGCGGTGATATAAAGTTTCATCTTTTGGAGATTTTAAAAGCAACTCCGCGACATGGTTACGAGATTATCGGCGAGCTTGAAAAACAGAGCGGCGGTTATCGCCCCAGCCCGGGTTCGGTTTATCCGACTTTGCAGATGCTCGAAGAAGGCGGCTACCTGACAAGCGAACAGGTCGAAGGCAAAAAAGTTTACACGATTACCGAAGCCGGTCTGAAATTACTGGAAGAACGCGGCACAACGCGGTTTGAAGCGCATCCGAAAATGGCGCAGGCATCGGAAATGCGAAAAGCTTTAATGAAACTAGGCGCGGCGGTGATGGACGGCGTGCGCGACGGCGACGAGGAAACCGTCAAGAAAATCAGCGAAATCGTCAACCGGGCGCGACGCGACGTGTATTCGATTCTTGCCGAATCCTAAATCCTGCTCCAAAGTCGTTTGATAGAAATTCTTACGATAAGCGCAGCGGTTTATGAACTACAAAAGAAACGTTTCCGGTCGTCGTCTTTTTTCACAGCGGCGCGTTTAAGGGCGCAGCAATAAATATCTGAATGTTAATGAACAATGTAAAATGTACAATTAATTAACTCTATTGCTGCCATTGCCTGAATTTTGTACAAAGACGAGGACATCTTTTCAGATGTCCTTTTGTTGTTAGCGTGTAAAAATTTGAGCGGACTTATAAAACCTTAAAAATTACCCGTTTTAATTGCTGAACGGATGTTCGGTCGTTTCTTCGACAGACATTAAGATGAAAAATTTTTGAAAAAAACAGTCTTTTTCGGTTTCCGCCCGACACTGTATTTATAAGGCTCCTTTAAAAGCACCCGGGCGGCAGTTACTTTTTAAGTGGTTTAGTAACGGCTCGGAAAAACCCGGCAACTCCAATAAAACTGGAATTTGCCGGGTTTTTAGCGATTTATTTCAGGTTTCCGGCAGTACGCAGAAACATTGTTTTTTTCTTAATTTGAAAAAAAAATACAAATTCCGTCTTTTTTCGATTCCGCCGGACACTGTCGGATTATCAGTAAGCGTCTAACGCATCCAAGCACGCTCACCGGGAACAAGGGGGAGAAAAGCTTGGGGAAAGCCCGGAAGCCTTTGCCCTCCTCGGCAAATCCGGGCTTTTTCATTTCTTAAATCCGCCGCAATAAGATTAGACGACAATCAATTTCCAAAGAGCCGGCTTCTTTGATAACCTGAAAAGGTTAAATGACATACGGTTCGGAAAATCGGCGCGGTCGGGCAGTCTCGATTCGGAAAGGTTTGGCGGCAATGCTTTTATTGGCGGCGCTGTCGATTGTTTTTCCGGTCTCCCTTATTTCGGCTGAAAACGCTCGTGCGTCCGCCGGGACGGCTTATTGTTCTTTATCCAAAAAATTTCAGCCGATCAAAGCGGCGCCGAAAAAGCTCGAACAAGAACCGTTCGAATACCTTTGTGCGGGGAAGGGAACAAAGGATTTTCTTTTTCAGGAAATCATTCTCAAAAATCCATTCCGCGTTTTCTCACTCGATGCAGCCGGGCTTGAAAATCTCGCTTTTGACGTTTTAGCGCACGGAAAAACAGCAATCGGGAAATTGCCTCGGCTGCCGCGCGCGCCGTTTCAAAGTCTCACGGGACAAATTTTTTCGGGTGTTTTTAACAATCACCAAAGCGAATATAAATTGGCATGGAAAAACGTCGTCGAAACCTTTTTATCAATCCGTTTAAAGTGTGCGCCGAGCGCCGAATCTAAATTTTCAGCGACAAATCCGTTTCATCAAGCGACGGAGCTTGCCCGCCTCCGCGCGCCGCGCGCGCCGCCTTTGTTTTCATAATAACCGACAGCGAACTTCAATCTTCAATAAATTAATTCTGGACGTTAAATCAGTTATAGCCTGAGTAACGCCCGGGGTTTTCGCCTTTGTAAAAGGAAAATTCATTTTTGAATCAGCGACAGGAAGGTTATCCATGAAACGCAAGTTTTTATTACCTGCAATTATTTTTTTGGCGGCATTTTTCCCGTCTGCGCCGACAATCCGCGCGCAGCAAAACATTTCCGGCGCGACCCTCAGCGGCACGGTCGAAGACACCGGCGGGGCGGTCGTCAAAGGCGCGATTGTGACCATCAAAAGCCTCGAAACAAATCAGCGCCGGTCAGTCGTCAGCGATGAAAACGGCAGATTTCGCTTTTCCTTTCTGCCGGTCGGCAATTACGAGGTACGAACCGAAGCCGACGGGTTTAACCCGGCAATTTTGAATTTGACGGCAACCGTCGGGCAGGCTTTGGAGATTAAAATCGAACTCAAAATCAAGGGCGTTTCCGCACAGGTCGATGTGACGTCCGATTCGCCGGTTATCGAAACCGCGAGAACGCAGATTGCCGGCACAATCCTGCCCAAAGACATCGAAGATTTTCCTCTGAACGGGCGAAATTTTATCGATTTAGCGCTGCTCCTGCCCGGCGTTTCGCGCACCAATACGGGCAGTGTTCAGCGGTTTGCCGAAACTTCAGCCGTGCCGGGAACCGGAATTTCCGTCGCCGGGCAGCGCAATCTGGCAAATAGCTTTATTGTCGACGGTTCGAGCGCGAACGACGATTCGGTCGAGCTTGCCGGAACATTTTACAGCCAGGAAGTGATTCGCGAATTTCAGGTCGTGACAAACGGCGCGGTTGCCGAATTCGGACGCGCTTCGGGCGGTTTCATCAACATCGTTACGCAGTCCGGAACAAACGAGCTGCGCGGTAAAATTTACGCCTTTTTAAGAAACCGGCGCTTCGATGCGAGAAATCCGCTGGCGCCGTCGAAAGACCCTCTGACGCAGGCTCAATACGGCGCGAGTCTGGGCGCGCCAATCGTCAGGAATCGAACGTTTTTCTTCGGCAACTTCGAGCAGACGCGGCGCAATGATGCAGCCGTCATCACGATTTCGCCCGCCAGCGCCGCGGCAATCAACAATCGCCTGACGGCGGTCGGCTATCGCGGAGCACTTATCGAAACCGGACTCGTGCCGTCGGGCTTTGACACGACCAATTTTTTCGCGCGTCTTGACCACCGAATCAACGCCGGAAACTTTTTCTCGGCGACCTACAATTTTTACGACATCGACGCGGTTAATGCGCGTACCGTCGGCGGTTTGAACGCCGTCACCCGGGGCACGAATCTTGCCAACCGCGACCACACCGTCAATGCGCAGAATATTACGACCGCCGGCACTCGCAGCTTAAACGAATTTCGCTTTCAATTTCGCCGCAGTCGTCTTTCCGCGCCCGCGATTGACCGCGTCGGTCCGGCAGTAAATATTTCGGGCGTCGCCAATTTCGGCACGGCGACCGGCGCGCCGACCGAACGCGCCATCGACCTTTACCAATTCACGGACGGCTTGAGTACAATTCGCGGAAATCATTCGTTAAAAGGCGGCATCGAATATCTTTTCAACGATTTGAATATCGTTTTTCCCGGCGCGATTCCGGGCGTTTACACGTTCTCGAACCTGACGAATTTTTTGAACGGAAATTACAGCCAGTTTCAACAAGCCTTCGGCGCAGAGTCGCAGAAACAAAAAAATCCGAACGTCGGCGTGTTCGCGCAGGACGAATGGAAGGCGCGGGCGGATTTAACCTTTAATTTCGGTCTGCGTTACGATTTACAGTTTTTGCCCGACCCGATAAAGACGGACACGGATAATCTCGCGCCGCGCTTCGGCATCGCTTTCGCGCCGGTTGAAAAAACGGTTATTCGCGCGAGCTTCGGTATTTTCTACGACCGCATTCCGACGCGCGCCACTTCAAACGCTTTGCAGCGCGACGGCTCAAAATATACGGTCGCCGTTTTTTCACGCAATTCGCCGGGCGCGCCCGTCTTTCCGAACGTTTTAAGTGCGCCGCCGCCGGTTTTATCCATCAAGCCGGGCATTACCAGAATTGACCCGGAAATTGAAAATAATTCGAGCTATCAGGCGAATTTGCAGCTTGAGCGCGCGCTGCCTTTTGACGCCTCGGTGGCGGTCGGTTATGTGTATTTGCGCGGTCTGCACATAATTTTGTCGAGAAACGTCAACGTGCCGCGCTGCACGGCGGCAACGGACGCGAATCTTTGCCGACCCGATTCGAATTTCGGAAATATCTCGCGCTACGAAGGCGCGGGCGATTCGTTCTATCACGGAATGATTGTTTCGTTCAACAAAAGGCAGGGCGATTGGGCGAGCTTGAGGCTTTCCTACACGCTTTCAAAATCAATCGACGACGCCGGGAATTTCTTTTTTTCGACGCCGCAGGATAATTTCAACCTGCGCGGCGAACGCGCGCTTTCCGACAACGACCAGCGCCACCGTCTAACATTGAGCGGAACCCTGAGCGCGCCGAAAAATCGTAAGAATAATTTACTGAAAAGCGCATTGGCGGGTTTTCAGCTTAGCTATATTTTCAGATACGCCTCGCGCCTGCCGTATAATCTGCAAGCCGGAATTGATCTCAACGGCGACTCGAATTTTAACGACCGACCGGCAGGAACCGGACGCAATACCGGTCGCGGGTTTGATTTCGCTTCGCTCGACTTACGGCTTTCACGCAAATTCAGAATAGCGGAACGCTTCCGCCCGGAACTGCTCGTCGAAGGCTTCAATCTATTTAATCGCGCCAATTTCTCGGTGCCGAATAATACGGTTTCCGCCGCCGCGTTCGGGCAGCCGACCGCCGCTTTGGAAGCGCGGCAAATTCAATTCGGCTTGAAACTCGATTTCTAAAAACCCCTGTGCCGTTAAATAAAAATTAACCAATCCAATCTAAGCCAGCCGCCGGATTTTTGGTTTTCCGCATTTGACCGGTTTTCAAAGTCGGTTTACAATCTCAACTGATGACGAAATTGAAAGTCGTTTTCAATAAGAAACTTTGCCAGACGGAGAATCAAACAAAATGAGACAGTTTTCGAGCCTTTTGAGCCCGGGCGAAATTATTTACAAAATCTTTTTTTCAATCGCAATTTTAATCTTTCTTTCGTTTGCGGCTTTCTCCCAGACACCGGAAAAATGTTTTCGCGGAACTGTCAAAGACGCCGGTGAATCGGTTATCGTCGGCGCGCGCATCACGTTGAAAGACGCTCGCGGCAAAACAATCGAGCGCACGGAATCGGACGCTTCGGGCGAATTCGCGCTCGGCTGTTTTCCGGCGGGCGAGTATGTTTTGCAGATTTCGAACGACGGAATGTCGCCGGTTGAAAAACGTATCGATTTTGCCGGGTGCGATTTGCAGGTTTCCGATATAAAACTCGAAACCGGGAGCGTTTCCGAAACAGTGAACGTGCAGATTTCGGCGGATTTTATCACGTCAACTTCGGAAACGGCGACGAAAACGCCGACCGCTCTCAGAGACGTGCCGCAGTCGGTCGAAATCGTCAACCGCAGTCTGCTCGATTCGCAGGCGGTTTTTTCATTGAAAGACGCGCTTTCAAACGTCACGGCGGTTTCCGTGGCGCAGGGCGAAGGCAGGCGCGACCAGTTTTTTATTCGCGGCTTTAACGCGCTCGGCGACCAGTTTATCGACGGCGTGCGCGACGACGCGCCGTATTACCGCGATTTGTCGAACGTCGAACAATTGGAAGTCGTCAAAGGTCCGTCCGCCGTGCTTTTCGGGCGCGGCTCGTCGGGCGGAATTATCAACCGGACGACGAAAAAACCGAACGTTTTCGAGCGTGTCGGCTCGTTGGAAGCGAATTTCGGCTCGTACGGCTTCAAACGCGGGATGTTCGATTACGGGCAGCCGTTCGTGCAGGACAAATTTGCGTTTCGACTGGTCGGCGCGTACGAGAAAACGGGAAGTTTTCGTCATTTTTACGAGCAGAAACGCTACACCATCGCGCCGTCTTTGGCGTGGAAGCCGGCTGAAAAAACGGACGTCGTTTTTCAATTCGAATATCTGAACGACGAGCGCACGCCCGACCGCGGCATCGCTTCGTTTCGCGGTCGTCCGCTCGAAGTTCCGGTCGCGACCTATTACGGGTATCCGGCGCTCGACAACATTCGCAACCGCGTCGCTTCGCAGGCTTTGCGCGTCGAGCATCAATTGACGAGCCGCTGGACGATTCGCAACGTTTTCCGGCGCATCGGGACGGGCACGGATTTTTACAACACTTTTCCGAACGGCGTCTGCATCGTTCTCCCAAACGGTTCCTGTTCGGCGACCTCGAATCTATTAAACACGGTCGCGGCAGACGACAGCCGCCTGCGCGTCATTCGCGGGCAATATAACGGGCGCGCGCGGCAGACGAATTATTTTAATCAGACCGAAGCGGTCGGTTCGGTCAACACTTTCGGCGCCCAGCATTTGATTCTTGCCGGTTTTGAGCTCGGCTCGCAGTCGCGCCGCACTTTGACTTTTCGCAACAACCCGACCGCGTCGTACGTGACGTTTCTCAACCCGCTTTTGACGCAGGTTTATAATCCCGGCACGGCGTCGAACAACAACAATTTCGAAGGCAAAATTTTCGGCGTTTATTTCCAGGACCAAATCGCTTTCAGCAAACACTGGAAAGCTCTGGTCGGCGTTCGCTACGACAATTTCCGGCAGTCGCTCGAAGATTTTCTGCCCGCCGCCAACCCGTCCGCTTTGAGCCGCACCGATAAACAATTAAGCCCGCGTGCCGGTCTGGTTTACCAGCCGAACGATTGGCTTTCCTTTTACACGAGCTACACGCGCTCGTTCCAGCCGTCGGGCGAAAATCTTTCGCTGGCGGCAAACAACGCCGAGCTTGAGCCGGAAATGACGCGCAATTACGAAGCGGGCGTCAAGGCGACGTTTCAACCGTGGCGCTTGAACACGACCGTTTCGGTTTTTCGGCTCGACCGCAATAATATCAAGACGACCGACCCGCAGAATACGGCGCGGCTCATTCTGGTCGGCGAACAGCGAACCGACGGCATCGAACTGACGGTTTCCGGTTCGCCTTTGCGAAAGCTTGATTTTATGGCGGGTTATTCGCTGCTCGACGCGGAAATTCGCAAATCGAACACGGTTTCGAGCGGCGTGTCTTTGCAGGGCAAACAAGCGCAGCTGACACCGCGAAATTCCGGCAACCTCTGGCTGACGTATCAATTGCCGCGCGGGTTTCGCTTAGGTTTCGGCGGCAATGCGCGAAGCAAAAGTTTTACATCGCCGAATAATCTCATCACTTTGCCCGGTTATGCGCGGCTCGACGCCTCGCTCGCATGGCGCAGCGAAAAGCATTACGAAATCGCGTTTAACGTGAAAAATCTGGCAAATCGCAAATATTACGAAACCTCGAACGGCGATAACCAGATTATGCCGGGCGCGCCCGTCAACGGTTCGGTTTCGCTTCGCTACCGCTGGTAAAGAAAACGTTTTAAGAATATCGAGGGTTTCGTACGCTCGGCGACAAACCTCAGACTTTACATTTTTTTACAATAAAGGTTTGTAAAAGTGCGTATAAGGGTAATTCGTAAGCATTGCAGACCGCATCCTAAACTGCTTAGTAATTTGAAATGACAAACTTTCGTAAAATCATCTTTTGGCTCCATCTTTCGGCGGGCGTGCTCGCCGGAATTTTTATTTTCGTGATGTGCGTGACGGGCGCGCTGCTTTCGTTTGAATCGAACATTCTGGAATTTGCCGAAAGCGAAATGCGCGTCGTCAAACCGCCGACCGAAGATGCGCCGCGGCTTTCGATTAACGAGATAATCGCTAAAGTACAAGCCGCGCGACCGAATGCGAAGCCGTCGGGGATAACTCTGCAAAACGATAAAACAGCGGCAGCGAGCGTTTCGCTCGGGCGCGAAGGACAGATTTTCGCTAACCCGTACACGGGCGAAATCACGGGCGAAGGCTCGCTCGGCTGGCGCTCGTTTTTCCGCGTGGTCGAGGACTCGCACCGCTGGCTGGCGCTTCCGGGCGAAGGTCGCGCGGTCGGAAAATCTTTGAACGACGCCGCGAATCTTTTGTTTTTATTCCTTGCGATTTCCGGCTTTTACATCTGGTTTCCGCGCCAGTTTACACGCAGGCATTTTGCGCCGATTCTGTGGTTTCGCCGCACCGGTTCGGGCAAAGCTCGCGATTTTAACTGGCACAACACAATCGGTTTCTGGACTTCCTCAATTTTAATCGTCCTGACTTTAACGGGCGCGATAATCTCTTATCAATGGGCGGGAAATCTGCTTTACACTCTGACCGGCAACGAGCTTCCGGCGCAGCAGCAAGCGTCGCCGAACGCGCCGAACAATCAGGCGGGACAACCATCTGTTTTGCCCGAAAACACGGACGCCGTTTTTGAAAAGGCGGAAAATCATTCCCAGTGGAAATCAATTTCTTTAAGGCTTCCGGTGACGAATGACGCGGCGGTTTTCACGATTGACGAGGGAATTTACCGGAATCGATTCGGGCGCTCGACATTAACGGTTGACACGCGCAGCGGGGAAGTTTCGAAGTGGGAAGCATACGGCGAGCAAAATGCCGCGCGGCAGCTTCGTTCGTGGGCGCGTTTCACGCACACGGGCGAAACGGGCGGAATTTTGGGTCAATTCATCGGCTTTATCGCCTGCGTCGGCGGCGCGTTTCTCGTCTTTACCGGAATTTCGCTCGCCATCCGAAGATTCTGGAACCGGCGCGGAAAAAGAGTTTCAGCAAAAAATTAATATCTCGGATTCAGTCAGACCTTTTTAACGCAAAGACGCAAAGCTTTTCTAATTTTTCTCCGCGCGCCTTTGCGTTAAATTTTCTAATTTCAACAAAAATTCCAAATTGCGCGTTCGAGTTTGAGAAGCGAATAATCGACTGCTTCGGGGCGCAGACGAATCGCGTAGCGGCGCAAATCGCTGCACTCGTAAAACATTGTGAGCAGCATTAAACGGCGACGCATTTCTTCGTTAATTTCGGCGTCCGTGTAGCCGAAAGCGCGGAAAAATTCGCGCTGCAGGCTGCCTTGTCCCTGAATCATCAAAAGCCCGACGGCGAGGAATTCGTATTCGCGGAAACCGTTGAGTGAATCGGCAAAATCGAACAAGCCCGAAATCTGCCATTTGCCGTTGATATTTAACAGGCGCAGATTGCCGAAATGAACGTCGCCGTGCAGGAAAACCATCTCTGGTTTTGCCGGCAAAAGCTTCAAATTTTCTTCCAAAAACGGCGGAATTTCCCCTAAAACTTCTTCGTTGACCTGACATGCCTTTTGCCGCTCGAAACACGTCACGGCTTGATGCTCAATAAACTTGTCCCAGTCGAAAGCGATTTTTGCGCCGTCCGAAGCGTGCAATTCTCTTAAACCGGCGGCGAGCTGCGTGAGAACCGAAATTTGTTCAGGGCTCTCTAACTTTAGCCACGTTTCTCTGGTCATCAGTTCGCCCGGGAGCTGTGTCGTAATCAAATATTTGTAACCTTCAATTTCGCCCAACGCAACGATTTCCGGAATTTTGAGACTCGTCCGGGCAATTTCGAGCGCCGCTTTTTCGCGCTCGAAACCGTTTTTGCCGGGAACGTAAATTTTGATAACAAACCGGTCGTCGGCGAGAAAAATAATGCTTTCGCCGTGCGCCGCGCGCGCCAGTCGTTTAAAAGAAACCCTGTGTTTGCGGCAAACGAGTTTTGCCGCTTCGAGCCAGATTTTATTTGCGAAATCCGCCTTAAAATCCTCAAATCGGGGAAGTTTCATAAGGCGACAAGTTTTTCGACGACCTCGCGCGATGAGTTCGGGCGCGCGAAATTGCGGACGTTTTTTCGCATTGCGTCAAAACGCGGCGGGTCGCCGACAAGGGCGTCGATTTTGTAAGCCAAAACCGGCAGGTTGTTGCATTTTATCGCGCAGCCTTTTTCAAGCAGATGGTCGGAGTTGCGTTCTTCTTGCCCGGGAATCGGGTTGACGACGACAAAAATCAAGCCTTTCGCCAATGCTTCCGAGGTTGTTAAGCCGCCGGGTTTTCCGACAATTAAATCGGCGGCAGACATATATTCGTCCATCTCGCGCGTGAAGCCGATTGGATGAAACCGGACGCGTTCGTTGTTCAATTTTTCGCGGGCGAGGCGTTCGAGCCTTGTTTTTAATTCCTCGTTGCGACCGCAGACGGCGACAATTTGCGCGCTGGTTTGCAAATCCGACAAAGCCTGAAGCAGATGCTCGACGTTGCCGACGCCGAAACCGCCTGCCGAAACCAGAATCGTCAAGCGGTCTTTGTCCAGACCGAATTTTTCGCGCATTGCCGACTTGTCTTTCGTTTCGGCAAAAATCGGGTCAATCGGAATGCCGCTGACGGTGATTTTTTCAGCCGGAATGCCGATTTTCGCGAGATGAATTTTCGTTTCGTCGAGCGCGACGAAATATTGCTCGTAATTGTGACAGAGCCACATCGCGTGGGCGTCGAAATCCGTGACGACGATTGCCTGCGGAAAATCGATTTTTTGTTTCGCCTTGAGCCACGAAATAATCTCGGCGGGCAGAAAATGCGTGCAGACCGCGAGGTCGGGTTTTTCCGCTTTCAGAAGATTTATCAAAGGCTGCGTGTTTAATCTGTCGAGCGCCAGGCGGCGGCGTTCGTTTTCCCACGGTTTATCGAGCGAATCGTACATCCAGCCCAGAACTTCGGGCATCGTGTTGACCATATCGAGGTAAGCTTTGCCGTAAAGCCGACGGAAAAGCGGGTTCGTGTAGTTTAAAACGTCGATGTTTTTGACTTCTTCCGCGCTGCCGGATTGTTTGAACGCTTTTTCGAGCGCTTCCGCCGCCCGCAGGTGTCCCGCGCCGACCGAGGCTGAAAGAATCAGAACTTTTTTAAGCATAAATTTCCTGAGAATTATCGTTTTTTTTTCGACTAAATTCAATATAGCCCGTTATCTTTCATCTACCAGTTAACAAGCAAAACAGGAAAAAAATATTTTAACAATTGGAAAAAATTAAGTCGGGAAATTATTGGATTAGCCGTTGAAATACAAATAATTAAACGAATAATCCCGGAAATCTACCCGATTCAATGCAAATCCCGAAAAGGAAGCCCGCACGCGAGTGCTTTCGATATTGCCTCAAACGGTGCGCTCACATCAAAAGTCGGTTCTCCTATCAGGACGGGAACATACCAGTCGAATTTCATTGCCGGTAATGGTGCGGTGATTTATTCGGTTCGTTTTCAGGTTAGACAATAACTCTGAAAATTCGACAACGAAATTTGGGCAGGCGAAAAGCGTTTTGCCGGACATTCGCCCGGATTAAAATTGTTAACTAAAAAAGACGAGTTAAGGCTCGTCCTTTTTTGTGCGCGCGAGAAAATTCGGCGGCAAATAAGTTAAAATTTAGCAGATGGACGTTTCGGCAAATTTCCCGGACAGAAAATTTTTATCGGTCGGCGTGCGCTCGATGTTTCTCTCGACGTTTTTCTTTGCGATGGCAAACGTTTGCGTCAAACGGGTTTCGCATCTGCCGGCGATGGAAATCGTCTTTTTTCGATGCCTGCTCGGCGTTGCATTTTGTTTCTACGGGTTAAAACGCGCCGGTGCCGACATGAAAGGCTCGAACCGTACTTTTCTGCTGCTGCGCGGCATTTTCGGCACGTCGGCGCTTTATTGTTTCTTCGTTACGGTGCAGAACATTCCGCTCGCGTCGGCGATGACTATTCAATACCTGTCACCGATTTTTACGGCGGTCATCGCGATTTTTCTGCTGAAGGAAAAGGTGCGCGTTCCGCAATGGGTTTTCTATACAATCGCTTTTTGCGGCGTGTTGTTAATCGAGCAATTCGATACGCGCGTTTCGCTTAAATATCTTGCGCTCGGCATACTTTCGGCGTTCGGTTCGGGAATGGCTTACAATCTCGTGCGCAGCCTGAAGGAAAAAGAGCATCCGCTGACGGTCGTTTTTCACTTTCAACTCACGGGAATGGTCGCCGGATTTTTCTTTACGATTTTCAATTTCACGACGCCCGCCGGTTGGGACTGGTTTTATCTCGTGCTCATCGGCATTTTCTCGCAGCTCGGACAAATTTTCTTAACCGACGCGCTGCAAAAGGAAAAGGCGGCGAGCGTCGCGATTATCGTTTATACCGGATTAATCTACGGGCTTTCAATCGGCTGGCTTGTCTTCGACGAGCCGCAGGGCGCGGGCAGCTTATTGGGAATGCTGCTGGTCGTCGTCGGCGTTATCCTGAGCATTTTTTACAGCCGCCGCCGCGTCAGCGCCGAGGAATTGGAAGTTACGCAAGCCTGACGGAGATTTAAACTAAAAAGGCGAGTTCGACTTTCTCCCGCGTTGGGGGAAGTTACCCATTTGTTGTGAAAATTCGCGCAGTTTCGTCACAAAATTATTTCCTGTCAAGTCTTAATTAAAGCAAACAAAACAAATTTTACTGCAAATTTAAACGAAGCGCAGGCAGTTCCGTCAAACAGTTCAGCCGCGACCGGTTTCGGTCGGGTGACGCTGAACGACGACGAAAATCAGATTACGGTTTCGGTTTATTATGGAAATCCCGTTGCTTTAAGCGGTTTTGTAACAGGAGGACATATTCACAGCGCGCCGGAAGCAAATCGCAGCAATCCGATTATGTTCGACCTCAAACCGCCGACCGGATTGACGAACGGTTCGGTGGTGGAGACGGCATTTAAACTCACTCCGGAGCAGGTCGCGGATTTGAAAGCCGGTCTGTGGTGTTTCAATATTCATACGAGTAGATTTGCGGACGGCGAAATTCGCGGACAAATTTCCGTGGACTCGCCGTTTGTTGCTTATTTCGACAAAAATCAGGAAATTCCGGCGACGGATTTTACCGATGCGCGCGGAAGCTCCTTTGTCAGTTTGAATGAAGCGACCAACCAGTCGCTCGTCATGATGGATTGGTCGGGACTTACCGGAAGCGCTCTCGCGACACGGCTTTATTCGGGACGCGCCGGCACAAACGGTTCAACGATTTGCGAATTGTCGTCAACGGCTGCCTCGTCCGGTTTGGTAGTCGATAAATTGTGCGATTTAACTCCCGCGCAGGTGAAAGCGTTAAAACAGGCGCAGCTTTACCTGAATATTCAAACGAAAACGAATCCGAACGGCGAGATTCGCGGTCAGCTTCAGCGCCGCGCCGCGACGGTTTGCGATTATGACGGCGACGGAGTAACCGATTACGCGGTTTACGTCCAGGTCGAAGACCCGAACGAGCATCCGCAGTTTTGGATTGCGCCGTCAAACGGCGAAAACACGATTGTTATTCCGTGGGGTGAACACCAGTTTAATCAGGCGTTCTTTAACTATCCGGTTGCCGGTTACAACAATCGCTGATTGATTTTCCTAAAAGTAAACAGGTAGCTGTTTTTCAAAGACGGCGTTTGAAAAGAACGCCGTCTTTTCTTATCGTAAAACGGATGAATCAGAAAATTTGTGCAATTGTCGTCACCGTCAGCGATTCGCGCACGCCGGTAGACGACGTTTCCGGTAACACTTTGGCGGCGCTTCTCGAATCGATGAGCGCGGAAGTCGTCGAAAAAATTATTGTTTCCGACGATTTCGATGATTTGCGGCAGACGCTCTACGTTTTGACCGAGCGCGCGGAAGTGAATTTAATCGTCACGACCGGCGGAACCGGCTTTGCCGAGCGCGACAATACTCCGGAAGCGACGCGCGCCGTCATCGAAAAAGAAGCGCCCGGACTGGCGGAAGCGATGCGCGCGGAAACCGCGAAAATAAATTCGAAAGCAATGCTTTCGCGCGGCGTTTGCGGCATTCGCAACCATACTTTAATAGTTAATCTGCCCGGTTCGCCGCGCGGCGTCGCGGAATGTTTCGCGGTCATTAAACCCGTTCTGCCGCACGCGGTCAATCTTCTGGCGGGAAATACAAAACACGACGAAGAGGAGAAAAATAGGTGAGGAAAAGTGGAGAATTGTTTGCGCCCGGGAAGTTTTTCGCGGTCTGTTTGCTGGCTTGTATCCTTTTGTTTACGAATCAGACGGCATCGGCAAATTATCCGGCGCGTGAAAATTTGCAAACGATTTTAGCCGACAAATTCCTTCGCACCGAGCTTTATTTCGGGACGGATGTGCCGGGCGGCAGTCGGGTTTCGGATGAAGATTGGAACAAGTTTCTCGAATCGTTTGTGACGCCGCGTTTTCCTGACGGCTTTACGGTTTTGGAAGGCTACGGGCAATACAAGGATTCGGCGGGCAAAATCGTCCGCGAGGCAAGCCGGGTTCTGGTGCTTTTTTACCCGAAAAAGACGCGTGCGGAAGTGAACACGAAAATCGAGGAAATTCGCGCCGAATATAAAAAGCAATTTAATCAGGAATCGGTTCTGCGGCTCGATTTTATGAAAGCCGTGAATGTAAAGTTTTGAAAAGAGCCGCAAGCGTGTCGCCGCTTAATCGTTCCGAAAACAAGCGCGTTCAAAAGGAGCGCGGCGAATTTATAAAGGAGAATTTTATAATGAAACGGACACGCATTTTAGGCTTTTTATTTATTTTTGCATTGACGGCATTCGGCTTTTCCGCCATTCAGGCGCAGGCGTTGAAATTCAGGACGTGGAAAATCACTCAATCGCAAAGCGGCGGTTTTGCAGGCATTCAGAAAACTTTCGCGCTCGACAGTGAGGGAAATTTAACGCGCACGACGAAGGGAAGGGAAAACTCGGAACAGATTGATTCGGCAAAAGTCGCGGAAATCGGCAGGCTCGTCGCCCGGCTCAAGCTTCCCGGCACAAAACTGAAAACCGTCGGGGGCAAAGGCATTTATGACGGAATTTACACCGGTTTCGTTATCAATCTGGACGGAAAAGATTACAAGGTCGAAGGCACGTCTTTTGACAACGCAAAATATCTCGCGCTCTCGGCGAAACAAAAAGCGACGCTCGAAAAATTAAAAGCCAAACTTAACGAGCTCGGCGGTTTATCGGAGAGTAAAGAGTGAAAACCGCTCGCTCTCCACTCTCTACTCTCCCTCTGCGCGCGCTTCACGTTTATCTAACTAAAGCGTTTTGGATAAATCTTGCCGCGTCTTCCTTTAATTTCCGCAAGGAATTTTTCTCGATGTACATCATGTGACCGGCTTCGTAGAAGTTGGTCGTGATGTTTTTCCGCATGTTTGGTTCGAGATTCATCGCGGCAAGTGTGTATTCGGTCGCGTAATACGGCGTCGCCATATCGTAATAGCCCGAGGCGACGAAGATTTTCATGTACGGGTTTTTCCGCATCGCGCTGTTTAGGGCAATGCTCGTGTCGGCGTAACCCTGACTTAAGCCAAAATTCCAGGGCGAAGTAATGCCGCCGCCGAGAATAAAATATTCGAGGTCGGATTTGAAGCCCAGCTCGCGGCGCACGTAATCGTTAAAGGCTGCCGTGTAAGGCGGGCGAATAGCGGTCATCGACGGGTCGAATTCCGTTCCGCTGCCTGCCGCATTGCGGTCGTAACCGGTAAAACGACTGTCGAGCCTTCCGACACCAATCCGCCGGTCGCGCATCAATTCCTTCATAAATTCGCCGAGCTCGACGCGCAGATTGTTCTGCTCGACAAAATTCTTGCTCAAACCCGAATATTTACTGAAATTATCAATCACGCCCTGACGCTCTGGCGCGCTCAAACGGTCGGCTTTCATCAGCGCGAGCGCGTATTCGCCGCTCGCAAAATTTTCGGCTTCCGCGAGGACTTCTTTCAAAGGTTTCGCCTGTAAATCCGGCGCGAGACGCTTGTGATACCAGGCGGTCGCGGCGTAGGACGGGAAAATCAAAATCAGCGGCGTGTCGTTGCCTTCGGCAAAATTCAGCGTCTGAAAATTCATGACGGTCGAAATCAGAAGGATGCCGTTCAGCCCGATGCCTTTTTCAAAAAGCAGGTTCGATAAACCCGATGCGCGCGTCGTGCCGTAGCTTTCGCCGACCAGAAAAAGCGGCGCGTTCCAGCGCTCGTAGCGCCCGAGATACATTCGTATAAACTCGCCGACCGATTCCAAATCGCCCTGCAGCCCGAAAAACTTTTGAGCAAATTCCGCCTTTGTGGCGCGCGAATAACCCGTGCCGACCGGGTCGATAAAGACCAGATCGGTTTCCGTCAGCCAGGTCTGCTCGTTGTCTTCCGTCTGGTAGGGCGGCGGCGGCATAAATCCGTCGTCGAGCATTTTCACGCGTTTCGGTCCGAGCGCACCCATGTGCAGCCAGACGCTCGCCGAACCCGGACCGCCGTTAAACGAAAACATCAGCGGTCGATTCGCCGGCGGATTGTCGAGCGTGTAAGCCATAAAAAATATTCGCGCTTCCGTATCGCCCGTCCGCTCGTTGCGAATCGGCATATAACCGGTCGTCACCGTATAATTCAAAGCTCGTGCGCCGACGCGGATTGAATGTTTCGTGACGATTGGCGGTTCTTCTTTGACCTGCGGAGTTTCCGCCGGTTTCGGCGACGGTGCAGGAGGAGTCGGCGTAGTTAAAGTCGGAGTGTGTAAAAGAAAAAAGAAAGACAAAAAAATTGATGCCAGCATAGTTTTCTCAAGAGTAAATTTTGTTGAATTTTTAGAATTGGAACTGCAAAAAGAGATTAGCACAAACTTATTCAAAAATCCTTTCGGAAGTTTTGAGTTTTCGGCGGCAAAAAGTAGAGCACCGACGGCTTACGAAGCCGGTACTGACAAATCAAGAAAGTCGCCTGAAGGCGGGACTCAAAACTTAATGTAAGTTCTGGTTTCAAATTTTATTGCCCGATTTCATATTTCAAGCCGAAACAAAATTCGGGCGGCTTACGTTTGAATCTTTAGCAACAGGGAAAATATTTGAAATGAGAGATAAAAGACAATGAAATTTATCAAAACAATATTTCCAGTAATGATTTTCATAACCGCGTTTGCCGGATTTTCATTCGCGCAGGCGGACGACACGATTCGCGTCGAGACTAATCTCGTGACGGTCAACGTCGCCGTCACGGATAAATCGGGCAAATATATAAAAGGCTTGAAAAGAGAGGATTTCGAGGTTTGGGACAATCGCGCGAAACAGCCGATTGATACGTTTTCGGCGGAGGACGTCCCCGTTTCGTTCGGTATCGTTTACGATTTACACCCGACGACCGACGAGCGGAGAAAGATTGTTTTAGACGCGCTGCGCCAATTTACCAAAGATTTGAAGCCGAAGGACAATTTTTTCGTCACCGTTTTTAACGAGCGCGGAAGCTTGACGACCGATTTTGTGCCGAACCCCGAACAAATCGACGCCAATCTGACGGACATCAAACCGGCGACGCCGAACTCGCTTTACGACGCGATATTTGCCGCTTCGGCAAAGGTGCGCGAGCAGCGCAATACAAAACAGGTTTTGCTCGTACTGACGGACGGCGCGGACGAGTCGAGCGACCACAGTCTCAAGGAGCTTCGCAACCATCTGCGGAGCGTCAATCTGCCGGTTTATTCGGTTTCGTTTGCCCGGGATAACCAACGCCAGCAGGTCGGTTTTTACGACCTTTACCGCACGACCGGCAAACAGACGCTCGGGGCGATTGAAACCTCGCAGTTAAACAGCGCGGCGCTTGCCGAAATCAGTAAATCGAGCGGCGGTCAAAACTTTGACCGTGCCGTGCAGAATCGATATCTGTTGTTCGGAGTGTTCAAAAAAGTTCAGGGCGAGGTCGAAAATCAATATGTCATCGGCTTTTACCCGGACGCGACGGACGGGAAATGGCGCAAGCTGAAAATTACGGTCAAAAACACCGGCGTCAAAAAATACAGGCTCTCGAACCGCAAAGGTTATTTGAGTCCGAAAGCAAAATAAACATCGGCGCGCGGCAGATAAAACCGCGCGCTTTTTTTTTGTAAAATGTATTTAGTTTAGCGAAAGAAATAATAGAATCCTTGCCAAAACGGGCAAACCGACATTTCACATTTCCCGAAAATCCATGAAAATATATCCGAAACCCACCGCCGCCCAAAAGCACACTCCGGCGTTTTTTGGTTTTCGGCGGCAATCATTTTTTGTTTGCCTTATTTGCCTATCACCCACACGGTAACTTAAGATTTTCTATATAGCTTAAAGAATTTTTAATTCTTAATTTTTAATTCGTAATTGAATATTTATGGCTGAAACATTTAATCTTGCACCGTTGAAATTGGAAGAATACACGCTCGCAAACGGCTTGCGCGTGATTTTTAATCAGGATAATTCGATTCCGGTCGTCTCGATTGCCGTTTATTACGACGTCGGCTCGCGCAACGAGCGCGAAGGGCGCACGGGCTTTGCGCATCTGTTTGAACACATGATGTTTCAAGGCTCGGAAAACGTTCCGAAAGCCGCGCATTTTCAGTATATTATGAAAGCCGGCGGCACGATGAACGGGACGACTTCGTCCGAACGCACGAATTATTACGAGACGCTGCCCGCCAATCAACTGCCGCTCGCGTTGTGGCTCGAATCCGACCGGATGCGCTCTCTGGCGGTCACACAGGAAAATCTCGACAACCAGCGCGAAGCCGTCAAGGAAGAAAAACGGCTGCGCTACGACAACCAGCCGTACGGTGAAGTTTTCGACCTGGTCAACGAGATGATTTACAAAAACTTTGCCAATTCGCACTCGACCATCGGCTCGATGGACGATTTGGACGCCGCGACGGTCGAAGATGTGCAGGACTTTTTCCGCGTCTATTACGCGCCGAACAACGCCGTGATGGTTTTATCGGGCGCGTTTGATGCGGAAGAAGCAAAACAGCTCATCGATAAATATTTCGGCTCGATTCCGCCGCAGCCCGTACCGGCGCCGCTCGACGTCTCGGAACCGGCGGAAGTTGCCCTTAAATATAAGGAATACGAAGATAAGCTCGCGCCTTTCCCGGCGTTTCTTTTGGGCTGGAAGATTCCCGAGCGCCGCACGTCCGAATTTTACGCGCTTTATCTCGCCGGAAAATTGCTCTACGACGGCGAAAGCTCGCGTCTTTATCAAAAACTCGTCAAAGGCGACGAATCGGTCATCCAGCTTTTCGGTTTTACCGACGAACGCCGCGGACCTTCGTCAATCTTTATCGGCGCGA
Organism: Pyrinomonadaceae bacterium; assembly: GCA_036403375.1. GTDB lineage: Bacteria > Acidobacteriota > Blastocatellia > Pyrinomonadales > Pyrinomonadaceae > JAFDVJ01. The sequence continues at coordinate 28,266 of DASWRC010000040.1, forward strand.
TTCCGAAACCCGAAAAGGATTTATCGCAAATCCGCGAAATCATTATGAAGGAAATCCGCAGTATTGCCGAATTCGGACCGAGCGCGGCGGAAATGGAAAAACTCCAAAACCAGCTTTTGAACGACACTATCCGCGTCCGTCAATCGTCGATGGCGCGCGCCCAGCACATCGCCGAATTCGCGCTTTATGACGGAAATCCCGAACTCGTAAACTCGGAACTCGACGAGCTGCTGGCAATTACCGGCGATCAGATTCGAGAAGCGGTCGCCAAATATTTGAATACCGAGAATAGAACGCTGCTTGACGTCGTGACGACGCAGAAACAGTAACGATAAAGAGGAAATTATTATGGCAATTTCGCAAGACGAAAAAGACGAATTAAAAAGAATTGTGTTGTTTGAGACGGAAAAGTTGTTTTCCAAAATCACCGGTGATTATCAAAAGATGGAACATCGCGACAAAATGTTTTTTTTGCTTGATCTTGAAAACGCCATGAAAGATCGTCTGGTGGATTTTGATTCCGCCGGAAACAAATAACTTAAGTCATTTATATTTTATGGAAGATTTTCGCAAAACCGCGCCCGCGCCGCTTGCGCCGGTCGCTTTTAATATTCCGCAGCCGTTTGAAACGACGCTCGCAAACGGCTTGAAAGTAGTCGTTTTTGAAGACCGGCGATTGCCGCTGGTCAGTTTTCGCCTGATTTTTCGCACCGGCGATATCCACGAACCATCGGACGCGGTCGGCTTGAATTCGGCGGTCGCTTCGATGCTTTCCGAAGGCACGGAAAGTTATTCGTCGAAGCATCTGGCGGAAGAAATCGAACGCCTCGGCGCGCATCTTTCGGCAAGCTCCGGTTCGGACACGACTTCGATTGCGGCGTCGAGCCTGACGCTTTACGCTTCGGATATTTTGCGGCTGATGGCGGAAATGATTTTAAAGCCGACGTTCCCGGAAGAAGAACTCGACCTTTATCGCCGCAACACGATTGAGGGCTTGAAATTTCAACGCTCGCAGGCGAACTTTCTGGCGGACGAACAGGTTTCGCGTATTATTTACGGCAATCATCCTTATTCAAAGGTTTCGCCGGAAGCCGAAGACGTTGAAAAAATCACGCGCGAAATGCTGGTCCGTCATCAGGCGCGCGTCTTTATTCCGAATAATGCCGTTTTCGTGGTCGTCGGCGACGTTGATAAGGACGATTTCGTAAAAGAAATCGAAACGCATCTTGCCGAATGGGAAAGCGGGGAAATCGAGAGTTTCGCGTTCGATAAAGTTCCGTCGCGGCAGGAAAAAACGCTGACCATCGTTGACCGCAAAGGCTCGGCGCAATCGAATATCGTGCTGGCGAATCCGGCAATCGAGCGCAATCACGAAGACTATTTCCGCGCGCTGGTGATGAACCAAATCCTCGGCGCCGGCGCGTCGTCGCGCATTTTTATGAATTTGAGGGAAGAAAAAGGCTACACTTACGGCGCTTATTCCAAATTCGACTCGCGCCGACTGGCAGGCGCGTTTGAAGCGACCGCCGAAGTTCGCACCGCCGTGACGGGCGATTCTTTAAGGGAATTTTTCTTCGAGTTAAACCGCATCCGGGACGAGAAGGTTTCGGAAGAAGAATTAGAGGATGCCAAAAATTTTCTCAGCGGAGTTTTTCCAATCCGCGCCGAAACGCAGGAAGGTTTGACGAATTTAATCGTTCAGCAGCAGATTTACGACCTTCCGGCGGATTATCTGCAAACCTACCGCGAACGGGTTAACGAAATCACGATTGAAGACGTGGCGGCGGCGGCACAAAAATATGTGCAGCCCGAACAGATGGCGATTGTGATTGTCGGCGACGCGGAAGAAATTCTGGCGCAATCGAAAGATTACGCCGCGAACATCGAAATTTACGACACGGAAAATAATCCGCAGGATATTTCAAGTTACGGAAAACCAATGGAAGCACCAACAATTGAATTAACGGGAAGCTGGGATTTGACGATTGATTTTCAGGGACAGCAAATTCCGGTCAGTCTGACTTTGGAACAAACGGACGGAACCGTTTCCGGTAAACTCGAATCGATGCTCGGGACGGGCAAAATCGAGAACGGCAAAGTCGCCGGAAACGATTTTTCGGCAGTTGCGACAACCGAAATGGCGGGGCAAACACTCGAAATTTCAATCAACGGCTTGCTCGAAAACGAGGAATTAAACGGCACGCTTTCCGCGCCGATGTTTCCGATGCCGCTCACTTTCAGCGGAAAAAAGAAATAATAATTCAGCCGCGAAAAGTCACGAAATTTCGCGGCTGAACTATTTTAAATTAACTTAAGCGAATTGAATTATCGAAAAAGCAATCCCGCCCGGGTCTAAAACGACCGACATTTTGCCGATGCCCGGCGCTTCAAACGGTTCAACCCGGACGCTTCCGCCGTGAGTTTTGATTTTTTCGATTGACCGGGCGATGTCGTCAACCGCGATATAAGTCAGCCAATACGAGGGAATTTGCTGCCAGTGTTCGCCCCAGCAATCGTTGATTTCCATCATTCCGCCGACCGCTCTGCCGTTCGTGTGAATTTCTTTGTACGGCAATCCGGTCGTTTGGGCTTGTTCCGGCTGCCAGCCGAAAAGCTGCGCGTAAAATTCGGTCGCGGCGCTTAAATCATTGGTGTTCAGCTCCTGCCAGCAAATTTCGCCGTGTTTGGGTTTTTCAAATTCTGCCATGATTTTTATCCTTTTAAAATTTATTATTGCCGTTCGAATTCCATCTCGACCGCTATGGTTTCTTCGCCTTCGGGCGAGACGTTGTACATCGTAATTTTGAATGAATTTTCGTGCGCCGGTTCAAAATCAGTGCGCCAGCCCCAATCGGGATGGTCGGGAACGGCATAAAAACCTTTGAGCGAGATTGTTCCGCCTGGGGCGCGTGCGCCTTCGGAAACCATAAATTTGTCGCTCAGATGCCAGGAGTCAATCCAGAAGGCTTTTATCGAATCCAAAACCTTTTCGTCGCCGATTAAAATCAAGCCTTCCTGAACCGCGTTTTCGAAAGTCCAGTCGTATTCGAATTTCAAAAATCTCCCGCGCGCCGTCAGCTCGACAATTGCTCGTGAAACGGATTCACGCACCGGATTCTCGGGAACCCACGTTGTATGAAGGCGATTTACGCCGCGCCATTTGCCGACCAGTTTTTCCAGTATTTCCGGGACACTCATCGCTCGTTTCTCCTTTCGCCGTTCGGTGTGATTACAAAAAAACGCGCGCCGGTCGGGTCTTGAATCCGGCACATTCTGCCGACTCCGGGAACGTCCATCGGCGGTCCGACAATCGAGCCGCCGAGCTCGAACGCGCGGCTCGCTATTTCGTCAACATTATCAACCGCGACATAAATATTGATATGCGGTTTCGGCGTTTCGCCGCCGTAAAATTCGGGCTTCATCTCGAACATTCCGCCGAATTGTTTTTCGACGGTTGTGCCGAATTCGATGTATTCAAAATCTTTCGTGTCCGTCGCACAGCTTTTTTTGAATTGCCAGCCGAAAATTTCCGTGTAGAAAGTTTTACTGGCTTCCAGATTGCCGGTCGCAATCTCTGTCCAGCAAAATTCGCCGTGTTTCGGTTTCTCGGTCGCTTGTTCCGTCGCTATATTTTCTGACATAAATTATTCCTCACCTTCAGATTTAAGTTCAACAAAATAGGGAAACGGGCAAAAGATTCACCGGTAAAAGATTTAATACCGCGAATCTTTTGCCCGTTTCCCTGGAAACTCGGGTTAGAGGCAAAGTTTTCTTCTGAAATTTTCAGGCTTGAGTTGTATCGACGACTTCGGCGTTTGTTGCATTTACCGCCACCGATTCGATGCCGTTTTGACAAGCGGAATCGGAAGAATACATTTCGCTTCTGCCGATTTCCTGCCCGTTTCCCGCCTTTAGAACGAAATACGGGTCGCCTTTGGTGGAAGTCCGTTTTTCAAAACGCGATAAATCAGCCGCATTTTTTCTGACCGATTCAATGCCGTTTTCGCACGCGCTTCGCGTTTCATACATCTCGCCGGACAAAATAATCTGTCCGTTTCCAGCCTTCAAATTGAAGTGAAACTTGCCGCTTGTTGAGTTCTTTATTTCAAGTTTTCCTGCCATTTTATTTCCTCTCAAATACGTTTTATTGCGGGATATGATTTAGCGCTTCGGGATGTCTAAATCGCTCACAATATAACACTTTGTTAAGAAAAAGAAACGCATGAAAAACTGTAAACTCCTATAAAAATTACAAATAATCGCATTCGTCGAATGCTGAGGTGAGGATTGAGTTGTGAGTGAGGGCTTTTAGCTTCATGGAGAAAGCAGACGGTATTTCACAACTCAACCAACTGAAAAGAAGCGG
>DASWRC010000041.1:0-12519 GCA_036403375.1 Pyrinomonadaceae bacterium
ATTTCCGACATTTCGCGCGCGCCTAAGTTCGAAGTCATAATGACGACCGCGCGCGAGAAATCGACGCGGCGGTTGTCGCCTAAAGTTAAAGTCGCTTTATCCAGAATTCCCAGAAGCAATTGCCAGAGCGAATCGGAAGCCTTTTCGATTTCGTCGAAAAGCACGAAGGTCAATTTCGTATCGTCGGTGTGAGCTTTATCGAGGTTTTCCTGCGTCAGCATCGGCGAAGTTTCGCGGTGCCCCAGATATCCCGGAGGCGAGCCGATAAGTTTTGCGATTTCATGTGAATGTTGAAACTCGGCGCAGTCGATTTTCACGACCGCGTGCGGCTCGCCGAAGAGAACCTCGGCAGCCGCCTCGACGACGCGCGTTTTTCCCGAGCCGGTCGGACCGAGAAAGAGCATCGTGCCGATGGGGCGCGAAGGATTGTTCATTCCTGCTAGATAGATTTGGAAAAGTCCGCTCATCCGGCGCACGGCGCGTTCCTGACCGACGATGCGCGCCGACAGCTTATCCTCAAATTCCTTCGCGCGCGGGGATTTTTGGTCAGGGTCAAGCAGAACCATTTTTTCATTTATTTGTTTCTTTTTAGTAGCCATTTCGTTTTTCATCTCGTTTCTCCTCGCCTCGTGTTTCAACGCTTAGAATCATACTTCACGTTTCAACAAATGTCAGACGGTTTTTCAAAGCCGACTTGCCGAAAAGTTAAGGCAAATCCTTGCCTATATTGATGATTTCAAAAGATTTTTCGTTGGCTGGACTTCCGAGGATGTATTGTCCAGATTTGGGTAGTTCGGAGTCGTTATCGAGCGCACCCGACTCTGCTTATTGTTTAGCACAAAAAGATGAATTTATGCAAGGGGAAATTAAAGTAAAACGTAAAAGTAAAAAGCCAAAAGATAGTAATGCAAAAGATTTCTTTACAAAATTTTACACTTCATCGAGACGATTTTTTATCTTTGGCTTTTTACTTTTGTCCTCTCAACTTTCCTCTTCGTAATAATCCAGACCGAGATGCGTAATCAGTTCTTCACCCATCAGATGCCGCAGGGTGTTTTTCAGCTTCTTGAGCTGGATAAAAATATCGTGTTCGGGATAAAGATTTTCCGCCGTCTGCGGCGCTTTGAAGTAAAACGAAAGCCATTCCTGGACGCCTTTCATCTGCGCGCGCTGCGCTAAATCCATAAAGAGCGCCAAATCCAGCACGAGCGGTGCCGCAAGAATCGAATCACGGCACATAAAATCGATTTTTATCTGCATCTTGTAGCCGAGCCAGCCGAAAATATCGATTGCGTCCCAGCCTTCCTTGTTGTCGCCGCGCGGCGGGTAATAATTGATGCGCACGACATGCGAAAAATGACCGTAAAGGTCGGGATGCTGTTCGGGCTGCAAGATGGTTTCGAGCACGGAAAGTTTGGATTCTTCCTTGGTTTTGAAGTTTTCCGGGTCGTCGAGCACCTCGCCGTCGCGGTTTCCTAAAATATTTGTCGAATACCAGCCGTCCAAACCCAGCATTCGCGCTTTCAGTCCGGGCGCGATGATGGTCTTCATAAGCGTTTGCCCGGTTTTGAAGTCTTTGCCGCAAATCGGCACATTATATTGTTCGGCTAATTTGGTTAAAGCGGGAATATCGACCGTCAGATTCGGCGCGCCATTGGCGAACGGAACGCCCGATTTTATTGCCGCGTAGGCGTAAATCATCGAAGGCGCAACGCGTTCGTCGTTGTCGTACATCGCTTTTTCGAACGCCTCGATTGATTGGTGAATTTCTGAAGGCTCCAGGTAAATTTCGGTCGAAGCCGCCCAGACGATGACCAGTCTTTCGCAGCCTTTTTCCGCCTTGAATCGCGCGATGTCCGCCATCAGCGCCTCGGCAAGCTCCATTTTGTTCCTGCCGTCCTTGATATTCGTGCCGTTCAGACGCTTCACGTAATTGTGCGAAAAAACCGCCGCCATCGGCTTTAGGGATTCGAGCTGTTCGCGCAAATCTTCGACTAAAGACTTTTCTAAAACTCCGGCGTGCAGCGCGGCATCGTACGCCGTTTCGGGGAAAATATCCCACGCGCCGAAGACGACGTCCCGTAAATCCGCGAGCGGTACGAAATCCTTAACGAGCGGCGAACGGTTTTCCGTTCGTTTCCCGAGCCGAATCGTGCCCATCTGCGTTAAAGAGCCGATAGGTTTTGCCGTTCCTTTGCGAATCGCTTCGACGCCCGCGACAAAAGTCGTGCTGACGGCGCCTAGTCCGACTAATAAAATTCCGAGTTTCCCGTTTGCAGGCGTAATTTCCACACCTTTTTCCACCATCAATGTTCTCCAAGTAAGTAAAAGTGAAATGATAACTTTCCGAGAATGTTAAGGCAAATAGCGATTTATGAGAGTTTGTTTTTCATAAAATTAGCTACTGCGATAAACGCGATAATCAATCTCCTGAAAAATCGTGTCCCGCCCTTCAATTTCCGTTAAAAGCGGCTCGTTAAATTCGCCGGTTTCGAGCATCTGCGCGAGCAGGTTGAAGCGGTGAATGTGCGATTGAAACCGGCGCGACGAATACTGCACGGTCGTGCCCTGATAGATTTGAAACGCCCAGTCGCTCGATTGCGCGAGCAATAATTCGCGCGCCGATTGATTTAGAATTCGATATTCCGTCTCGTTCGGATGTTCGAAGCGATTCGCCAAATTCGTCATTTTCCGCTCGGCATCGTGCTGGTACGGATACATCCACGAATTTCCCTCATTGAGCCAGACTTTGTAATAACCGTTTTCGCCCCAGCTCGAAGCGGTCGGCTGTTGAATCTGAATCGGAATCTTGGTGTCGAGAAAATCGCCGGGCGCGATCGGCTCGATTTCCGTCTGGTCGTAGAAAAGCTGCCGGAAAAGATAATCGATAAACATCGGACCTTCGTACCACCAATGCCCGTAAAGCTCGGCGTCGTAGGGCGAGACGACGAGCGGCGGATGCCCGCCGAAATTTTCGCGTAAGGTGCGCGCCTGGTCTTTGCGCTTGCCGATAAAATCGTACGCGTGGAACGCCGCTTTTTCCCGCGCGATTGCCGGAATGTACGGCGGTTTGTTATGCTGCGGCGCGCCGCGCTCGCCGATTCGGTAATATTTTAAGCCGAGATGGCGGCGGTTTCCGTCGGCGTGCAGGTGCGGCTTCAAATAATCAATCGGCAAATCCCAGCCGACGTCGCGGTAAAATTCGCGGTAGAACGGGTCGCCCGGATAACCGACTTCGGCGCTCCAAACCTGCTGCGAGGTTTCGACGTCGCGCGCGAAAACCGCCACGCCGTTCGGGCACATGACGGGCGCGTGAACGCCGAAACGCGGTCGCGGGTCGCCGTAGAGAATGGCGTGCGAATCACCGATAAAGTATTCGATTCCGAATTCTTTCAAAAGATGCTCGACACCCGGTTCATACGCGCATTCGGCAAGCCATATGCCGCGCGGCTGGCGTCCGAAATGTTTTTTGTAGTTGTTGACGGCAATCTGAATTTGCGCGCGGCGCGCTTCGGTCGTCGAAATGAGCGGCAAAAATCCGTGCGTCGCGCAGCAGGTGATTATTTCCAGAACGCCTTCTTCCTGCAATTCACGAAAAGCGTTGATTAAATTTCGCCGGTAGCGATTGTTCCACAAATCGAGCGACGCGCCCAGGTTATCGACGTACATCTTAACGACATCGTAAAATTCCGGCGCCTCCGTCTGCACGCGTTCGAATTCCTTGCGCGCCAGCGCCAGAAGATTTTCGAGATGCCGCGTATATCTTTCCTGAAGCAGCGGGTCGGCGAGCATTTCGCACAGCGGCGGCGAAACGTTCATTGCGAGGCGCGGACGGGCACCGGCTTCGTGCTGGTTCTGGAAAATAAAAATCAGCGGCAGATAAACTTCCGTGATGGCTTCGTAAAGCCAATCTTCTTCTAAAAATTCAGGGTATTCGGGATGCCGCACAAACGGCAGATGCGCGTGTAAAATTAGGCTGAAATAACCGGCTGGCATAATTTAAGTTTTCAGAAAGTTAACCGACAGTTGCGGAAAGTTACAGATAGTTTTTGTTAAGAATAAAACTATCCGCAACTATCCGCAACTATCTGTAACTTTCTCAAACTCTTAAAGAACTAATGGGCGAGAGTTTCGGAACAAACTTCGGTGCGTCGCCGGACGCGTCTTTCGGCGCGCCCGCACGCGGCACTGTCCGCTTTTTGATTGATTTCGGGAAATTGACCAGACTGGCGCCGTAAACCGCCGCGCCGAGGATTTCTTCCTCGAAAATCTCCTCGTCGAAAACCTCGAAATTTTCCTTCAAAGCCGCGAGCGCGTTTTCCGCGCTGAGTCGCGCGGCGTGTTCCTGAAGGACGATAAACAGTGCTTCGCTGATTTGTCCGCGCAGGCTTTCGAGTGTTGCGCCCGACGCCAAAGCGAGCAGCGCCGACCGGACTTCATCCGCGCTTATCGAGCTGAAATCCCATTTGTCGGCGCCGATTAATTGACCGAGAGCGCTTTGGGTCGCGCTTTCCGAAACCGCCCGATCGTCGCCGGCGAGCGCGACTTCAAACGCGTCCTGGCGAAAACCGGAATTATCCAGAACCTGCGCGAAAGCGTTTGCCGAGATTGCCCAATCCGAACCGGAAGCCGCGCGCGGACTCGGGCTTTTTCGCGGCGTGTCTATCGTATTCGAGAAAATAACGCGAATATACGGGCGATTCGGCGCATAGAAACCGATTTCGGCGCGGTATTTCGAATCCGGGTCGGCATTAAACCAGTAATTTCCTTCGGCATCGACGGCGCGAATTTCTTCCGTTTCGTTTTTCAGATTGACGAACTTCGCGACCAGTTGATAACTGCCCGTGTTTCCGGCGAAAACTTTAGAGAGCGTCTGAAACGGATTGTTTTTAATCGCCCAGTAAAAATAAATCCGGTTCGGCGACTGCATTTGCAGCCACGCGCGGTCTTCTCGCTGAAGCTCGGGCAGTTTCGGCGTCGCCAGCTCTGCAAAAATCGGGTCGACTTCCTCTTCCTGCTCGATTTCCGATTCCGCCCAAATCTTTTCTTCCGCAGCCAAAAACTGCGGCACGGGCGCGTCCACTTCGACCTCGTCCGAGACGGATTTAATCAATTCTGCCGATGATATGGGATTTAATTCAAAATCTTCCAAAACCGGGTCGCTCGCTGCGCTTTCGGTTGCCGGGAGTTCTTTTTTTGTGTTGTTTTCGCTCATAAGATTATCTTAAAAAGTATTTTATAAATTGTGATTATGCCGGATTTTTTGAAAAAGGACAAGCGTTTGTGAAATTTTTAACAAAATTTTAAGGCGTAAAAGCGAGATGAAATTAAAAGTGATGTGCCCGGACGCAAACCCGCGCAAGCCCTAAAATTTCGTTTTATTTTTCGTTTCTTTCGTGTGTCCGCGTGGGCAAATAAAAGATTATTTTTTCGGGGAAGTGCCGGTGGCTTGTTTGAGTTTGACTTCGATTTTGCCGATGTTGCTTTTGATTTGCGAGCGCACCGGAATGCGGCGCGCGTCGTCCGTTATCCAGATAATCATGCTGCCTTCCTGTTCGATAAGACGGTTGACGCCGAAAATTTCCGGCTCGACGCGAAAGCACATCACTTTGCCAAGCACCGACTTTTGAACTTCGCGCGCCGTGACCCGAATGGGAACTTTATACAGGAGCCCGGAATCGCTGATTATGATTTCAAAAACTTTGCCGACCGCGAGCGGCAGCATCCGCATCGCATAAAGTCCCGAAACCATATCGTGCACATCGCCCGCGATTTCAGACGCAATTTTTCGCGGCGCGCGCATCGGTTCTTTCGGGTTGGCTTCGACAAACGTGACCTGCCGGTTTTCGTAATCAAAAACAGCTTCCGAATCGCGGACGCGTTCTTTTTGCTCGTCGTGTTTGCTGGTTTTCAGGATGCGAAACGAGCGGTTCTCGACCAGCGAATCGTACTGTTGAAAAAAACTGTAACGAAAAAAACGGAGCAGCGAGCCTTTCGATTTCGCTTCGGTTTTAATCAGATAATCGGCGCCGTTCGGGGCATCGGAAAACGTGAAAGTCAAATCGGCGACCGCGATGCCCTGAATAACTTTACTGATTTTTCCTTCATACGTGAGAACTTCGCCGGCGGCAAACGGTTTTGTCTGTGCCTGGATTTTCAGTGAAATTCCGGCAAACAGTATTAAAAACATCAGCGAAGCGAAAAAATTGTGTTTCATAGGTTACCCGAAAAAATAGGCTTTGGCGGCTAAAACGCTCCACGCCGCGACGAGTCCGAACGCGGCTCGATATTCTCTGTAACGTAAGTATAACTGAAAATTGAATTTTTCTGTACTGTTTTTCCAGGGCGTGAGGCGCGGAAAAAAGAGCGGAACGTTTTGTTTATATTCGTCAAAATCCGCGCCGAAAATCTGCGCTAAATCCTCGGCTTCGACGCGCATTACGGGCAGATAAATGCCTAAAAACAGGACAATAAAAATAAGGGCGAGCCACCACACGCCCGACGCGACCGTGAATCCGACGCCGAGCAGAAAACTGCCCAGGTAAAGCGGGTTGCGCGTGAAAGCGTAAGGACCGGAAACCGCCAGATTTTGATTTTTGCGGATATGCCCGGAAGCCCATGCGCGAATCAAAATTCCGATAATCGAAACAATTGCGCCGGCAATGAGGGTTGAAAACGCGGGTTTTGCAAAAGCGAGAAAAATAATCGCGAAAAGAAATCCGAGCGGAACGCGCAGCCGTTGTAAAAGTCTTTTATTTTTTGAAACCATGTAAACCAGAGGAAATTATCTTTTATTTTACGCGCTGTTTTCAAACCCCGCGAAGCCTTTTTTGTACGGCGAGCGCGACGGTTTCGACCGAAATGTCCATGCAAATCCAGTTTGCGCACGTTCGCCGGTGACAATCGACGCGGCACTCGATGTCGCCGCGCCCGACGCAAATATCGGCGGCGCGCGGGCTGCCGTTGCGCCACCATTCGGTCGGACCGAAAATGCCGACAATCGGCGCGTTCGCCGCGACCGCCAGATGCGTCGGTCCGGTATCGCCGCCGACATATACGCGGGCACGCTTCGCTAATTCATAAAAACCTTTAAGAGTCGGCTCGGCGGCGAGAATTTTGCCCGAACGGCTGGCGCGCAAAACTTTCTCCGCCAGGTTCTTTTCGTTCGGCGCGGTCGTAACGACCGAAACCAAACCGTTCTCTTCCCAGAGCTTATCAGCCAGCGCGCCGAATTTTTCCGCGTCCCAGAGTTTTGTCACCCAGCCGCCAGCCGGGTTGAGAATCGCAAAATTTTCGCCCGCCCGGGCGGCGATTCGGGCGGCTTCCGCCTGGTGATTCTCGTCGGTAAAAATCGGGAACTCGAAATTTTCCATCGGCACCGCGATATTTAAAGCCCGCGCGGCAAGCGTTAAATTTTTGCGGATGACGTGAATACCGGGCGGCGTTTCAATCGTTTGGGTCAGCAGAAAGCGGCTCGCCGGTTCGCGCAGGCTTTGTTTTGAAAAGCCGTAAGCTTTTTTGACTTTTGAAAGCTTGGCGATGCCGGCGGATTTTAGAAGTCCCTGAAAATCGAGCGCCGCGTCGAACTCGTGTTTTCTTAAGGCGCGCATCTGGCGGCTCGCGTCGAGCAGAATTTCCTCAATGATTTTTCCGCCGCGCAGCGAGCGCGTGTCGAGCTCGATTAAATTGTTTACGAGCGGATTGCCGCGAAGAATTTCGGCGGAAGATTTTTCGACCGCCCACGAGATTTCAGCCGCCGGCAGCGCGCGCCGGACTGCCGAAAGGACCGGCAGCGTGTGCACGATGTCGCCGATACTGCTGAGTTTGACAAAGAGAATTCGCATCCCGTGTTAATCTTAAACCGTAAATATTAAATGATGAAAACCCCGGCTGTAAAATCGACGGATTTCGCGCGCGTCGAATAACCGCCGAAAAAAATCTGGAAAATTGAGTTAAAATGAGCTATTGTAGGATTTAGACTTTCCCTCACGAATAAATTTGTCCCTTGCTGTTTATGAACAAGTCGAAACGTCCACTGGAGGATTTACGCCCGGCACTCATTTTTTTAACCGGAGATTTGCTCGCCGTCCCGATTCCGCTCGAACGCGAAGAAGTTATCTTAGGTCGCGCGCTGGAGGCGGACGTCCGCGTCAACGATACCAAGATTTCGCGCAAACACGCGCGTATCAATGCGATTATCGACAAGGAAGGTAACACGACGAATTACGTTCTGACCGATTTAAGCTCGCGCAACGGAACGCTTCTCAACGGAGAGAAAATTCGCCAGGAAACATTGCAGAACGGCGATAAAATCACGATTGGCGAGCATATTCTGCGCTTTGAGTTTCTGGACGAAATCGACCGCGAATTTCATCGCCAGATTCACCGCCTGCTGTCGCACGACGATTTGACCGGATTATTGTCGAGCCGTTCGTTCTTTTCGGAGCTGCGCCGCGAATCGGCGCGCGCCAAACAGGAAAATCGCCCGTTTTGCGTGCTGATGATGGATGTCGATTTTTTCAAGAACGTCAACGACACTTACGGGCATCTGACGGGCAGCAAAACCCTCGAAGAAATCGGCTACTGCATCACGCAAAACCTGCGAAGCGGCGATGTCGCGGCGCGGTTCGGCGGCGAGGAATTTGCCGCTTTTCTGCTGCACGCCGAAATCGGGCAGGGCTTGGTCGCGGCGGAACGCATTCGCTCGGAAATCGAAAGGCAGGAATTTAGCGTAATCCGGCACGGCAAAACCGCCAAAGAAAAGCATCACGTGACAATCAGCATCGGCGTCGCTTCTTTTCCCGAAGATTCGAGCGATGTTATCGAGCTTGTCGAAATGGCTGATTCGGCGCTCTACCGCGCCAAACGCGAAGGTCGCAACCGCATCTGCGCGTATCGCGATTTAGACCCCGAGGAATTAATCGAACCGCTGCCGCCGCGCGCTGAATAAGATTTCAGGTCAGACCGCCGTCATCTCTGACGGCGGTCTGATTTTTTCGGACTTTTTGCAACTTTTCCGGCTGACTTAACGTGAAAGCACTGTTTTGTTCGGTATCTGCTGCGCATTGTCAGTCGTTACGGCTTTCTGTTAAACTTTTTGAGTTCATTAATCCGAAAGCTAACCCGTTAAATCAAACTAAACCAAAAGCGGCGGGCAACCGCGAGCGGATACCGGACAATCTATAAAAAGAAGTGATTACTAAACTCAATCTTGCCAGTCGCCCGTTTCGCAACCGGACTTTACCGTATCTGATTGCGCTTTTGCTGCTCGCGTTTTCCGTCGGCGGCGCGATTTTGTGTTTTGCAAAATTGCGCGATATTCATAATCAAAACGAAATCGTCAAAACGCAAATCGCCGAAATGGAGACGAAGGTCAAAGACCTCAATACCGAAGGCGAAAAAGTTCAACAGGAATTAACGCCCGACCAGCGCGCTTTGCTCGTCGGCGCGCACAAGCTCGTCGCCAACAAATCTTTCGGCTGGTCGCGCTTGTTTTCCGATTTGGAACAGGTTCTGCCCGCCAATGTGAGCGCCTCGCGCATTTCGGTCGAGAATATCTTTAAGGACGGCGACCGCGTCAAGGCGGAGCTTGACTTTGCCGTTCTCAGCCGCGATTACCAGGGCGTTGCGCAGATGATCGACAATATGAACAATTCGGGCGTTTTCAAAGCCGAGCTGCGCGGGCAGGATAGGCAGGAAACCGACCGCCTGACTTATTCGGAGTTCACGCTGCATTTGATTTACACGCCTTATTACGCGCTGCCGACGGCGAATACGACCGATTTGGCGCAGGGAGGCAATTAGTAATGGAAGACAACAAGCCGAAAAACGACGATTCGGAAGAAACAAAACCGCAGATTCACGTCAACGACTACGGCGAAACCATCGACCCGACGGTTGTCGTCGAAGAGGCAGACCGCACGGTTTTGCTGACCGAAAACGAAACAATCATCATCCCGAAAGAAACGATGATTAGCGTTCCGCCCCGAAATCGCGAGCGCAAAGTTTATGCGGGAATGTGGGGCACGACCGAGCTGGTGACGGTCGGTTTGGCGATGCTCGCGATTCTGACGACCATTTTGTTGTTTGTTTTTCTCGTCCTTCCGGCGCAGAAAGAACTGAGCGATAACCGCGCGCGGCGCGATGATTTGGAAAAACAGTTTCTCACCGCCCGCTCGCGTTACGGCAATATTACGACGACGCAGGACCGCGTTCAGGAAATTCTGCGCAGCGTCGATGATTTTGAAGCAAATCACCTGTCGGCGGAAACGAACGGCAAAAACGCGCTTTACCAGCAGATTAACGGTTTGATTGCGGCGTACGGTTTGACGAATACCACCGGACCGGATTACGTGCCGCTCGAAATCGAAGACCCGAACCGGACGCAGCAGACGGAAGGCGAAAAGGGCAGGTCGAAGGCAATCAGCATTTATCCCGGGCAGTATGTGACGATGACGGTCGACGGTTCGTATCAAAACCTGCGGCGGTTTATTCGCGAAGTCGAAACGAGCAATCAGTTTATCGTCATCAGCGCGATTCAATTTGAGCCGTCGGAAAACAAGGAAAAGGAAGTCGACCCGACCAAGCCGCAGCAGATTTCGACAAATAATCCGTCGAGCGCGAATCCGTCGGGCGCGAATCCGAATTCGCCGAATTTCGACCCGTACCGCCAGCAGCCCGGTTTTCAGTCGCAGCAACAGCCGGCGCAATCGGCGGTCAAAGCTGACCGCGGTAAAACGCACGGCGAAACCGTCACCCTGCGTCTCGAAATGGCGGCGTATTTTCGCCGTCCGAATTTTCAGCCGCAAGCCGCAAGCTTGGAGCCGTAATTTTTAGAATTAAAGACGATGAAACTTTTTGAAGGCAAATCTCCGGAGGAGAGAAATAAAATTATTGCGGCGATTGTTATCGGCACGCTCGCGCTGCTCGCGCTCGGCAATCTTATTTTCGCGCCTTTTTCGGGTAAAAAGACGGTCAACGTGAAAATATCGCCGACGCCCGTCGCTTCCGCTACGCCGAATCGCAGCGGCGACACGGTCGTGACGGCTTTGCCGCGACAAAACGAAATAGATTCCGTTTACACTTCGACGGCGGTTTTCCTGCAAAATCCTCCGGGCGGCGGCGAACCGGGAAGAAACATTTTCGCGTTTTATGAGCCGCCGATTCCGACGCCGTTCAGCCCGACGCCGTACGTTGAAAAGAAAACGCCGACGCCGACGCCGTTAGTTGTTCCGACGCCGAATATCGTACTCAGTTATATCAACAAACAAAGCGTCTATGCGGGCGAAAAAAGTTTTATTCTGGAAGTCGGCGGCGATAAATTTACGCCCGAGACGCCCATCTGGTTCGGCGGAACGCCGTTGCCGACCAAATATATCAGCCCGCAGCAGCTATCGGCGGAAATCCCGGCAAATTATATCGCCGCCGGCGCACAAAAAGCCGTCGAAGTTAAATCGGGAGACAATAAATTATTTTCGAATGTGATTTATTTCAATATCCAGCAGCCGCCTCAACCGCAGTTTTCCTTCCTCGGCGCGGTCGCCCGCAAGCGCGGCAATAACGACACGGCTTACGTCCAGGAACAGGGCAAGACGACGCCGTCGAGCTATCGTCTGAACGACATTATCGGCGGGCGTTTCCGCCTGGTGAGCATCACGCCGAGCAGGCTTCTGGTGCAGGATATTCAACTCGCTTTTCTCGCGCCGTATTCAATCGATTTAGTGAAAGGTACGGGCACGAGTTCGACGAGCACGACGCGCCAGAATCCGAATTCTCCGACCGACGGAGGCTTCTATAACCCGAACAATCCGAACGTCCAACAGCCGCAGTGCGCGCCCGGAATTCCGTGTAATTTAAGACCGTATATTCCGCCGACGCCGCAGCCGCAAAAGAAGGACGACGACGTTGACGATAACGACGATAATCAAAGGTAGAAAAATGACGGCAGAAAATCGCAAATCGCAAATCGCAAATCGCAAATCCGAACAGGGAATGTCTTTGCTCGCGGTGATGGCGGTGATGACGATTTTCGCGATGTCTCTGCTCGCGGTCGCGCCGACCGTCTACATCGAAGTCCAGCGCGAAAAAGAATTAGAGCAAATCCGGCGCGGCGAGGAAGTGGCGAAAGCCATCGAACAATACGTTTTGTTTTATCGCGGCGCGAAATTGCCGAATTCGATGGACGACCTTCTCGAAGGCTTACCGCAGGGCACGAAAAAACGGATGATTCTGCGCCCGTCCGCCGCCATCGACCCGTTGAGCGAAGACGGCAAATGGCGTCTAATCAAACCCGAATCCCAGGCGTTTATCAGTTTCGGCAAACGCGTGCAGATTTACAACAACGGTGTTCTGCCGTCGAGTCCGAACCAGATTTTCGACCGCTTTGCGCTGCCGCTCGTCAATATCATCAACACCAAAAGCGAAGACGACACCGAAGAAGCCGACGAGACAGAGATTGACGACGTGACCGACAATACGCCGTTTATCGGCGTCGCCAGCCAGAGCAAAAGCAAATCCGTG
>DASWRC010000042.1:0-2633 GCA_036403375.1 Pyrinomonadaceae bacterium
GAGATATTTTTACTGCGCAACCGACGGGAAGAATTCCAGGCGGCGGTAAATGTCTCCCACGTTATGAGCGACGACGAGGAAAAGTTGCGTTGGATAATCCGAGATATTACCGAACGCAAACGCGCCCGCCGGGAGCTGCAGCAAAGCGAAGAGTTTAACCGCCGCATTATCGAAAGCAGCAACGACTGCATAAAGATTTTAGACCTCGCCGGAAATCTGTTGTATCTCAACCCGAAAGGGCAGGAATTGTTGGAGATGGAAGACGACTCCTGCATCGGCAGCGATTGGCTTGATTTCTGGAATGACGTAGACAAAGCGACGTTAAAACAGGAGATTGAAAAGGCAAAAGGGGGTGGCAGCGGAAGATTTCAGGGGCAGAACCCGACTATGCGCGGCACGAAAAAATGGTGGGACGTATTGATTAGCCCGGTCTTAGATGTCGAAGGAGAAGTCGAGCGATTACTGGTTATCTCGCGCGACATTACCGACCAGAAACTGGCGGCGGAAAGATTACTGCAGAAAGAAAAGTTTTTCCGCTCTCTAATCGAAAACACGCACGACATTATCAGCGTCCTGCTCTTTGACGGAACTATCGTTTATGAAAGTCCGGCTTGCGAACATATTCTCGGCTATCGAATTGAAGAGAGAATCGGGCGAATTTGTTTTGATTATGTCCATCCTGACGATTTCGCCGCAGTTACAGAGGCATTCAGGAAAGCGATCGAAAACAAAAACCTTTCTCAGCCGGTCGAATACCGCTACCGTCATAAAAACGGCGCCTGGATATATCTGGAAGTAACCGGACGGGTTTCGTCGGATGAAGCCGGCGAGCCGATTGTCATTGTCAATAAACGCGACATTACCGACCGGAAAATAGTTGAAGCTAAACTGCGTGCCTCGGAAGAACGCTATCGCAATGTCGTGGAAACACAGACCGAACTGATTTGCCGTTTTCTGCCGGATTCGACATTGACCTTTGTGAATGAGGCTTATTGCCGCTTCTTCGGCAAATCACGCGAAGAGCTGATCGGCAGGAAATTTTATGAGTTAATCCCGGAAGACGCGCGTCCGAGGACAGAAGCATTCGTGCAAACTCTGCTAAGAGACCGTCAGAGTAAAACTATCGAACACGAAGTCATTCAAGCTGACGGCAGTGTCGGTTGGCAACTTTGGATCGACTACTTAATACTGGACGCGCAGGGAAACCTCATCGAATTACAGGGAATCGGGCGCGATACTACGGAACAAAATCGCATCGCGAAAGCACTCGTCGAAAGCGAAGAAAAATACCGTCAGATAGTTGACACGATGATGGAAGGTATTTGGATCGTTAACACTGATAAGCGAATTTATTTTGTTAACCGGCAATTGGCTGAAATGCTTGGCTACACGGTCGAGGAATTGATCGGAAAACCAGTGTTTGAACTTTATGATGAGGAGACAAAAAGCGGTGCCTCCGAGATTCGGAAAAGGCGTAAGAGCGGAATCAGCGAGCAGTATGACGCGAGACTGTACCGTAAGGACGGCTCATATCTCTGGGCGCTGATTTCGGCGTCGCCGATTTTTGACGAAACCGGAAAATACGCGGGCGCCTTAGCAATGATTGCGGACATCACCGAACGCAAGCAAGCGGAAGAAAATTTGCGTGAACAGGAAGAACTGCTGCGGACGCTGGTGCAAAATCTTCCGAATGAGTCGGTGAGCGTTTTAGACAGAGATTTTCGATATCTTTTAGCGGCGGGTAATGAACTGGAAAAAGTCGGATTGTCGGGCGAAATGTTGGTCGGCAAGCGATTGCAGGAGTTATATGCAAAAGATTCGGTCGATTACACACTGCCTTTTTACGAGCGGGCTTTTGCGGGCGAAGAAGTAGAATTCGAGTTGCCTGTGTTTGAACAGGTTTATCGGCTATGTGCTGTTCCCCTATACGATCAAAACCGTTACATTTATGCAATTTTGATAATGGCTCAAAACATTACGGAGCAAAAACAAAAAGAAGAACGGCTTCAGCAGTTGACGGCGCGGCTTCTCAATTTACAGGATGAGGAGCGCCGCCGATTAGCCCGCGAGCTTCACGATGAAACCGCCCAGAATCTGGCGGCACTTAGTATTAACATTTCCGCATTGAAAAAAATGTTGTCGCCGGATGACAAACAAGCATTAGATCTTTTGCGGGAAAGCGAGTCGCTGACTTCTATGTCATTGCGCGAAGTTCGCACGCTTTCATACCTTTTGCACCCGCCGACGCTCGACGACATCGGACTGGTATCGGCGTTGAACTGGTTTATCCGAGGTTTTTCGGCGCGCAGCGGAATCAAAATCGAGATTGTGCAGCATGAGGAAATTGGCAGACTTCCTTCGGAAATCGAAACCGCGCTTTACCGGATAGTGCAGGAAGGTTTGACGAATATTCATCGTCATTCCGGCAGCCAAACCGCGAGTATCGAGCTAACCAAAAGTCCGGATAAAATAGTTCTGCTGTTAAAAGATGAAGGACAGGGTATTCTTCAGGAAGTGTCGGTAAACGAAGGTGATGATTCTCTCGTACTCGGTGTCGGAATCCCCGGAATGCGCGAACGCCTGCGGCTGCTCGGCGGGAATTTGGAAATCAGTTCAAATGAAAAGGGAACGAC
>DASWRC010000043.1:0-18284 GCA_036403375.1 Pyrinomonadaceae bacterium
GAAGCAATGTCGTCCGTGACGCTGCCGTCGTGGTCGCGGTCGAGTATGCTCGACAAAAATCCGCCCTGCGGCGACTGCTGAATCTGCTGCTGCTGCTGTCCGAGAACCTGCGAAAGCCCGCCTGCATCGAGATTGTTCTGCTGTTTTTGACGGCTCAGATAACCCATCACAATCGGCGCGAGCAGCATCAGGATTTGCGCGACCTGTCCCATCCCGAGACCGCTCTGATTACTGATTTGCTGCGTCACCTGTCCCTGACTGCCGCCCAAAATATGACCCAGGATTCCGCCGGCGTCGAGCTGCGGCGAAGCCGGCTGACCGCCGCCGAAGATAGCGCCGGCGAGACTGCCCAGACCGCCGAGATTATCCAGAATCCCGCCGTCGTGCTCACCGAGCGCATTATTCAAATTCTCCGCGCCCTGCGGCGTCGAGGCATTGTTTGCCAGACCGTTTGTGAGCGCCGGCAGAGCCATTTGAATCGCGCTATTGACCATGTTCGGCTCGGCTCCGACCGTCTGACTAATCTGGTCGACGGCTTGCGAACCTTGCTGCTGACCTAAAAGTTCCTCTAACGAAAACATAATCTTTCCTCCCCGAATTTTCTAACTTCCGGCTTTTGGTGATAATAACAAATTACAAGACGTTTGTCCTTTTAAATTTCATATTGTATTTTGGAAAAACCCGATGTCAGAAAAAACTTTTAACGCACAAGCGCCGGGGCGCGAACCCGTCATAAATAATCAGATAAAACCGTTGTTAACAAATAATTTAATCCTAAAAACCTTTGCGCCTTCGCGTCTTTGCGCCCTGGCTTTAATTTTTATTTCTCTTTTCTCCGCCTGCCAAAAACCGCCGGTCGAAAAACCGAAACCGATTTCCAAAGTCGCAACCCTTGCAGGCACCGGCGAGAAAATCGGCGAGCCGTTCGGCGTTGCCGTAAAGACGGATGAAGTTTACGTTTCCGACGGCGAAAACGGCAAAATTCTGAAGCTTTCAAAAAACGGAACGGCGAGCGTTTTTACCGATAAACTCGACACGCCGTCGCAAATCGTTTTCGACCAAAAGGGCGATTTAATCGTCGCCGATTCGGGCAGCCACACAATAAAACGAATCAAACCGACCGGTGAAATCGAGGCAATTGCGGGGACGGAAAACCAATCCGGTTTCAACGACGGCGACGCCCGCGCGGCGCTTTTCAACGCGCCCGTCGGCGTCGCGGTTTCGGGCGACAAAATATTTGTCGCCGACACTTACAACGATAAAATCCGCATCATCGAAAACGGCAGAGTCTCGACGCTTGCCGGAAGCGTGCAGGGATTTGCGGACGGCGCGGGAAATCAGGCAAGATTCGACACGCCGTGCGGAATTGCCGCCGCCCCGGACGGGAAATTAATCGTTGCGGATTTGAATAATCGCCGCCTTCGGGTTATCGAGCGCGACGGAACCACGCGGACGCTTGCCGGAAACGGCAATTGGGATTTGGTTGACGGCAGCCTGGCGGAAGCCGTTCTGGCGCAGCCTTCCGCCGTTTCGATTGATAAAACCGGCGCGATTTATTTTACGGACGGCAACGCGATTCGCGTTATCGAAAATAGAATTTTTCCGCTCGTCAAAACAATCTCGAACACGCGGCGCGGTTTTGCCGACGGCAGCCCGCACGACGCGCGCTTTAATCGTCCGAGCGGTTTGGCGACGGACGCGCACGGCAATCTTTTCGTCGCCGACGCGGAAAATCAAGTCGTCAGGGTTTTTACGGGCGAAGATTTGGGCAAAACGCTTTCTACCGAAGAAATCGAAAACGCGCGCTTGAAGGCGGCTGATTTCCGCCGGCTAGCCGCGCCGCGCTGGAGTTACAACCCGGCGGACGCGCGCCGCGAAATCGCCGGAACGTTAGGCGAGATTCGCGGCGAATTGACGGGCGCCAATGAACAGGTTTGGTTCCACAACGGCTTGGACGTAGTCGGCGGTTACGGTGAAACCGCGCGCCTCGTTCGCACCGAAAAAGTTCTGCGCCCGCAGGCGACGGAAAATTTTGCGACGCTTAGGGAACTCGCCCGATTTCCGACGCTCGGTTACATTCATCTTCGTTTGGGTCGCGATAAAGACGACCGGTTTTTCGACGACAAGCGCTTTATTTTTTCAAAAAATGAAAGCGGAAAATTAAACGGCGTGCGCATTCCGCGCGGTGCGAAATTTTCGGCGGGCGAGCCGCTCGGGACTTTGAACCCGATGAATCACGTCCATCTGATTGCGGGCAGAAGCGGCGCGGAAATGAACGCGCTCGACGCGCTTGAGCTGCCCAATGTGGCGGATACAATCGCGCCGGTTATCGAAAAAGTAACGCTCTGGGACGAAAATTGGAACGAGATTGAAACCTCGCGCCAAACGTCGCGTATAACCTTGAGCGGAAAAACGCGAATCGTCGTCAAAGCCTATGACCGGATGGACGGCAATGCCGAACGACGGCGACTCGGCGTTTTTCAGGTTGGTTATCAAATCTTCCGGGGCGGCGGAATTCCTGTTACCGAACCTTTATGGACCATCCGTTTCGACCGTCTGCCCGAACCGGAAGCCGTCCGGCTCGTTTACGCGCGCGGCAGCAAATCGGGCGCGACCGGTGAAACCATCTTTAATTACATCGCGACCAATCAAGTGCACGGCAATGTTGCCGAAGAGAATTTTCTCGACGCCGCACAGCTTGAAAAAGGAAATTACATTTTGCGCGTATCGGCTGCCGATTATTTCGGTAACACGGCGTCGAAGGACATCTCTTTTGAAGTATTCAGGGAGGATTAATATTATGCCTTGTCCGGCGGTCGAAGAATTAAGGAGTAGTCTGCGCGGTTCGATTCCGTTTTTGGCGGGAACTTACCGCGAACACAACGGCGAGCACCTGCCGCGTCTGCAATGGCGACTCGGTGACGGCACGCTGAATCGTCATGATGCGGGTTTAGCGCTCGATATTATTCTGTTTAATAACGTCGAGCGCGAACGAATTCTGGCGGAAAATCTGCTGGCGCTGTTCGTCGATTTTCAAGGCGAAATGCGCTGGCTGAGCGCAATTTACCGCAACGTCGTAATTTCCGCGAACGGTATTCCGGGCAGTTACATACAGGATACAAGGCATTATACGCATATCCATATCGACTGGATGCGCTACTCGCTTTACGTGCAAAGCGGGCGGACTTCGATTCCGTGGTCGTCCGAAGCTTATACCAGAGGTTTCGGCGCTAATCTATCCGCCGCGCTGGTCGAGCTTAACCGCATATGGGAAGCCAATCAGCTAAGCAGAATCGATTTAATGCATATTCCGCGCGTGATTATCGGTCCGGTGACGACCGAATAAATTTATAAGGAGAAGACGAGATGATGAAAAAGGTAATTTTGCAAAGGTTTTTAACTTCAATCGGTTTAGCCGCTTTTTCGGTAACGGCGGCGGCTCCGCTCAGGGCTGAGCCCGGGACAGGCGCGCCGAGGGCGATTCGGCAGACGCCGCCGGCGCCTCGGTTTTCCGACGCGGAGCGGCAGACGGAGCTTGCCGCGCGGCGCGCCCGGGTTTTCGCGGAAATGAAGGATAATTCCGTGTTGGTTCTGATGAGCGCCGCGCCGAAAGTTTATACCAACGACGTCGATTTTCTCTACCGGCAGGAAAACAATCTCTATTACCTGACAAATCTCAAACAGCAGAACGCGACGCTCGTGCTGGCAAAACAGGGCGGTTCGACCCAAGCAATGCTTTTTCTACCAAAACGCAACCCGCGTTTTGAAACGTGGAACGGTCATATGTATTCCGTCGAAGAAGCCGCGAATATTTCGGGCATTAAAACTGTTATCGACGCCACTGAATACGAAAACTTTTTTAACCTCTTAAAGCTCAACCAGTCGTTTCAATCAAAAACAAGCAGCTTCACGTTCACGCCAGCGGTTGAAAATCTTTATCTGCTGGTGCCGAATATGGGATCCGAGGCTGACGACACGCGCGAATATCAGAGCGAATGGGATTTGGCGCAAAAACTCTCAAAAGTAACGAACGAAAGTGAGGCGAAACCAATCAAATACGAAAAGACCGAAAATTTTCAAATCGTCAGCGCGAACCCGATTTTCACCAAATTGCGCGCGATAAAAACGCCGTACGAAATCCGCCTGATGCAGCACGCCATCGACATTTCGACCGAAGCGCATATGCGCGCGATGGCGACCGTCCGGCAGGTAAAATGGGAATACGAAACGCAGGCGGAAATCGAATACGTCTATCGCCGCCGCAACGCCGATTACTGGGGTTACCCGTCAATCGTCGGCTGCGGTCCGAACGCGACGACGCTGCATTACGAAGAATCGCAGGGTGAAGTCAAACCCGGCAGTCTGATGCTGATTGACGTCGGCGCGGAATATAACCACCTGACGGCGGACGTGACGCGGACGTTTCCCGTGAGCGGCAAGTTTTCAAAAGAACAGGCGGAAATTTATCAAATCGTTTACGATGCGCAGGAGTCGGCTGCCAAAACGATGAAACCCGGCGGAAAATTCATAGACCCGGACACGGCGGCACGCAAAACGGTCGAAGAAGGTCTCGCCAGGCTCGGACTTATCACGGAGGTCGGCGGACTCATTCCCGGCAGTGAACTGAAGGTTTCGGACGGCAAAGGCGGCAAAAAAACCATCGGAATGCCGCAATCGTTCATCTGGTACATGCACGGGCTCGGTCACTGGCTCGGCATGAACGTCCACGACGTCGGCGGGGACGGACAAACCGTTTTCCAGCCCGGCATGATTATGACCAACGAACCCGGCATCTACATCCGTGAAGACGCGCTCAATTATTTCGACGCGTCGAAACCGGCAGTCAAAGCGTGGCTCGACAAAATCCGCCCGGCGTTCGAAAAATACAAGAACATCGGCGTCCGCATCGAAGACGATATGCTCATCACCGAAACGGGCGTCGAATGGCTCACAAAAAACCTGCCGCGTAAATTAGAAGACATCGAATACTTCATGTCGAAAGCCTCGGGCGACATCAAAATCGGCGCGTTAAAAAACAACGAAAACCCAACGCTCGCATTTACCCAGAAGCATGCCGACCTGCTCAAAACAGCTTTTCAAACGACAGATGATTTCGTCCTCAGTCCCGGCGAAAGCGGCAGAACCGTTCGTTCCGGCTGGGTTTTTAGCGGTAAAGATGCGGCTTATACGGGCTCTAGTCATTCGGAGTAGTAAAAATCGAACCTACATAGAAAAGCCGACAGTTCCACGACTGCCGGCTTTTTTATGCAATAAAATCGCCCGATTATCGGCTTAATTTCCTTCAGACCCGGAGTCCGTATGTTCGAAGATTGATTCGGGAGCTCTTCTCTATTTAAAGTTTGAATTTTAAATTAATTTTAGTTCGTGTTATTGTTGGAACGCTCCCCAAACATAAGCCTGCAATTGTTTAATCAATTCTTTGGACATACGGCATTTTATATGTTGCACTGTCCCTGGAAAAAAATAACGATTTGTCTCAATAAACGAGTCGAACCCCTAAATCGATACGGAAGATATAGATGACAAATCGTCGAAAAAAACCAATTCGTGTTTTAATCGTTGAAGACAGCAAATTCTTAATAGAGGGACTGTCGATAATCATAAATGCCGAACCCGACATGGAGATTGTCGGGATGGCTAATACTTGTGCGGAATGCCTAAGTCTTGTCCGGAAAGAAAATCCCGATTTGGTTTTATTGGATATAATTTTAAATGATGAGAACGGCATTGAAATTATTCCCGATTTAGTTAATAAAACCTTTTCCAAAGTTTTGGTAATGACCGGGATTAATGATTTTGCGGTATATGAAGACGCGATGCTGCAAGGTGTGGGCGGAATCGTGGTAAAGGAGGACTCCTCCGCAGTATTACTTGAAGCGATAAAAAGAGTGGCTGAGGGGGAAATCTGGCTTTCTGAGACCGTCAGGCATAGAATCTCGCAGCCTCGCCTTTAAGACTTCCCTTTTCCCGATTTTCCACTAACTTTTTGATGTTTTTCCGCAATTTTTCTCCGTTTAATAAAACAACGTGACCTGAAAAGTATCGGTGTTATCAGCAACTGTAGTCGTGTTGGACAACGGCGCAACGCTAATTGTATGCTCGCCGGGGGTCAGATTATTCAACGCGATAAAAGTTGTTCGCACCGCATAATGAGCCGGCGGATTAACGGCATAACTAATAGACGCCCAGCAGGTTGCCGGCTGACCGATGACGACGCCATCGAGTGACAAAGTAATACCGACGGTGCCCGACGAAAATAGTGTGTAGGCTGTACCGGATAAACAAAACATCACCGAACCGTCTGCCGGTGCCTGGAAAGTAGCTTTCACCGGAAGCGGTCCGGGTGAATCAAGTAATATCATTGCCTCGACCATAAAATATTATTCTCCTTTGATTGTGTTAGAAAAGCTGTTTTGCGAGATTAACAGTTATCGTTCGGCACGTCAATATTTTTTAAAATACTTATAATCGGCGATTTTAAACTTTTTCCAGTTTTTTCAAAAAAAGTATTGCAATTTAAAAAACCTGTGATATAAAGGTCTTACATTTGCCATTAGAATACACTTCAGCGGTCTTTTTCCTTAGCAGGTTATGGAAGACTGTTAAGGAAACGAAAGCCCTGATTGCCTGGGAAACAATCGGGGCTTTCACTCTTTAAATTACGAATTACGAATTGAAGGCGAAGGAAAAAAATGACCGGTTTGAGTAAATCATTCCGGTCATTCGTTCTGTCATTGGTAATTGAACTAGGTTTGCATCGAAGCCAGAAATTCGTGGTTGGCTTTGGTCTTCGAGAGACGTTCCAAAACGACTTCCATCTGCTCGACGGGCGAAAGCGGGTTGAGCACTCTTCTCATCACCCAGATGCGGTTCAAATCTTCCTTGTTGATAAGAAGTTCTTCCTTACGCGTACCCGAACGCTGCAAGTCGATCGCCGGGAAGAGGCGTTTGTCGCTCAAGCGTCGGTCGAGGTGAATTTCCGAGTTACCGGTTCCCTTGAATTCTTCAAAGATAACGTCGTCCATTCTTGAACCCGTATCAATCAAAGCGGTCGCGATAATCGTCAGGCTTCCGCCTTCTTCGATGTTGCGCGCCGCGCCGAAAAAGCGTTTCGGTCTTTGGAGCGCGTTCGAATCTATACCACCCGAAAGGATTTTGCCCGACGGCGGGACGACCGCGTTGTGTGCGCGTGCGAGACGCGTAATCGAGTCGAGCAGAATCACGACGTCGCGTTTGTGTTCGACGAGGCGTTTCGCTTTTTCGATGACCATGTCCGCGACCTGTACGTGACGCGTCGGCGGCTCGTCAAAGGTTGACGAAATAACTTCGCCTTTGACCGAACGCTGCATATCTGTAACTTCTTCCGGTCGCTCGTCAATCAAGAGGACAATCAAGGTTACTTCGGGATGATTTTCCGTGATTGAATTCGCCATCGTTTGCAGAAGCATCGTTTTACCGGTGCGCGGCGGCGCGACGATTAATGCGCGCTGACCTTTACCAATCGGCGTAACCAAATCGATGACGCGCGCCGAAATGTTGTCGGTCGTCGTTTCCATCCGGAGCTGTTCGTCCGGGTAGAGCGGCGTCAGGTTGTCGAAAAAGACTTTCTCGCGCGATTGCTCGGGCGCTTCGAAGTTGATTGCTTCGACCTTAATCAGCGCAAAATAACGCTCGCCTTCTTTCGGCGGACGAATCTGACCGCTGATGGTATCGCCGGTGCGCAAATCGAATTTGCGAATCTGCGACGGGCTGACGTAAATATCGTCCGGTCCCGGCAGATAGTTGTATTCGGGAGCGCGCAGGAAACCAAAGCCGTCCGGCAGAGTTTCGAGTACGCCTTCCGAGAAAATTAAACCGCTTTTTTCGGTTTGCGCGGCGAGGACTTTGAAAATCAGTTCCTGTTTGCGCATTCCGCTTGCGCCTTCAACGCCCATTTCCTTGGCGATATGCGTCAATTCTGAAATTGACATATCTTTCAAGCCGCTCAAATCGAGCGCGGCGGTGGTCGGCGGTGATGAAGACTTCGGCGGCGCGCTGTCCGGTTTCGGCGGTTCAGCTGCCGGCGGAGCCTCCGCCGCAGCGGTGTCCGTTCCTGTTGTTTCTAATATTTCTTCCGACGAACCGTTCGAGCCGTTTTCTTCCGGTTTGCTCTTTTTGGTTACCTTCGGTTTTGTTGTTTTCGTTGCCATGTCTATCTTCCGTTTGTTTATTTTGTGTTGGGATTCGATATTTACTAATTCCAGACTCTTTCAAGTCTTATAAAGGCTTTAAAGCCTTTTTGCCCATTTGGAAATAATAAACTCGTATTGAAAATTATATGGAAAGTTCCGTTGTAGTGCTATCGAATATAAGCCTCGCAAGCTTTCTCAAAAACCTTTTGAGTTTTTCGGAATTTACAATTATTACAGGATTTAACCGAAAAAATCAAATATCAAATACATTTTTTCACAAAGATTTTTCAATTTCGCGCCAGACTGCTTCCCTTCCCTTACCTGTTTCGGACGAATACGCGATGACCTGCTTTTCGGGCAGAGCCGTCTCGATTTCGCGCATCGCTTTAATCAATTGATTATTCGACATCTTATCAGCTTTTGTCGCCACAACCAAAGAGTTTTTTTGGTGAAATTCGAGCCACTCGCTTAAATTCTGGTCGAGCGGCGTCGGTTCGTGCCGGGCGTCGATGAGCTGTATAAAGAGCCGCAGCTCGCGACGTTTGAGTAAATAATCTTCCGCCATTTTGCCCCAGTCCTGACGCATCGCTTTCGAGACTTTGGCGTAACCGTAACCCGGCAGGTCGACAAAATAAAATGAGCCGTTTATCAAAAAAAAATTAATGCTCTGCGTTCTTCCGGGTGTATTTGATGTTCGCGCCAGCGCCCGGCGTTGCAGCAAAGAATTTATGAGCGAAGATTTTCCGACGTTCGAACGCCCGAGAAAAGCAATCTCCGGCAAGCCGTCGGTCGTCCAATGTTCTTCCGCGAAAGCGCTCTTGACAAACTCGGCAGAAGTTATTTTCATATTCTGGTTTTCAATTATTACAGGGTTTTAAGTGAATACATTACAGGATTTTAAGCGAAAAGCGAAATTTCAGTCCTGTTTCGGCTGCGCCCAGGTTTTCATTCTTTCGCGCAGGTCGGCGAGCAATTCCTTCGCGCCGTTCTGCCGCATCACGTAGCTTTCGAGATTATGAAACATTTTCGGGCGCTTCGTGATTTCCCTGATTTCCGCGAGAAAAGGTTCGATTTTCGCAAAAACCACCAACGCTTCGCCGCTCACGTCATAGAACATTTCATCGTCAATCGCGCCGTGATTGACAAAGCTCGCCGCCATGTCCCAGTAGCTGGTCACCATCCGGTAATTCGCGCTCGATTCGGGATTCGAAATAGTCTGCATTATTTCTTCCGCGCTTTCGGGCATAAAGGTTCCGAACCACGCGCGCGCCTCGCGCATTTTCGTTTCGCGCCGCAAATCATATAATTTCAAAATCAAATCTGCCGATTGATATTTATCCGCCATAAATTTTCTCCAGGTTTTCTCGATTGTAAATCAAGCCTCGGCGTTTTGCCTACAAAAAAATTTTATTCACCTGAATTCAAACGCCGCTCAAATGCGAAATTTCCATCAGAACGACTTTTAGGAAGAAAATCTTTGAAACAGATATTTTTTAGTTTATCAGCCGCTGCAATTCGGGATTGTCATCTTTCGGACAAAGCGACGAAAAAGTTGTCGGGCACGAAGAACCTAAACAATAACCGCAGAAACAAGAAATGCATACGGAAAATAAAGCAATCGTCCGGCGTTTTATCGAAGAGTTTCAAACCCGCAGGACACGAAGCCGTCGCGCTTGAGATAAAGGCGAAAAATTTCTTTGCCCATTTGGCGACGGACGCCGTTCACACCCGACCGCGCCGGCGTCCCTCGTCATACGGCAGCTTGCGGGTCGGCAAAGCTTCGCCCGAGCAGTCAGGTTGATTTCGCCGGACTCGTGCAGCAGATTACGGCACTGCGGTGTTTATGCAATTTAAACCGTATCGCGGCGCCCGGCACCGGCGTGAAAGTTTACGAACGGCAAAATAATTCCCGCAATGACCATAACCGCGCCGATGATGATTCCGATAACCGAGATAGAAGTCGCTACAGCAATAATAATTCCCGCGATGACAAGTACTACGCCGAAAATCAATCGCGGTCCGGTTTCGGGAAAATGCCTGCCCGAAGCAATCGCCGCGCCCGTGCGGTTTTCGTTGAGCGCGTCTTTCACATCAGTCGCCGACGGGTTCGTCACGTTCATCACTTCCCGGTCGTCGGTCGTTAAAGAATTCGGATCGTCCGAATGCCGGTTTTTAAATTTTTCGTTCATTTTTAACTCCCTTGTTCGTTTTCTTTATCTTACAAAATTAAAAATTTATATCCAAGATTTTCTGAGTCCGGCACGTTTTAGTTCCGCGCCCGGTCGTAAAAAAATATTTTTATTGACAAAGTCGTTAAACGCGCGCATTATAGGCACATTCATACATCAATGGGTTTGTTTTCATAAGGGAATATTCTTTTTTCGGTAAAGAATAATTCAAATACGTAAACACTTCGAAAGCCCTGAACTTCCACGCGCAAGTTCTCTGCTTCGTTGTTTTTTAACCACCGGATTCGCCCGCTTGCGGATTCGATGCAACACAAGGAGAAATCAAAATGTTCAAAAATTTGCAACTGGTTTATGCGGTTTGGTTCATCATCGTCGGCGGCATAATTATTTTTATCGATGGTCGCGGCTGGTGTATCGCGTGCCGTGATACGCTTTTAACGGTCGTCGGCGTCATTTCGCTAATCTTGGGTGTTGTCGGACTTATCAGCCGATTCTCTTCAGGCGCGGCAGTCGCCCGCGAATAACTTTAAATCGGCTGACCAAGCGCGGCTAATAAAAAAAGAGGGCTTATGTTAGCTAACATAAGCCCTCTTTTTTTTATTTATTTTTTTATTCAATCGTCGTCGAAACGCCGGTTGCCGGTTTGTCGGTCTTCCAGATTTGCGGGGTTTCGAGAATGTCTTCCGGCTTTTTCACTTCAAGCGCAAACTTTAAAACTTCGTCAATCGTATCGACCGTGTGAATCGTCAAATCTTCGCGGATTTCTTCGGGAATGTCGGCTAAATCCTTCTCGTTGTCTTTCGGCATGATGATGGTTTTTAAGCCGAAGCGATGCGCCGCGAGGAGTTTTTCCTTGACGCCGCCGATGGGCAGGACTTTGCCGCGCAGCGTGATTTCGCCGGTCATCGCGACGTCGTGCCGCGCTTTTTTGGCGGTTAGAACGGAAACCATCGCGGTCGCAATCGTCACGCCGGCGCTCGGTCCGTCTTTCGGAATCGCGCCTTCGGGAACGTGGATGTGCAAATCTTTTTCGTGAAAATTATCCTCGCTGATGCCGAGTTTTTCGGCACGCGAGCGCACGCAGGTCAGTGCGGCGCGCGCCGATTCCTGCATCACTTCGCCCAATTTTCCGGTCAGGGTCAGATTGCCTTTGCCTTTGACGAGCGTCGCTTCGACTTGCAGAACGTCGCCGCCGACTTCCGTCCACGCCAAGCCGTTGACCAGACCGATTTCCGATTTGCGCGCGATGTCCTGTTTGCGGAAACGAATCGTTCCCAACAATTCACGCACTTTTTCGGCGTCGATAACGGCGCGGAATTCGTCTTTCGTTTCGGTCACGACAAATTTTCGGGCGATTTTACGAAGACACGACGAGATTTCGCGTTCGAGATTTCGCACGCCCGCTTCGCGCGTGTAATGACGGATGACTTCCAAAATGCCGTCGTCCGTGAATTTGACCTTTTCGATGTCGAGACCGTTGCCCTCCGCCTGTTTCGCAAGCAGATGGCGTTTGGCGATTTCGACCTTTTCACGCTCGGTGTAACCGGAAAGCGTCAGGATTTCCAGACGGTCCTGGAGCGGCGCGGGAATCGTGTGCAGAACGTTCGCCGTCGCGATAAAGAAAACCTGCGACAAATCGTAATCGACATCCAAATAATGATCGCGGAACGTGTGATTTTGCTCGGGGTCGAGAACTTCCAAAAGCGCAGCCGACGGGTCGCCGCGAAAATCTCTACCTAATTTATCGACTTCGTCAAGTAAAATTACCGGGTTGACGGTTCCGGCGCGTTTCATTAATTGAACGATTTGACCGGGCAGCGCGCCGATATATGTGCGGCGATGACCGCGAATTTCGGCTTCGTCGTGGACACCGCCGAGCGCCAGACGAACGAATTTTCTGCCCGTCGCTTTGGCGATCGATTTCCCTAAAGATGTTTTACCGACGCCGGGCGCGCCGACGAAGCACAGAATTGTGCCTTTCGGATTTTTGACCAATTGGCGAACGGCTAAATATTCGAGGATGCGCTCCTTGATTTTTTCCAAGCCGTAATGGTCTTCGTTCAAAACGCGTTCGGCTTCCGATAAATCGTGGATTTCTTCGCTGCGCAGCTGCCACGGAACATTGATTAACCAGTCGAGATAAGTGCGCGAAACCGTCGATTCGGCAGACATCGGCGGCATTGCTTCGAGGCGCGCGAATTCCTGCAGCGCTTTGTCGCGGGCTTCTTCGCTCATGCCTGATTCTTCGATTTTCTTCTTGAGCTCGTCGAGCTCCGCCTTGTCGTCCTTGCGTCCGAGTTCCTTGTGAATAGCCTTAATTTGCTCGTTCAGGTAATATTCGCGCTGGTGCTTGTCCATCTGCTTCTTCGTGCGCGCGTGAATATTGCGGTCGAGCTGTTTCTTTTCGATTTCCTGCTCTAATACTTCGATTAGTTTCTGCAGGCGTTCCTGTACGGAAAATGTTTCGAGCAGTTTTTGTTTTTCGTCAACTGCGATTCTGAGGTGCGAACTCATTGCATCGGCAATCTGCGCGGCGGAAATTCCTCTTAAGGAAGCGTGAAGCGCGTCCGAATAGGCGTCGGGCGAAACGCGCAGAAATTGCTCGACTAAATTGCTGATTTGCTGGAGCAGTCCGTCGGTTCTGTAACCGGATTCATCGACCGATTGAACTTTGCGGACGTGAGCGTAAAACATGCCGTCGGCGTCCTGCTCGACACGGACGGCGACGCCGCGTTCCCTGCCTTCGACGACGACCTTGATTTGACCGTTTTCCTGCTTCTGAGCCTGCAGAATTCTGCCTAAAGTTCCGACCGTGTAAATCTGGTCGGGGTTCGGCTCGTCAACTGTCGCGTCATGCTGCGTGGCAAGGAAAATATTGCGCTCTCCAACCATCGATTGTTCGAGCGCGCGAACGGAACTCGGGCGACCAATCTTAAAAGCGACTTTGGTGTAAGGAAAAATAACGACATCGCGGATGGGAACCATCGGAAAACGCGCAATGTCCTTCGGCATCTGGTCTGAAAATTCTTGCATAATCTATTGTAACTCTTTTCGGGAAATCAATCAGTCAACTTGGATAAAGTATTATTGGTTTCGATTTTCTAATTTTAAAACATTTAATTCACCAATGGCTAGTTTTTTCGTGCGGAATTGATGAATTTTAAGAAATAAATTTGAGCCGCGGATAAACGCGGATGAATGCGGATTAAAATAAAATAATTCAAATCCGTGTTCATTCGCGGTTACCCGCGGTTGGAAAATTTTGTATTAGTACTAGGCGGCTTCGTCGATTTCACGCAGAACTTCGAGCGGCGCGGCTTTGCGTTCGATCATTTCCTTGGTAATGACAACCTCTTTGACCTTTTTCTGCGACGGCAGAACGTACATCGATTCGAGCAGCACTTCTTCGAGAATCATCATCAGACCGCGCGCACCGACTTTCCGCTCGAATGCTTTGCGCGCCGTTGCCCGAATTGCATCGTCGGTAAATTTCAGGCGAATATTATCAAACTCGAATTTGCGCTGATATTGTTTGATGAGCGCGTTTTTCGGCTCGGTCAGAATTTTTACCAGCGCTTCTTCATCGAGTTCGCTTAAAGTTCCCAGCACCGGAAGGCGACCGACAAATTCCGGAATCAAGCCGTAATGAATCAAATCTTCGGGTTCGAGCTTTTCGATGGCTTCGTTCTGTCGTTGTTTGGTCGATTTCACGTCTGCCGAAAAACCCAGAGACTTGTTGCGGAAGCGTTTTTCGACGACTCTTTCCAACCCGATAAACGCGCCGCCGCAAACGAATAAAATATTTGTCGTATCGACCGGCGTGAATTCCTGCTGCGGATGCTTACGCCCGCCCTGGGTCGGGACGTTGGCGACCGTGCCTTCGAGGATTTTCAGCAGCGCCTGCTGGACGCCTTCGCCCGAAACGTCGCGCGTGATTGAAGGATTGTCGTCCTTGCGGCAGATTTTATCGATTTCGTCGATGTAAATAATGCCGTTCTGCGCGCGCTCGACATCGCCGCCCGCCGATTGCAGAAGGCGAAGCAGAATTGTCTCGACATCTTCGCCGACGTAACCGGCTTCCGTTAAAGAAGTCGCGTCAACGATGCAGAACGGAACGCTCAAAACTCTCGCCAATGTCTGCGCCAGTAAAGTTTTGCCCGTGCCGGTCGGACCGATTAATAAAATGTTGGATTTTTGCAGCTCGACATCGGTGCGGCGTTTTGCCAGCTCGATGCGCTTGTAATGCTGATAGACGGCAACCGAAAGACGCTTTTTCGTTTCGTCCTGACCGATGACGTATTCGTCGAGGAAAGATTTAATCTCCTGCGGTTTCGGCAGCGCCGTGCGCACCGACGCGTTTTCGGCTTGCTCGTCGTCATTGATGATTTCGTTGCAAATGTCGATACATTCGTTACAAATGTAGACACTCGGTCCGGCAATCAACTTTTTGACTTCATTCTGCGACTTGCCGCAAAACGAACAGCGTAAGATTTCTTCGGGTCGTCTAATCATAAGTGGTCAGTGGTCAGTGGTCGGTGGTCAGCGAGCCAGATTTTTCTGACCACCGACCACTTACCACCGGCAACTATTTATCACGGTGTTCAATTACTTCGTCAATCAAGCCGTATTCTTTGGCTTGGAGCGGCGACAGGATGCGGTCGCGCTCAACGTCCTTTTCAACCTGGTCAAAATTTTGTCCTGAATGAAACGCCAGAATCCGCGAGGTCATTTCGCGCATTCGCAGAATTTCTTCCGCCATAATGCGAACGTCCGTCGCCTGACCGGAAGCACCGCCCGACGGCTGGTGAATCAGGATACGCGAATGCGGCAGCGCAAAGCGTTTGCCTTTTGCCCCGGCAGTTAAAAGCAGCGCGCCCATCGAAGCGCATTGCCCGACACAGATGGTCGCGACGTCGTTTTTGATAAACTGCATCGTGTCGTAAATCGCCATTCCGGCGGTAATCGAACCGCCCGGACTGTTGATGTAAAGATTAATATCGCGCTCCGGGTCTTCCGCTTCAAGAAAAAGCAACTGGGCGACAATCAGGTTGGCAACCATATCGTCAATCGGCGTGCCGATAAAGATGATACTGTCTTTCAAAAGCCTGGAGTATATGTCGAAAGCACGTTCGCCACGCGAAGTTTGCTCGACTACCATTGGAACTAACATAGTTTTTCTCTCTTCTCTTTCTAAAAAAGGGCAAATTGTTTAAGAATTAGTTTAATTAAAAGAAGTTAAGTTGTTGAAATAATAGCCGAACTGCTATCCGACAATGATTTTACAACTTATCCTCAAAAAAGCAAACTCTCAAATAACCCGCCCGCTTGAATTAATTTATTTTTCCTTTTTCGCCGATTTCTTTTTCGGCTTTTCTTCCGCTTCGCCCGTTTCAGTTTCGGCGGTTACAGCTTCGGCGGTTTCGGCTTTCGCCTTTTTCGCCTTGCCTTGCGGTTTTTCCACTTCCGGCTGTTCGGCTTCGGATTCGGCAGGCTGCTGCGACGGGTCAATCCATTCACCTTCGCTGACATTCGCGTGCCGGACAAGCGCTTCGACCGCCTTCCGCGTCCGTAAATTATTGGCAATATTGGCTTCGCCGCCCTGCTGTGCGCTGATTGATTCGCGAATCTGCTCGGGCGTCACGCCGTAATAATTCGCCATCATCTCGATTTCCTTAGCCACATCTTCGTCCGATACATCGACATTTTCAAGGTCGGCTATTTTTTCGAGCAGCATCGCGCCGCGCACGTCTCGTTCGGCTTGCGGGCGCATCTGGTCGTAAGCCATCTGGATAAACTGCTTGTCAACCTTATTCAAATCGACGCCGCGCTGCTGCATATCTTCCGCGAAATTGTTCAAAAGATTGCGCGCCTGTGCTTCAATCAGCGTGTTCGGAATCTCGAAATCGTGTTTTTCGATTAATTTGCCGATAAGTTCACTCCGAACGGCGGCATCGGCATCCGAATTTGAAACGGTTTCCAAATCTTTGCCCAATCTTTCTTTCAGATCAGCCAGCGATTCGTAACCTTCGTCCAGACTCTGTGCCCATTCGTCGTCGAGTTCCGGCAATTCGACCTTGCCGAGCGATTTTACTT
Source organism: Pyrinomonadaceae bacterium (assembly GCA_036403375.1). Taxonomy (GTDB): domain Bacteria; phylum Acidobacteriota; class Blastocatellia; order Pyrinomonadales; family Pyrinomonadaceae; genus JAFDVJ01. Next base: position 16,475 of record DASWRC010000043.1, read on the forward strand.
TCGCCTTGTAATGCACGGTTTTTCCCGCCAACACCGGCGAAGAAAAATCCTCGGGGTACGAAACCGTAAATTCCTTTTCTTCATCCGGCTCAAGCCCGGCAAGGTTTTCGGTAAACGATTCTTCGATGCCTTCGTCGCCGAGCTTGATTTCCAAATCGTCCGCTTTTATCGGGTCTGTTTCCGGGTCGTTTTCAAAAGTCCCTTCCAAATCGACAATCAGCGTGTCGCCCTTTTCGGATTTGCGACCTTCGACCGGAACAAGGCTCGCACCGGATTGACGGCGCTGGTCGATGATTCTTTCCATTTCGCCTTCCGGCAGGGGACGAACGCGGCGCACGACTTCCAAGCCTTTGTATTCGGGCGTCGGAATTTCCGGCATCACTTCGACGTGAATATGCAGCGAGAGCGGCGCCGTGCCGTTGAGCTTGATATTTTCAAAGTCATCGAAATGCAGATGCGGTTCGGCAAGCGGCTGTAACCCGAGATCTTCAATCGCCTGTTGAACCTGTCCGGGCAGAAGCTCGCGCAAAACTTCGTTTTGAATATCTTCCTTGAAGCGCAGACGAATCACGTCGAGCGGCGCAAAGCCTTTGCGAAAACCCGGAACACTTGCGGCTTTCGCATATTTTTGGCTGACTTTGTTATAAACCGCCTTCACCGCTTCCGGCTCGATTTCGATATGTATTTCCCTTTGGGTCGGTGATACTTCTTTTAATTCTGTTTTCATTTAATAAATTTAAAGCTCATCAAAAAAAGCAAGACGAGCAAATGTTCTGTTTCGGATTTTCAAAAATTTTGAATTTTCTCTGGTGCTGAGAGCGAGACTCGAACTCGCACGCCTTACGGCATGGGCTTCTAAGACCCACGTGGCTACCGATTACACCATCTCAGCGCGTTTTTTGCCAAATAACAAGCAAATTTGAATTTATCGTTTTTGGGAACGAAAGTCTAGCGAGACATTTTTTATAAAATCACTCGGAAAGATATTTTCGCTTGTACTCTTCGAGAGCGCGGTCGGCGTCCTTCATATCGGCAATCACGACCGGCGTTTTTTCTTCTAATCTCGGTGTCGTTTTTTCTCTGGCGAAGAATAATTTATAACTGCCGTAGCCGATGGCGGCGATGAGTCCTGCCCACAGCAAAAGCCACAAAATCGCTGAAATTATCCCGATCAGCCAGAGAGCGATGACGACAATGGCAATAACGCCGATGGCGGCTAAAATAATTTTGATGGTATCCATTTTTCTAAAACCCCTGTTAAAGAAATTATATCAAACTCACTCGGATTTCAGCTTTTCCAGCTCGTCGTCCGACAATTCGCCGATGGCGTAGAGCGCGCCTTTTTCGCCATTCGTGATAATCAAAAAGGTTTCGTTTCTGAAGCCTTTTTCAAACTTCGATTTGTATACCAATTCGACCTGTTTTTCGTTGTCTTTGACAGGCGTGATTTTCGTGTAAACCAGGTCCGAGCTAATGTGTTTGCCGTATTTTTCAAAAGCTTCGGCGAGTGCCAGTCCGAGCGCTTCCTTGCTTTTCGTGCGTTTTGCTTCGTCGTGCGCCGAGTTGAAAATTTGCTCGTAGTTTTGGTCGTTGTAGTACCTGTGATATTGCGCGACCACTTTCGAAGCTAATCTTTCATCGCGATTTCCGGCGCAGGTGGAAAGAACTGCGGCGGAGATTAAAAATAAGATTGTTAATTTATGACTGGTTTTCATCTTTCTATACTTTAAAATAGATTCGACGATTTTATAAACCCGACCCCGAGAAAATTTAGGTTTAAGTTTAGCAAGCCGCCGGGCGAACCGCGAAT
>DASWRC010000044.1:0-2438 GCA_036403375.1 Pyrinomonadaceae bacterium
TACCGCACGTTTATTTCGGCTGGAGCGAAGGCAATCCGATAACGTATCTGATCAGATATATAATCTTCGGCGAAGGAGATACGGCGCCGGTGACCAGAGAAATCTTAAGACAAGCCGAAGACGACCCCGAACGCCGTCCGAACGTCCATGTGGGCGGCTAATTTGAATAAATACAAAGTTTATAAAGATTTCATAAAGATTCCATAAAGACTTTATAAAGTGGTTTGTAAAACCGGATTTTAATTTGATTTTCACAATTATCAAGCGTATATTCTGTCGTTTGATAATTAGATTGCCGAAGTTGAAGGGAAGTAAAATTCAACGCGGGGGAACCATTCACGAATTGGGGCGAATCGTTTTGTAAAACGGAGAATATTCCATTATTCCAGCCCGGCAGCTAACCTCGCAGGCTCGAATGGAAATCAAGCCCGAAGGCTAAAAGTTTTTATTTATAGAAACCGCAGACACAAAGACTTGTGTCTGCGGTTTCTCTTTGTTTTGACGCTATGCAAAAGTCTAAAAGAAATCCACTCAGCAAATGGTTGTACGAAGGGGTCGAAGAAATGGAAGGACCTCACGAAAGAGAAAACAGCCATCATCATGAGCATCCGTGGTGGAAAGTGATGTGTCTGACGGGCGTCGATTATTTCTCGACGCTCGGTTATCAGCCCGGTATCGCTTTTATTGCCGCCGGCGCGCTCTCGCCGCTCGCGACGCTGATTTTGATTTTGTTGACTTTGTTCGGCGCCCTGCCGATTTACAGCCGCGTCGCCAAGGAAAGTCCGCACGGCGAAGGCTCGATTGCCATGCTCGAAGCTTTGCTTTCGCGGTGGAAGGGAAAATTGTTCGTGCTCGCGCTGCTCGGCTTCGTGGCGACCGATTTTGTCATTACAATCACGCTTTCGGCGGCGGACGCGACGGCGCACGTTCTCGAAAATCCTTTCGTCCACGGAAATCTGCGTTTTCTCGAACACCCGGTTGTTATTACTTTAATTTTAATTTCTGTGCTCGGCGCGGTTTTTTTGAAAGGCTTTAAGGAAGCAATCGGGATTGCCGTCGTGCTCGTTGCCGTGTATCTATTTCTGAATTTAATCGTCGTCGGGGTCGGTCTGTACGAAGTTTTCGTGATTCATCCAGAGCTGCTCGCCAATTGGAAAACCGCGCTTTTTACGCATAAAACCGGGAGCGGCGGCGGCGAAGCCCGAAGTCTCATTATGATTGTCGCGCTCTCGCTGATTGTTTTTCCAAAACTCGCGCTCGGGCTTTCGGGTTTTGAAACGGGCGTCGCCGTCATGCCGCTCGTTAAACGACCGAACCGCATCGGAAACACGCGAAAAATGCTGGCGACTGCCGCTCTGATTATGAGTTTGATGCTTATTTCGAGCAGTTTCATAACGAGTGTTCTGATTCCCGAGCGTGAATTTTGCCCGTCAATCGATTGTAACGACACAGAAAAATTAGATCAGATTCCCGAGTACTGCTCGTGCGGAATGGACAAAGGCAAAGCTAACGGGCGTGCGCTTGCCTACATTGCGCACGATAAGTTCGGTGAAATTTTCAGCCCGACAATCGGAAATGTTTTCGGTACGATTTACGATATTTCAACGATTCTGATTCTCTGGTTTGCGGGGGCGTCCGCGATGGCGGGACTTTTGAACATCGTGCCGCGTTATCTGCCGCGTTACGGCATGGCTCCCGAATGGGCGCGCGCGACGCGTCCGCTGACGATGGTTTTTACGATTATTTGTTTTGCCGTCACGGTGATTTTCGAAGCGGACGTTGACGCGCAGGGCGGAGCGTATGCGACGGGCGTGCTGGTTTTGATGACTTCGGCGGCGGTCGCCGTCACGCTTTCGGCGGCGCGCCGGAAGAATAATTGGAAATGGGCGTTCGGTTTTATCGCACTCGTGTTTGCTTACACGACAATTACTAACGTTTTCGAACGTCCGGACGGGATTAAAATCGCGTCGTTTTTTATCTTTTCAATTGTCGCGGCGTCGTTTATCTCACGCGCACTTCGTTCGACCGAAATTCGCATCGATAAAATAGAGTTCGATAAAAAGGCGGAAGAATTTCTCGAAGATTTGGAATCGGGCGATATTCGCATCGTCACCAATCGCCGCGAAAAAGGCGACGTCACCGAATATCGCTTCAAGGAACACGAAAAACGCATCGACAATCATATTCCTTCGACCGACCCGGTTTTGTTTTACGAGATAGATTTGGGCGATGCTTCGGAATTCAAGGGCAAACTGAAAATCAGAGGAGTCGATGTCGAAGGTTATCGAATTCTGCGGACGGAAGCGCCGGCGGTGCCCAATGCGATAGCGGCGCTCTTAATGTATCTGAGAGACCGGACGGGCAAGATACCGCACGTTTATTTCGGCTGGAGCGAAGGCAATCCGATAACGTATCTGATCAGATATATAATCTTCGGC